>CAZVJA010000004.1:0-67637 GCA_964626885.1 uncultured Planctomycetaceae bacterium | reverse complement strand
GAGACCCGCATGGGGGATCGCGTTTCGGCGCTCGAGACCTATCGTCACATGGTCAAGCTGCTCAATGACAGCGAGAAGGATAGACCGTACGTCAATTTGGCGAAGCGGAAGATTACGGAGATCGAAGGGGCGGGGTATTTGCCCCAAGACACAGTTGCGGTCGTCAACGAGGCGCTCAAGCGGGCCGATGAGTCATTCACTCAAGGTGAGGTGCTCAAGGCCAAGGAAATTTGGAACAGTGTGACGACGTTGTACACGGGCAACAAGGAACTGGAACAGCAGGTGAAGTACGCTCGCGCGCGGCTGGCGGGCGAGGCTGTCGATCCGATCGAGTTCGGGCCGAAAGCCGAGGCGGGAGAACACAAGGCTTCGAGCATTGGCGAACCATCTTCGTCTGGCCAGAACTCGGAATCTACAAAGAAGGACTGATGGCATTTTACGAGGAAACTAGAAAACGATTGCCAAAGCAGACAGGCTTGTCGCACTTTCTGGTCAGGTTGAACCAAGTACACACGTTGGGATTCGAATGCGAAATCTGATTTCCGATGTGCTTTGGGTTGGCAATGCCCGCGACGGACGTGATACCGCATCAGTGTTGAAGCTTGGGATAGAAGCTGTTGTTGATCTGGCGGCGGAAGAAACGCCCATAGTATATCCAAGGGATATCATTTATTGCCGATTTCCATTAACGGACGGAGCCGGGAACTCCACCGTGCTCCTTCAGTCCGCGATACGCACAATTGCAGGATTGATTCGTGGTAAAATTCCAACCTTGGTGGCTTGCAGTGCAGGAGTAAGTCGGGCTCCAGCGACGGTTGCCGCAGCGATCGCTGCGAATACTGGTTCAAAGCCAGAAGAATCGCTGGCGAAGATTGCCGCGTTGCTGCCGCATGATATTTCTCCGGGACTCTGGTCAGATGTGTGTCGTGCGGCTGAACCGCTGTGATCAAGACCGCCATGTTTTCGAGTTTGGGCTGCGGCTCGGCGTGACAAATCCCCGATCGATCGAGTATCATTCGGTCACGTGGCAAACATGTCGCGGGCACCGCTCCGTGACGCTGTCGCCGCGATCAGGATGATAAGACGCGTGGAGTCATGAGCAGCAACGCCGTCGGCAGACCGATGGAAATCCTCCTGGTGGAGGACAGCCTCACCGCCGCGCGCGTGACGATCGGCGCGCTGAAGCGTGGCAAGGTGCAGCACCGACTCACCTGGTTGACGGACGGTGCCGAGGCTATTGAATTCCTGGAAAATCGCGGCAAATATGTTCGCGCTCCGCGTCCGGACCTTATCTTGCTGGACCTCGAACTTCCCGGGCGGGACGGCCGGGCAGTGCTCGCCGACATCAAAGCCGACGAATCGTTGCGGAGCATTCCCGTCGTAATTCTCACGAGTTCCACGTCTCAGGAAGATGCCGAGGCAATGAAGCGGCTTGAGGTCGAAGGCTACATGACCAAGCCAGTCGATCTGGAAAAATTCCTCGCCCTTGTGCGGCAGCTTGAACGCTTCTGGCATGCCGACATGATTCTCCCCACGGCGCCGTAACGCGCATACAACCGCGGCACGCAAGGAACATTCGCTGGAGAATTCTCCTTGCTCGACGTAAGCTTTATGAGCGGGCGCGGGCCGGACTTCGTGTGAGTCGGGTACCAAACTTCCAGATCATCACCGTAGAGCGGGACGTCTCACACTCTCATCATGGTTGAAGCCCCCAACGTACGCCCCTCTGGTGACTTCGCGAATGCACAGCGTGTCGCCCTCCCCCGATCGGTGGTGGCGACCATCCTCATTCTTACCGCTTTGCCCCTGTTGTTGAACTTGCTGGGGGTGAGTTTCTCAGCGGTGAAGGCTCCCACGGAAAATCTGGATGACGAAGTCTTATTCGTGCATCAGTTGGAGGTGCTTCAAGAAGTGACAAAAGGAGAGTTTATACACTCCCTTTTGGAGTGGAGTGCCTTCAGTGTCGCGTTGTTTACGGCCGTGCTTGCGTACACGCATTACCATGTCGCTCGTGATGTGGCGACGCCAGTGATCGGAACGGCGCTTTTCTTTTCCGGGATGGTGGATGCGTTTCGCACTTTGGCCGCCGACCGGGTGATTCCCACCATTGTTGATCTCGATCAATTCGTACCGTTCACCTGGGCGATCTCGCGGACGATCAACGTCGTATTCTTGATTGCCGGGATGGCACCGTTCGTTTGGAAAAAGCTTCCCGGCAGGCTGCGGCCGCGCGATACCGGATTGCGATTCATCTTGTTGTCTTCGGTTCTCTACGGGTTGATCGCGTATGCGATCATCCACGTTTGCGCTGTGGCTCCGTCTCTTCCCAAGGCGATCTATCCACAGGCCAAAGCCGCCTACAGGCCCTGGGACTTAGGACCGCTGTTTCTCTATCTGTTCGCCGGTGTGGCGGTTTTCCCACGGTTTAACCGGTTTCAGCCGAGCCTGTTTTCGCACGCCATTATGTTGAGCGTCATCCCCAGCGTCGCGGCTCAAATGCACGCGGCGTTTCTGTCACGGCAGCTTTATGACAATGATTTCAATATCTCGCTGTATCTTAAGATCGTCGCGAATGTCGTTCCGATGGCGGGGCTCATCCTCGACTACACGCGTGCCTATCGCAATGAAGTGACGTTGCAACTGACGGAAGAAAAGCTGCGCGTGGCTCGAAACGTACAACTGGGGTTATTGCCTCAGTCGGCTCCGTCGGTTGCCGGTTTCGATATTGCGGGCGCCTCTCTTCCCGCGGAAGCAGTGGGCGGAGACTACTACGATTATCTCCCGATGAGCGACGGCTGTCTGGGAGTTGTTGTGGCGGATGTCAGCGGCCATGAGATCGGCGGGGCGATTTTGATGGCTCAAACCCGCGCGTATCTTCGTGCTCTTGCACAAACCCGCGCGGATATCGGCGGAATCTTGAACCGGCTCAACCGCTTTCTGCTGGAGGACGTACAGCACAAGTGGTTCGTGACGCTGTTTTTCGCGCGGCTGAATCCCAAAGCCTCAAGCTTCTCATACGCAGCTGCCGGACATGCAGGTTATTTTTATAGCCACGATGCTGCCGATGAAACATTGATAGCCACGACGACACCCCTTGGCATCGATGAAACCGAACGCATTCAGTTTGCGCCGGAACGGCCAATGGAAGCCGGCGACGTGTTGTTGCTCCTCACCGACGGGATTCCCGATGCTCGATCCGCCTCGGGAAAGTATCTTGGCATGGAACGAGTCGCGGAAATCGTTAAGGAGAATCGTCAACGAACTTCCCGCGAGATCGTTGGTAAAGTCATCGAAGCCGTCAAGGACTTCTCTGGGAACGGTGTACTTTTTGACGATGTCACGGTCGTCGTGGTCAAACGACTGGCGGCCAAGTAAATCATTGGCTTGTCGGGTCAGCCAAATATCACGTCTCGGAACCTCCATGTCGCGGTTCTGACAGTCGAAAACTCATGGCAAACGCCAAGCTGACGAGCACGGCAACGAGAACGAAGACCGGGCGAAATCCCACGAGATCCACGAGCCCTCCAAATAGCGGGGAGAGCAAGAAAGGAAGTGCCTGGCAAACGGTGAGCGAACTCAGATAATGTGCGTGTCGCGATGACTCCGCGATTTCCAGAGCATGGAGAACCAGAGTCCGATAAGCGACGGGGACGATTCCCAGCAGGACGAACGTCAGCCAATAGCAGTCGTAACCAAACGGTTGCCACCCAATGGTCAGTGACGCAGCCAACAGAGGTGTCGCCGCGGATAGCGCCGCCTCAATTTGGATAGTGATTCGCGTTCCGAACCTGTCGGAAAGTTTTCCCGCGACGTAACTGAACACGCCGGTCCCGGCATTCTGCACGACAACCCAGACCATCAAATCGGTGGGCTGCGCGGAGGGACGTTGTAGGCCGAGGGCCTGGTAATGCGGGAAGAGCAATTGCGCGGTGCTGTACAGAACGGTTACCACCGCCAATCGACGGAAGTTCGGATCGGCGAGCACGTCCCGCCAGGCTTTCCGTTTATCGGTTGAAGTGCTCAAATCGGCGGCGGGGCGTTCAGCGGGCTCTAACAATCCGGCGACGAACAATCCCGCCAGCATGAAGCCGACGCCGGTCCAGCCAAAAATATACGCATAGCCTCCGTCCGGTAGGATCAGCCAGCTTCGAAGAAAGTACCACGCGCAAGCGATAGCCAGCACAGCACCGATCGTACCGCTTAAACCCATCAGTTCGCCGCGATGCTCCGGGCGAAGCAGTTTGCCCTGCACCATGCCGAACAGCATCTGGTTCATACCGGCGGCGCAGAAGAAGATTGTGTACAGCACCAGAAACGCGTAAGGCATCCACGGCGCGGTCCTCCCCGCAAGGTGCAGCCAAGCCCAACCAAGCAGCGAGAAGGGAACCCCCATCAACACTGCGGAGAGCCCCAGGGCCCACTTCTTTTGGGCCAGCCTCCGTACCGGCTCGGCGGCAATCAGTGTCGGCACGCTCTGTCCGAAGCGGTTTAGAACCGGCAGGCATCCCCTCAGCCAACCGGGCCCGCCGATCACATCCATGAACGCCGGCATGATGACGCTCTCGGTTTTGAAGATCCATGCGATGCGATGCGCCACCTGATAAGCAGCCAGCACCCGCAGGTTGCGAGTCTCGTGGGTCTGAACCTCCGCCCGCAGTTCCTCGTTTGCCAGTAGGGGAGTATCAGATTCGTCGACAGTTTGCGAGACGTTCTGTGGCGAGTGGTGGGAGGGCATGCGTAACCAATCGGGATCGACCGTGGAAGACCGGCCGATTCTAGCAGGCAAACGAAAATCTGTCTGCCGTATGGTCGGCCTCTCGAATCCCTCTCGTTGCGGAGTACAGGTGATTTGACTAACCTCAACCGGCACTGGATTTGAAAGTCTAAGTCTCCAGGTCTCATGCACGAATGTCGCTGACCGATTCCAAGCGGGATTTCGCGGTGGAGGTTGTCCGCCGTTTGCAAGAGGCGGGGCATCGCGCGCTCTGGGCCGGTGGTTGTGTGCGTGATTTTCTCCTGGGGCGCAATCCGCAGGATTATGACGTCGCGACCGACGCCCATCCGGAGCAGGTCCGCGAACTCTTTGGCAAACATCGGACGCGCGCGGTGGGAGCGAGCTTCGGCGTGATTCTGGTCCACGGTCCGAAAGCCGCCGGCGATGTGGAAGTCGCAACCTTTCGCACCGAGGGAGAATACCTCGATGGACGCCGGCCGGAGAGCGTCGAATTTACAACCCCGGAAGAAGATGCCCAGCGGCGCGACTTTACCATCAACGGCGTGTTCTACGATCCGCTTGCGCGACAGGTGCTTGATTTCGTCGGCGGCGAGAAGGATCTGGCGGCGGGGATCGTTCGCGCGATTGGCGAGCCGCATGATCGCATGCGCGAGGATAAATTGCGCATGCTGCGAGCCGTCCGATTCGCGGCCACTCTCGAATTTGAACTAGATACCGCGACCGCCGATGCCATCCGCGAGATGAGCGCCGAGATGCACGTCGTCAGCGCCGAGCGAATCGCGCAGGAACTTCGCAAGATGCTCGTCGATCGGCATCGGAAGCGGGCCATGGAACTGGCTGTCGAGGTCGGACTCCTGCCGTTGATTCTGCCGGAACTTGCGCCGCTGATTCATGCACCTGCAGACTCGGAGCAGGCGGAGAAGTGGCGAAAGACGCTTTCGATGCTTAGTCTCCTCCAGGAGCCCAGCTTCGAACTGGCCATGTCCGTATTATTGCATGGTACAGCAGGCGCGCCGGACGAGTATGGAACGACTGCAAAACATCTTGAATCGCGCGCGGAGCATGCCGTTACGCTCGCGCAGACTGTCGGACGTCGGTTGAAGCTTTCGAATCAGGAACACGAATCGATCGGCTGGCTGTTGGCGCACGAGTACGACCTCGTCGAGGCACCCAGTTTGGCGGCGGCGCGACTGAAGCGGCTCTTTTCCCATGTGTTGAGCGGACAACTGCTGGCATTGATGCGGGTTGAGACGCTGGCGCGCAACGCTGACATGAAGTCAATCGTCTTCTGCGAGGAATACCTGCAGCGAACACCGCCGGAAGAGTTGAATCCGCCGCCGATCATTACGGGGGATGATCTGGTGCAGATCGGCCTCAAGCCGGGGCGAGCGTTCCGCGAACTCCTCGAAGCGGCCCGAGATGCACAGCTCAACGGAGAAATTCACACGCATGAACAAGCATTGGAACTCATCAAGAAACTTCAGACTGCGGGTGACAAATGATGTCGCAACCCGCTTCGGTAATATCCGAGGGCAAGCCGTCGCCTTGGTACTTCCCTCCTGATCCCCGATCCTTTACACCGAAGCCCTAATCCCTAACTCGAATCCCTCTCCAGAGGTTTGCATGCCTAAGAAAGTACGTATCGCCATCATCGGCGCCGGAGCCGTTTCTGACTATCACCATGTACCGGGGATCCGCATCGACCCCCGCGCGGAACTGGTCGCCGTCTGCGACCCGAACGCCGAGCTGCTCGAGAAGCGCTGCCGCGAGTGGGGCATTTCGAAATCGGCCACCGATCACGAAGCAATCGCCCGCGATTCGGAGATCGACGCGGTGATTATCGCCACGCCGAACTTCACGCACCTGCCGATTGCGCTCGCCTGCATTGAGGGGGGGAAACACGTGATGTGCGAAAAACCTCTCGGCCTGAACTTCAATGAATCGGCCCGCATGTTCCGCGCCGCCCGCGACAAGGGGGTGCGGCACATGACCGCCTTCACCTACCGCTTTGCTCCGTCGATGCGGTATCTCAAACATCTGGTCGAAAATGGCTCGCTCGGCCAGCCGCGACACTTCCGCAGCCAGCGGTTTCTCGATCTGCCGGAAACGAGTTGGGGTTGGCGGCAATCGAAGAAACTGGCGGGGGCAGGGGATCTGTTCGACATGACGATCCACCGCATCGACTTCGCGCAGGACTTGATGGGACCGATCAAGTCCCTCTGTGGGGCTGTCGCCCAATACGCCAAGCGCGACAAAACTGCCGACGGACAGCCCTGCGCACCTTCCGAGGTGGACGATTGGTCGGCGCTGCTCGGCGTCTTCGCGAGCGGCGCTGTCGGCGTGTGGGAAGGGAGCACCGTGATGAAGGGGTACCACAACGACGGCTTCGGGCACGAGTGGGCGGAAGTGAATGGCAGCGAAGGCTCGGCGGTCTACAAACTTGTCGATCCGAACCACATCCTCATTGGCCGGCATGGGCAATCGCTACGCAAGGAACGGGTACCGGATACGTTTCTCGTTCCGGCCGGCAGCCCGCGCGATCCCTTCGACGGCGTGCCGAGCACAGTATTCCGTTACGACCTCGTGTACGAGTTCGTCAGCGCGATTGTGGAAGGACGCGACGCGGTGCCGGGCTTCGACGCCGGCGCGAGCGCCCAACTCGTGGCCGACTCAGTACTGGAATCGTTTGAGAAGCGAACGTGGGTGAATGTGGAGTGCAGGCTGGATTGAGGCAGGGGAGAGTGTTGTTAGGAAGCTGGCCGCTGATCGCTTGTCCGACGACAAGTCGTCGGCTTGGGTTTTTCTGGCCCTCAACTCTCAACCGTCGACCCTCAACCATCCGGGTATACCAGCTGGAACAGCCACTCGGCGATCATGGCCGGTTTGTTTTCTCCCTCGATTTCGACGCTGTTCTCGGTCTTCACGAGGTAGCGGCCCGTGCCGCGGTCTTCGATGTCGAGCAGCCGGCAGTGGTTGCGGATGCGTTTGCCGACCCTGACCGGAGCGAGTAGCCGCAGCTTGTCGAAGCCGTAGTTCAGGCCGTAGAGCGCCCCTGTGGGATAGTCGCTGCCGAAGGTTTGCCGCGCGAAGTGAGTGAGCATTGCCACGGTCCAGAACCCGAAGGCGATCGTCGTGCCGTAGGGACTTTCGCGAGCGGCTCGTTCGGGATCGTTATGCAGCCAGTCGGTGCTGTGCGTGGAAAGGCCGAACTGCTGCATCTCCTGCTGCTCGACGGTGAACCAGTCGGAGGTCTTCGGCTCGCTCCCATAAAAATTGCGGATCGCGTCGACCGGCGAGGTGGGGGGATTCATCCTATATCTCCACGGCAGCGCAAGTTGGAGGTGAAACAGCTTGTTCGTCACCTTCTTGTATAGTCGATGCTGCTGTACTCCGCGAGTCGCTTGGAACAATGACTCCGGCTCCGTTTACCGGTTTATATTCGTCCTGTGTCCGCCATTGGCGAGATGCGTTTGTTGTTTTCCAGGAAAGTGCTGGTGGATTGGCATTCATTCGGCTATTTTGGCTGAGACCAATTCCCGTGCCCGGTCAATCAGATTCGCAATCGGAAATATTCCATGACTAACCAAGACGATTGGCGGAGCGATCGCTCTAAAGATCCGTTCGAAGATTCGGGACTTGGCGAACGGCAGGATGAATTCGAGGCGGAAAACGACCCCTTTCGGGATTCATCGCACGACCCGGAAGACTATGCGGATATTCTTGCTGAAGTGGTTCGCCTGCAGAACAAGAAGGCGAGTTGGTTTTCGACGATTTTGATCTTGCTGTTTTCGGGAGTGATTTTTTTCGCGATTGGCGGTGCGGCTTGGTCGTGGAAGCTGGCGGGGATGCTGATTCCAATTCTCGCATTCCACGAAATGGGACATTATCTGGCGATGCTGGTGTTCAAATATCGCAACATGCGGATGTTCTTTATCCCCTTTCTAGGAGCGGCGGTTTCTGGACAAAACTACAACGTTGCCGGCTGGAAGAAGGCTGTGGTAGCGCTGATGGGGCCGGTTCCCGGAATTTGTGCGGGAATTGTTCTGGGAATCGTCGGGTATTTCGTGGACCAGAAACTGCTCATCGAAGCAGCGGCGCTGACGGTGTTTCTCAACGGATTCAACCTGCTTCCTGTGTTGCCGCTGGACGGGGGTTGGGTGCTGCATGCGACATTGTTCTCCCGGCACTGGATTCTCGATATCGGTTTTCGCGTGATCGCTGCATTGCTGTTGACGGTCGGCGGACTGGCACTGGGCGGTAAATTTCTGATGTATTTCGGGATTGCCATGCTGTTTGGAATTCCCTTGGCATACCGCACCGCCAAAGTCGCGGATCGGTTGCGCGGTGAGGGATGGGGCGTTCATTCCGGAGATGCCCAGACAATTCCCCTCGCGACCGCAATCCGCATCATCGATGAGCTGCGGGAATTGCTCACCGGAAAGCTAAAAGACAAGCAAATTGCGCAATTGACGCTGCAAACGTTCGAACGAATGAACGCGACCCCTCCCGGAGTATTGGCCACAATTGCGCTGGTCGGAGTGCATTTCTTCGCATTCATTTTTTCGGTTGTGTTTGCGCTGATCTTCTTCTTGGCTCAACATGCGGATTTGAAGGATGTTTTTCAGCAGGCCGCGATAATGCCTACAAACGTCTATGATTGCGGCGAGATGGCCGAGTGGCGCGGGCCGCAGGTGACGGCGTTCGATAAAGAACCGAACGTGATTACGGCGACTTTCGCGTCGCACGAGAAAGCCGAGGATGCATTTGCAGAATTGACAGCGAAGCTGCCGCCGAATTCGCTGGCCAGGGTGTTTGGCCAATCGGTTTTTGTCACGCTGCCGGCCGATCAGGCGCTGCTCGACAATTGGGTTCACCAAATTGAGATGATGAAAAGCGTCAAGGTGCAAATCGACGACGATGGCTTCCACACTACGTGGACCATGGTTTGCATTGCCCCTTCGGGAAAGGAAGCCGAGAGAATCCGTAAGGAAGTGGAACATTACTTCCAATTGTCGAATCAGTGCCAATTGATTCCGCCGTGGTCGACAAGGCATGGGCTGACTCCGGAGCAGCGGAAAGTGCGTGAGACCTGGACCAGGCTACGGAATGCCGAATTCGAGATTTACAAGGATCCGCGCATGGTCGAGCGCACGAACAAACGCCGAGAATTAATGCGTGCTTTGGGAAGACGCGGGGCCCAGAAAGGGCCCGAAGCGGACGAAAGGCGGCGGAAGCTGGTGGAGTTTGATGCAGAGCAGGTGAAATTGCAGACCCAGATTCGTGACGAGATGTTTGCAGAAATCGCCCGCAAGGATCCCAACGGCATCGATTTGGAGTTAATCGCTCTGTACAAACAGCAGCCTCGATTTCGGTTCAGCGAGGAAGGTGAGGATGACGAGCCGATCGGCAAAGACGAAGCGAAAAAACGAGACGACGAATGGCGTGCCTGGAATCTCCAGATCGGGGCTCGTATGGGGCAATTGCCGCTGGAAAATGGAGAACCGCGAAACGGGGAAAATGGCGAGTCCGTCACGGGTGGATTTCCTGTTCAAACAGGTCTATTGCTCCGCTTTCAATTCCTCAATTTTGATCGGGTCGATGAAGGAGTCCCCGCGCTGGCCAAATGGCTCTGCAGTCAGCGTTGCTTGGATATCAAATACGGGCTTGAGTCGTCGGATCGCTTCGATGGTGAGATCTGGGATGAGTGACGTTTATCTTGCGAGGCCGACATACGTTCTTGATGGGATCAATTCGCTGGATGCTCTTGCTGCGCCAGAATTCGCCGGGCTTTCCAGAGCGATTCCAGCACGCTGTCCACGTACTCCGCCTCGGAGAAAGGGCTCATGATGTACGACTTCAGGGCCACGATCGGCTCGCCGTAGTCGCTCTCGCGATAGCAATTGGTGAGTGAAATGACGACTCCCTTTCCTTGCAGGGCGTCGGCATGAACGAGGTCGAAGATACGGCGGTTGTAATCGTTGTGCGCGAGGAGTTGATCGCGATAGGTAGCATCGCTCTGTTCCCGTTTGGGGGCGTCGAAAGTGTCGATGCCATCGGGATAGACACGGAAGAGCGTGACCGGTCCGAAGTTCCCCCGATTGAGCACCGCCGTGGCGGCATGCCCTTCCAGATGCTCGCGAAGCTCCTCCGCCATGGTAACCAGGTGCCCGAGCAGCGCCCGCAGGCCATCCTTGCCAAACAACAGCAGGTTCGCGAGTGCCGCCATTGGTCCGCAGCCGCTGCGGGTCGTTTCGAGCGTGTACCTGCCGGGATGGTAATGCCCCGATTGAAACAGATACGGCGTGGCGCTTTCATCCCGGGTGAGCAGCGCGAGGTCGTCGCGGCAGCGCGAGAGGAAGAGGCTCGACACATACGGCGCGAAGCCGGTTTTGTGGAAATCGATTCCGATCGAATCGGCTAGTTTGAGATGCTCGATACGGCGGTGCGTCCCCGCGAGCGCCCGCAGCGTGCGGTTGGGAAAATCGAGCGGGTTCGTGTCGAAGTCGTAATCGTTGAAAACGCTCCAGGCCCAGCCAATGACGGCGTCGGCGTGCAGGTGCGGGCGATAGTCGAGGCTGAACTCGTCGACTGCCTCGTCCACGATTTCGCGCATCGCTTCCAGATCATCCAGGCCAAAAGCGTCGGTTGTGCCCATTGTGGCGACGACGGCCGCGATTTTTCGCCCTTCCTTGAGCAGGCTCTTGAGGTGAGTCTCGAACAGGCAGGTGCGAATTTCGTTTTCGGGAGTCGTCGGCACCTGTACGACGTTCTCTTCACCAATCCCCAGCCACGATGCGACGCTGCGGCAGGCGTAGTGGGCCTGCTCCGAACAGAGAATCGCGGCCGATTCTTTTAACCCCCCGCGCGACGAGCCAGGACAGGATTTCTCCAGTCCGATCTTCGTTGCGTAAAGCAATGTTCCGGTGCCGCCAAACGTGAAGACACCGCCGGCCTGATCAGCATTGTAGCCGATGAGATCGGCAGTCATTGCGGAGGCTTCGACCTCCGCGACCGCGATGCGGCGGGACGATTCGTCGCTGCAAAGGTTTGGGTTGTAGATGGAAGGGAGCAACCCGCCGATGATGCTCGGAATGGTGGGCGAAGGGACGACGTTGATCTGCGCGCGGGGATGTCCCCAGATGAACATTCCCGAGAGATAAGAGACCAGCCTGTCGGTCACCGCTTCGAGCGGTTGTGGTTCCGTCGCGATACGGCTTTTTCGGGCGGCGTCGTAGTCGAGTTCCTCCGGCTTGCCGAGCAGGGGCGTGACCGATTTCAATCGGTCAACCTCGTCAAGCGCTCGGAGAAACGAAAATACGAAGTAGGCGTCGTGCACCCGATCCGACACCGGCCTCGGAAAGGCCTGTCGCAGGTTGTCGACAATTTGCTTGTAAGGAGCGTCTGGCATCGGTGGATGTTGTTGAACGATGGTACTGTGAGGAAACGGCCGTTGGGTTGGTGCGGCGGTGTGTCATCATAACGAGCATGTCTTCGCCCCTGAAAGGAAGAAGCCCACCGACGGTCTTCGATGGGCTTCTTGCTGAGACCTGATTGTTGCCTGCTGACCACGAACCGCTCACAAAACAACGGCCCCCCGCGGCGTTTCGGTCGAACTTCCACTCCGTGACGAGGCGGGCAGAGCACGGGATTAGCGGAGTGGTTTGGTTCGACCGGAAGAGGCACGCGGGGGGCCGGCGGGTCTTTCATCAATGTTGGTTCGATCAGCTACCGAATCGCGACAGGCTGTTCATCTGAGTTTTCGACTTCGACGCCGCCATGTCGGTGAGCCGCTGGCTCTTCGCCACATTCACCGCCATTTCGATGTCACGATCCGGGCCTTTCGTGCCGGTAGAGATCAGTTCCACTTTCACGTCCGGATCAACTCCCGCACCGGCCATCGCGCGACCGTTCGGCGAGTAGAACTTGGCGGTTGTCAGTCGCAGGTTGCCGGAGACAGTCTGCAGCGGGAAGTGTGTTTGCACGGTTCCCTTGCCGTAGGAACGTCGTCCGACGATCAGACCACGGCCGTTTTCCTGGATTGCAGCCGCGAAGATTTCGCTGGCACTGGCGCTGTTTTCGTCGACGAGCACCACCAGAGGAGTCTTCCAAGTCTGTTCGTACTTCGCATACTCCGCGCTGTTGTCGGTTGTATTCCGACCGCGGGTTGAGACGATCGAACCCGAGGGAAGGAACTTGTCCGACAACTCGATCGCCGTGGTCAGCAGGCCGCCGGGATTGCCCCGGAGGTCAATGACGAGCGATTTCATCCCTTGGCGATGCAGGTTCCAGAGTGCCTGATCCATCTCGTTCGACGAGTTCTGTGCGAACTTGTCGAGCTTCACGTATCCGACCGAGTCATCGAGCATCTTAACTTCGCTCACGCTGTGAATCTCAACTCGACGACGCGCGAGGGTGACATTGGAGTTCTGACCGTCTCGGTTGACCGTCAGCGTGAGTCTGCTTCCTTCGGTTCCCTTGATCAGATCGACCGCATAATCGAGACCTTTACCTTTCAGGTTCTTGCCGTCGATGGCGGTGATGATGTCGTCCCCTTGCAGGCCTGCTTCGGCAGCCGGGCCTCCGCGGAGGGCGCGAATCACCAGCATTCCGTCATCGTGCGGTTTAATCTCGACACCGATGCCGACGATATGATCTTCGAGATCGGCACTGGGGCGGCGAGCCTCTTCAGTCGGCTCGAAGGCCGAATATTTGTCGAGCGAGTCGGTGGAGCCGTGAACGAACTCCAGCACCACGGCGGTCGGGCGCAGACCAATCTGCTGGCCGATGGCGATGGTCGTATTCAGCATCTGCAGGGAATCGTTGGCGGTCTGAATCTGCCGAGTTTGCGGCAGTCGTTCAAGCTGGTCCTGGAATGTGCGAACCTGGTTCGCGTTCAGCGACAAGCGGTTGGCTTCGAGGAACGCCTTGTTCTCGACCCCCATCGATAAGCTTTTCAGTGCCTGGCGAACGCGGGCGTCATAAGACGTCGGCTCGATGTGCCGGGTATCGATCAGGCCTGAAGCTTCCTGGTACAGACGGATCGCCTGATCCGCTGAGACCGAGTTGACAAACCGGTTGATCACCGGATTTGAGTAACGAGCAGTAAGTTTCAGATTGATCTTTTCCGACTCGCTCAGCTTGTCTTCCGGATGAACCACCGGAGCCGACGGCGTTACCGGGACGACCGGGGTTGACGGGAGGCTGGGGATGACCGGAATCTCCGGTGAGCCCCGCGAGGGGAGTCTGTCGGGCGCGCCACGGAGCGGGAAGTTATCGGGGTTCCCCGGAAACTCATCCCCGTTACCAAGGAAGAGGTCTTCCGTCGGGTGGTTGAAGCCAGGTGCTGGGGCAGCATTGTCGTAAACGGAGCGGTGGTGGTTGCGAGCACCGGTTTCTGCAGCAGAGGCAGGCAGAGTTGTCATCAGCACGACTCCCGCCAAGAGGCCGAAGCCGGAAAAGCGAACGAACAGTTTTTCAGTCTTCTTGGTGATTGAGTTGAGAGATGGGCGAAACATGTCAGCACGTCCTTTCTGAGTGATTGTTCTGGAAGCGTGCCGGAGTTCGGCCTCCGGCTCCGTTTCCGTCATTCCTTTACACACTGATTTCAATTCCGACCGTGGTGAGCCTCGCCGTCCGGCAGAGGCGGTTTTGGGGTACGCGGCGAGGACCGCGTTAGACGACGAACGGGTGCGGGAACTGGTCGGAGCAGTTGGCGACCATTTCCTCGCGATGCCCTTCGATACGGCCTACAGCGTCGACATCTGCTGTCGGGCGAGGTGTGTCGCAAAGTTCCGCCCGAAGCACCCGGACATGAGCCGGAGCCTCAATCCCAATTTTCACGGTCCCCTTTCCGGTGCGGATGACTTTCACCAGGATGTCGTCGCCAATCTGAATCATTTCCGAGCGTTTACGTGTCAGGACTAACATTTCGATTCCTTTCGCAGTCTTGCGTTTCCTTGAAGTCGCAGTTTTTGGCTGCTTGAGTCCTTGGTTCCTGCAACCGTTTTTGCAAGATTGACTCGTACGGAACGGAATGGAATGCGAAGGGTGTGCCAAATTGGATACATTCTTGGATGTCAATCTGTTGTTTTGTTGTAAGTATATGATGTGTAATGTGATGTATCTGTACTTGTCGTCTGTCGTTTTTAGCGGAATATCAGGACTTAGGTGATTGCTACAACGGCTGGATTACCAGATTTACAATGCTTCGCGCGCTCAGGATGCTGTTTTAATGACTCTGCAAAAGCTCTGTTTTTATCAATATGATTAATTTTTGCGGTGTGTATGGTGAATTATGTGCAGTATATTGCTGGAATTCAGGCTGGATTCGATGTTGTGTGTCTACTTAATGATTGTGCTGTGTGTTGTTGTTATGATTTTTTGGCACGTGTATTGCATTCATTGTGATCTTGTCTCGAACGGAGTCGCCCAGAGTCGGACGGCTCGCGGGAGATTGAAAACTCAACAGGCTGCAGCGAGGTGTGCTGCACAAATCGAGGAGGAATTGCAATGAACGCTCGAATCGCTCTGGGAAAGGTGATGGGAATACTCGTGGTGACGGGGGCGCTGTGCTCTCTTCCGACAGCGAAAGTAGCGGCGGCTGGCTGGAGTGGAATGCCAGTGGTTGTCTCGCACGGCGTGATGACCGCCGCAGTGCCTTACACGGCTTATGGATCGTACGGCGGGGGTGGGCCCGCAGTTGTCTGGCCGGCATCTTCGTATCCAGCCGGCTACTCTCCGTATTACGGAGCATGCCCCGGTGGCAATTGTTCGGCAGTTCCAGCGTATAACACTCAAGCCGTCTACTATGGGGGAAGCGCGGCGTCATGCCCCAACGGGCAATGCTCGTTGAATAGCAATTGTCCCAATGGGCGTTGTTACATCAGCAGTGTCTGTCCGAATGGGCAGTGTTCCCCGGCGGGATATCGGAACTCGGTTTTTCCCACCAATTACCACACTGCTCCCGCGTACCGGGGTGGTGTGGCGAGTCCTATCTATTACACGGTTCCTGGCGGGGCGGCGATGCCTGCCGTTAGTCAGCCGTCGTATTACGCTCCGGCTAGCGCTGTGCCGATGAATCCGCCGATCGGCGGAAGTGGCGCTGGGGCGAGTGGCCTCGATACGGGGGTTGAGAGTCCATTCTATCCGTAACCCGACATTGGGGTTCTGGATCTTCACGGGGTTCCATGGATCGTCATACTTTTGGAGAAGGGCGGGCCGTCGAAAATCATTTCGGCGGCCCGTTTTATGTCACTTGCAAAGGTGGCTGTGGCGACTATACTTGCGGTTTGCCCGAAATTGGCCCGACCGGGACGAATTCAATCCGGTCTGTGATGAGCAACTTCAGTTGCTGGTGCAGGTAGCGAGAGGGATTTTCGATGTCTCGGAAGTGTGATTACTGCGACAAGAAGGCTGTTCTGGGCAACCAGATTACTCAGCGTGGAAAGGCCAAGTACCTCGGAGGCAACGGTCGGAAAACGACCGGAATCACGCGCCGACAGTTCCGCCCGAACCTGCAGCGGATCCAAGTTCAGGAAGGGGGCTCGGTCGTCACGCGTCGCGTCTGCACGAAATGCATTCGCAGCGGCCGTGTCACGAAGGCTGTTGTTCGCAAGCCGTTCACTTTGCCGACCGCGAATTGAGGACATGAGCGAACCTCTCAGCCGCGTTGACGTCGCGAAAGTGGCCGTTCTGGCCCGGCTGAAGCTCACTGAATCGGAACTCGACGCGCTGACTCTACAGATGGGTCAGGTTTTGCAATACGTCGAAGTGTTGAACGAAGTCGACACGACGAATGTGGAGCCAATGGCGCACGCGGTCGAGCTGTCGAACGTCTTCCGAGATGACGAAGAACGCCCCTCGCTCTCTCGAGAAGAGGCGCTGTCGAATGCTCCCAGGACGAACGGCAAATGCTTTGTTGTGCCGCAGATCCTTGAGGGGAATTGATGCATTCAACGGGGCTGATCTGCCCCGCAAGTTTTCAGCGAAACTGGCCATCAGGGATAATTTGCGATGTCGATCATGGGGGCCACTGCCGGAGATTTGCTGAATCGACTTCAGCAAGGTGAGATCAGCAGTGTCGAGCTGACTTCGGCTGCTCTGGAGGCAATCCGCACGCACGATTCCCGCCTTTGCGCGTTTCTCTCCGTTGATGAAGCCGGGGCCCTCCGTCAGGCGGAGGCAATCGATGCCGCGCGAAAAGCAGGTCGTCCCATCGGACGACTTGCCGGGTTGCCGATTGCCCTGAAGGATGTGCTTTGCACAAAAGGGTGGGTGACCACCTGTGCAAGTCGGATGCTGGAGCGTTTTGTACCTCCCTACGACGCTCACGTTGTCGAACGATTGCGGGATGCGGGGGCCGTGTTGATCGGCAAGACGAACATGGATGAGTTCGCAATGGGCTCATCGACAGAAAATTCGGCCTTTAAGGTCACGCGGAATCCGTGGAACACCGATTGTGCCCCCGGCGGGTCGAGCGGTGGGTCGGCAGCGGCGGTTGCCGCGGGTATGGTTCCGCTGGCGATCGGCACCGATACCGGAGGCTCCATCCGTCAGCCGGCTGGTTTTTGCGGAATCGTCGGGATGAAGCCGACGTACGGACGGGTCTCTCGTTACGGTCTCGTGGCGTTTGCCAGTTCGCTCGACCAAGTGGGGCCGATGGCGAACGACGTTTGCGGGGCAGCGATGTTGCTGGACGCGATTGCGGGGCACGATTGCCGCGATTCGACCAGTATTAACCGGACTGTGCCGGCGTGCAGTGAAACGGTCGACCAGCCTTTGGCGGGTTTGAAGATTGGGGTGGCTCCCGAGCATTTCGTGGAGGGGCTCGATCCGGAAGTGGAGCGTGCGGTCCGCGCGGCGATCGACGTTTATCGCGGGCTGGGGGCCGAGATTCGCGAAGTCACATTCCCGCACACGAAGTACGGCGTCGCGGCCTATTATCTCATCGCGCCGTCGGAAGCATCGAGCAATCTTGCCCGGTACGACGGTGTCCATTACGGGCACCGGGCCGAGAAGTTTGAGAACATGATCGATATGTACGCCGCGTCGCGCGGGGAAGGTTTCGGAAGTGAAGTCAAGCGGAGGGTCATGCTCGGGACGTACGCTCTTTCGGCCGGCTACTACGATGCATATTATCTCAAGGCACTGAAGATCCGCCGCTTGATCCGCGGTGATTTTGATCGCGCGTTTGCCGACGTGGATGTTGTTGCTTCGCCAGTGACCCCAACGCCAGCGTTTCGCATCGGTGAACATGCGAATGATCCGATGGCGATGTACCTGTCGGACATTTACACAATCAGTGCCAACTTGGCGGGGCTTCCCGGGATCTCGATTCCAGCGGGAATGAGCGGCAGCGGATTGCCGATCGGATTGCAATTGATCGGTCCGGCGTTTTCCGAAGAAACATTGCTGCGTGCCGCGCGGATGTTCGAGCGCGAAACATCGTGGCATACAATGCGGCCCAACCTGGGCTAATGACCGTGTGGATGATTCCGAAAGGCGGATGTTTGTAGTTCATGGGGTTCCTGAGTGTTGAGCATGGAATACACGACGATCATCGGGTTGGAAGTGCATGTGCAGTTGCTGACGAAGACAAAGCTCTTCTGCGGCTGCGCAAATCGCTTTAACCCGGAAAACCCCAATGTGCAAACCTGCCCGGTCTGCCTGGGTCTTCCGGGGAGTCTGCCCGTGATGAACCGGCAAGCGTTTCGGCTGGCTCTCAAAACCGCGATGGCATTGCACTGCGAGATCCCCCCTTACACCAAGTGGGACCGCAAGCAGTATTACTATCCTGACCTGCCGAAGAATTATCAGATCAGCCAGTACGATCTACCGTTCAGCCAGGAGGGCTGGCTGGAGATTGCTGGCGACGACGAGGATGGAACGAAGCGGCGAATCGGCATTATTCGGGCTCATCTCGAGGAAGATGCCGGGAAAAACATGCACGATGAGAGCGGCCGCGGCGGGGACAGTCTGGTCGACCTGAATCGCGCCGGAACTCCGCTGCTAGAGATCGTTTCGGAGCCGGATTTGCGATCGGGACCGGAAGCGCATCGGTATCTTGACGAGTTGAAGTTGTTGCTTACGTACCTCGGTGTTTCCGACTGTAATATGCAGGAAGGAAGTCTGCGTTGCGATGCCAACGTCAACATTCATGTACACGCGGCGGATGGGCAACGGATACCGACGCCCCTTGTCGAGATCAAAAATCTGAACAGTTTTCGGGGTGTGGAATTCGCGATCGAATACGAGGCGCGGCGTCAGTTCGAGGAGTGGAAGAAGACAGGGAAGAAATTCGGAGAGGTTCCCAAGGAAACGCGCGGCTGGGATGCGGATCGCGCGGTGACATTCGCACAACGGGGTAAAGAGGAGGCTTCTGACTATCGGTACTTCCCAGACCCCGATCTGGTGCCGGTGATGGTCAGTGAGGAACTCCTCGACCAGATTCGCGAAACTCTTTGTGAATTTCCAGCCGATCGGCGCGCAAGACTTGAGGCTGCGTTTCAACTCTCTGCCTACGATGCTGCCGTGATTGTTGCTCAGGGTGGAGCGTTCGCCGACTATTACGAAGATCTAGCGACCACGTGCGGCGAAGGAAAACTCGCAGCGAACTGGCTGACGCAGGATGTCCTGCGCGAAATGAACGACCGGAAACTGGTGATCGGTGAATTTCCAATCCGGTCCGCTGTGTTGGGCACGCTATTGAAGAAGGTCGCGGTTCGCGCCATCACGACGAATAGCGCCCGCACGGTATTTCAGGATCTGCTCGAACTTGGGTGCAGCGGCGATCTTTCTCCTGCTGATGTCGAACGGCTGATTTCGGAGAAGGGGCTCGCGATTGTTTCGGACTCCGGGGCTATCGAAAAAGCTGCCGAAGGTGTACTGGCGCGGAACGCTAAAGCGGTGGAGTCTTATCGCGGTGGGAAGGAGAACGCGATCGGCCCACTGATTGGCCAGGTGATTCGGGAGGTTCAGGGGGCTGACCCACGGATTGTCCGAGAAGTGCTGATTCGCCTGATCGGGTGAGCGCCTGTTTATTGAGAGCCGTACACTTTTCATGCCACTGGAACAGAGAGATTCTGTGCCGGTCCGGTCTGGTTCTCGGTGGAGATCTGGTCGATATTCAAGCGTTCGGGCTGTACTGGGTAATTGAACGAGCCTCGGTGATTCTTTAAGATCAAAGTGGCTGGGCTCGTGCTGAATTCCGTGGGATTCTCTTCCTCTTCTGAAATCACTCTTCAGAAGAGCGGGCGGGCCTGACGTGCTGAATCCTCAAACGAGCGATTGCATACCAATGCGGCACCTATGCAATGTTGCGTCTGGATCGTGGAATCCTCTCGTCCTTTGTGCCGGCGCCCTGGTGTTGTTTTGGCTTCTGTTTTGTGACGCTGGAGTTCCCTGCTCCCTAGCCGCAGATTCCTCTGCAGGAAGCGTTGGAGGTTCGGTAACGCCCTCAAAGAACACTCCCGGCGTTGCTGTCAAAGACGAATTGCAACCGTTGTTCGTCGCGAAGGATTTTCCGAAGGGATGGGTATTCTTCTCCGCCGAGAACGGGAAGAAGCTGGGAGAATCTTGGAAGGTCGAACCGGCTGTCAGCGAGCAAGATACCGTATTGGTCTGTCTTGGCAAGCCATTCGGCTACATTCGTACGGAAAGTATTTACGAGAACTTCGAATTCCGTTTTGAATGGAAGTACGTAGGAGACAAGAACGCAAACAGCGGAATCCTGCTATATACGAACGGCCCAGACATGATTTGGCCGCAGGCAGTGCAGGTTCAACTCCACAGACCTACGGCCGGAAGTGTTCTCACCGACGGCGGTGCGAAAGCGGGCAAGAATACCGTGGAAACCACTAATCTGGATTTAGCTGTTAACGAGTGGCATCGCTGTCTGATTACGTCGCACGACGGTAGGGTGACAGTGACCATTAATGACCATAAGACAGCCGAGGTTGTAGGCTGTTTCCCAAGGAAAGGGGGTATTTCGATCCAGAGCGAGGGATCGGAGATCCATTTCCGAAGGTTGCAGATAAAGCCCCTGTCACGCTGATCGTGCCCGCGCCAATGCGATTAGCTTAATCTGCTGCATCCCCAATTAATTACGGCTCCAAAAACATATACCCCAAGTGTAATTGCGAGCCGTCGCGCGAATTTTCGCAGTGTTGATTGTCAAAAAGATTGCGGGGGCGTAGAATGCAGTTACCGGAGTGTGGGCTGAATCCGGTCTCCCTCAACGGGTGTGAAGAGGCGGAGGTGTCTCCATGAAAGTCAGTATCGATGCTGCAGACCGCGAATTCCTCGAGCGGCTACGTAAATTGGATGAGCCGACCATTCATGGGATTTGCCAGGAGTTTGGAGTCACGGCAACGGCGGTGCGCCATCGGCTCGGTCGTTTGCAGGAAATGGGACTGGTTGGCCGGGAGACCAGCCGAACGGGGCGGGGGCGTCCGCACCATATTTACCGGGTCTCCGAAGCGGGATTACGTGGGCTCGGCGAGAACTATGCTGACTTGGCGGTAATCCTTTGGCGTGCGATCAGTCAGATTGAGGAACCCGAACTTCGGTCAACCATGATTAACCGGGTCGAGGACGCATTCGTCCGTCGTTATGGCAGGGGGGTCTCGGGTGCATCGCTTGGTGAGCGGATTGAGAGCTTGCGTCTTTCGCTGATCAGCCGGGGATACGATGTTGAAGTGGATTTGAGCCAGGATGTAGCCGTGCTCCGAGAGAAGAACTGTCCTTATTTGGAATTAGCGTCGGAGGACAAGGGAATTTGTGAGTTGGAGCAAGCAGTTTTCCAGCGTGTTTTGGGGTCCGAGGTTCGATTGACTCAATGTTGTCTCGACGGTCACTCGTGCTGTGAATTTCAAGCTGATGTGACGGATAGGGGGATGGCGACGACACTCCGTTAGAAGCAGGTTTGATGTACCGACCCGCGGGGTTCAATGCCTTGGGGTCGATTGAATCAATCAGTATTGTTGCTAGAGTGGCATCATTCGCGGCGATAGGTCGCCGCAAGAGGAATTTTGACGGGCGACTGGGTGGCAGCCTTGAAAGGGATGGATCGAAACCATGAGTTGGATTGAAGGACGGTTCGAGGAAAACGTCATTACGACGACGCTTGAGCAGGCGATGAATTGGGCGCGTCAGTCGAGCGTCTGGCCGATGACGTTCGGATTGGCCTGTTGCGCGATTGAGATGATGGCGACCGGTGCCAGCCGGTACGATCTCGATCGGTTTGGGGCTGGCGCGTTTCGCGCCACTCCTCGCCAGGCGGATCTGATGATCGTCGCCGGTACGGTGACGTTCAAGATGGCCAGCCGTGTTCGCCGGTTGTACGAGCAGATGCCTGATCCTAAGTATGTGATCGCCATGGGGGCTTGTACGGTTGGTGGCGGTCCCTACTTCAAATGGGGATACCACGTCGTGAAGGGGGTGGATTTGGTCGTCCCGGTCGATGTGTACGTTCCGGGTTGTCCTCCCCGGCCGGAAGCGCTGCTCGAAGGGATCATGCGAATCCAAGACAAGATCAAAGCCAAGCGAATTACGAGAGGAAGCGCTGAAGTACTGCCGGTTCCGCATCACAGCGGCTACGCGGCGGTTGAAGAACTGGCAAGCATTTGATGCGGAAGCCTTTCCGACCAATGAAGAAGTAGTTTTCTGTTGTGCTGAGTGCGTGTTGAGTTAGAAGGTTTGAATTCTGAATTGGCGATATCGCTTGACTCGCCTTGTGAATTTGATTGGGGATCATGACCAGCATTCTGAAGATTGAAGACTTGCATGTGGCGGTGGCCGGTGCTCCGATCCTGAAAGGAGTGAATCTTGAGATCCACACGGGAGAGATTCATGCCCTGATGGGACCGAACGGTTCCGGTAAGAGCACGCTGGCCTATGCATTAGCCGGGCACCCGCGCTATGAAGTCACCGGTGGTCGCGTGTCGCTCGATGGAACCGACTTGTTGGAACTCGATCCGAACGAGCGTGCACGGCTGGGAATGTTCTTGGCGTTTCAGTATCCGGTGACGATCCCGGGGGTCAAGGTGGCCGATTTTCTGCGGCATGCGGTTTCGAATGTTCGAAATCCCAGCCGCAAAGAAGGTGAAGAGTTGATCGGGATGCGGGATTTCCGCAAGGAGCTGCGCGGTTTGATGGACGATTTGGGGATGGAAAGCGACTTTGCCCGCCGTTACTTGAACGACGGCTTCTCGGGGGGCGAGAAGAAACGCATGGAGATCCTGCAGTTGGCGATGCTCAAGCCCAAGTTCGCGTTGCTCGATGAGACCGACAGCGGGCTAGACAGTGACGCGGTGAGGGTCGTGAGCGAAGGGCTCAGTCGCCTCTCCGGACCGGACATGGGAGTGTTGATTATTACGCATCACGAACGCCTGCTGGAATTCAACCGTCCGCAGTTCACACACGTCATGCTGGCGGGAAGGATTGTCGAAACCGGCGACGCATCCTTGGCGCATGAGCTGCATGCGCACGGATATACGGCCGTTCGGGAGCGGCATCCTGATGTGGCTGCTGAAGAGAAGCCGGTAGCCGAAGTGGTTGCTGCAAATTAATCAGCCAAGTTCCGCGGTGCGTCATGGTGTTTTGAGTTAAATGCCTTAAGCATCCCCGCTGATCGTTACTGCCGATGTTGGAGCGACTAGTTTTCATTAACCGCAGAACGGGCCGTGCTTTGGTCTGCCTCGGAGAGGATCAGGATTGTGGCTACGGAACTTAACGCTACCGAATCGAAAACAGATGTTGGCGTCGGTGAGTACCAGTATGGTTTTCACGATCCGACCGATCGATACGTCTTCCGCAGCCGCAAAGGGCTCGACGTTGATATCGTTCGCCAGATTTCGGCACTGAAAAATGAGCCGGAATGGATGACCGAGTTCCGTTTGCAGGCGCTCGATATCTTCTTTCAAAAGCCGATGCCGAATTGGGGGGGCGATCTATCGCACCTCGATTTCCAGGATATCTACTATTACGTCCGTGCTTCGGATCGTCAGGAAAAGGATTGGGCGGATGTTCCCGAAGATATCCGTCGCACTTACGATCGTCTGGGCATTCCCGAGGCGGAGAAAAAATATCTCGCGGGCGTCAAAGCGCAATACGAATCGGAAGTCGTGTACGGCAGCCTTAAAGGAGACTTGGAAGAGAAAGGGGTGATATTCACCGATACCGATTCGGCTCTGCGCGAGCATCCGGAGTTGTTCCGTGAATACTTTGGTACGGTGATTCCCTCGTTCGACAACAAATTCGCCGCTCTCAACTCGGCGGTCTGGTCGGGGGGGTCATTCATCTATGTGCCGCCGGGGGTGGCGATCGACTTCCCTCTGCAGGCCTACTTCCGTATCAATTCCGAGAACATGGGGCAGTTCGAGCGAACACTGATCATCGTCGACGAAGGGGCCTCGGTCCATTACGTGGAAGGTTGCACCGCGCCGACGTACAGCTCGGAAAGTCTGCATTCCGCCGTCGTCGAGATTATTGTTAAGCGCGGAGCTCGGTGCCGCTACACCACGATCCAGAACTGGTCGGCCAATGTCTACAACCTCGTCACCAAGCGTGCGATGGCGTACGGCGACTCTTTGATGGAGTGGGTTGACGGGAACCTCGGATCGCAATTGACGATGAAGTACCCCGCGATCTACCTGATGGAGCCGGGCGCGCGGGGCGAAACGTTGTCGATCGCGTTTGCGAACAAAGGACAGCATCAGGATGCCGGCGCGAAAATGGTGCATTGTGCTCCCAACACATCAAGCCGCATCATCTCGAAGAGCATCTCAAAAGGGGGGGGCCGATCGAGTTATCGCGGGCTCGTGCGGGTGAACAAGGGGGCCGAGGGATGCAAGTCGAACGTCGTTTGCGACGCGCTGATTCTCGATTCTCACAGCCGCAGCGATACCTATCCGTATATCGAAGTCGAAGAAGAGAAGGTCGCGGTCGAACATGAGGCGAGCGTCTCAAAGATCGCGGAAGAGCAGTTGTTCTATCTTATGAGCCGGGGCTTAAGCGAAGCCGAAGCGTCCTCGATGATCGTCACCGGGTTTATTGAGCCGCTCGTCAAAGAATTGCCGATGGAATACGCGGTGGAGATGAACCGGCTGATCGAGCTGCAGATGGAAGGCTCGGTCGGGTGAGCACCATGAATTCAATCTCTTCTATGGCCGCGCCTGCCGCGGCAGGTTATGACCGGGCAACGTTCGAGGCCTTTCTTGAAGGGCGCGACGATCCGGGATGGGTCGTCGATTTGCGGCGCCAGGCGTTCGACATCTACGAGGAGAAGCTTGCGGTTCCGCTCGACCCCGAAGAGTGGAAGCGGGTCGAGCTTCGCGCATTCCAGCCCGAGAAGTACACAATCCGCATGCAGTCAGCTGCGGCAGCTCAGTTCGACACACTGCTTGCCGGTCGCACTCAGTTCGCCGGGAACGTCGCACATGTCGATGGCACTATGACGCGTTCCGTGGTGGAGGGTTCGCTGGCGAAGAAGGGAGTGCTCTTCGGCGATCTTTCGGCGCTTGTCCGTGAACATCGAAACCTGCTGGAACCTCATCTGTTGACGCGCGGAGTGCGGCCGGGAAAGGACCGCTTCTCCGCCTGGCACGCGGCCTTCTGGACTGGTGGAACGGTGCTATATGTTCCGCGCGGCGTGACGATCGAAGAGCCGTTGCACAGCCTGATCGGCTTGTCTGAGGCCGGGGCCGCTGATTTCAGCCACACATTAGTTGTGTTGGAGGACGGAGCTTCCGCCGCGTTGCTGGAGGAAACGGTATCTGCCAATGCGGACGCAGCCGGGTTGCATGTCGGTGCCGTCGAGCTTCTGATCGGGCCCGGCGCATCGCTGAGATACGTTCAGTTGCAGAATTGGAACGAGAAGGTCTATCACTTCGCCCATCAAGCGGGGAGCGTCGAACGGGACGGCCGCCTGCAATGGACCGTTGGCGGTTTGGGCGCGCGGCTGGCCCATATTCACCAGGATGTTTCACTCGACGGGCGCGGGGCTGAAGCGCAGGTCAACGGCGTGACCTTCGCCACCGATCGACAGCTGATTTCGTACTACACGCAGCAAAGCCACAATGCACCAGATACGCGAAGCGACCTCTTGTACAAAGAGGTGCTCCGCGATCGAGCGCGGGTTGTCTGGCGCGGGATGATTCGAGTCGAGCCGGAGGCCCTGCGGACCGATGGCTATCAGAGGTGTGATGCATTGCTGCTCAGCCCGACCAGCCGCGCGGATTCGATTCCTGGCCTGGAGATCGAAACGGACGACGTTCGTTGCACGCATGGCGCGACGGCCGGCCAGGTCGATGAAGAACAGGTCTTCTATTGCATGAGCCGCGGAATGGCGCGGTTCGAGGCGATGCACATGATCGTTGAAGGGTTCTTCCACTCGGTCTACGACCGCATCCCGGTTGAGGTGGTCCGCGAGACGCTCAGCCAAGCCGTAGAACGGAAACTCGGCATTGGGGATTGAGTGTGGTCATGGCTGAGTTCGAACGCGTCGCCTCCGTCGATGAAATTTCTCCGGGGGGGAGGAAGTCGATCGTTGTCGATGAGGTTCCTGCGTTGTTGCTGCGCGTCGGCGATGAGTTTTACGCAATCGAAGACGTCTGCACACACGACGGCCAGCCTCTCACGAACGGCCCGTTCGCCGGAAACGAGATCACCTGTCCGCGGCATGGGGCTCGGTTCGACGTGAGAACCGGCCGGCCCCTCTGCATGCCAGCCACCGAGCCGGTCGAAACGTTTGAAGTGCAAATCCGCGACGGAGGGATTTATGTCCGACCGCGAACCTGAACAGGCACAGGGTAATCAGCAGCAGGCCGACCGGTTGGACGTAGATCCTCCGTTGGAATCGGCACCAGTCGTCGAAACTCCCTCGGCGGAGGACACGAAGCTGATCGACGCGCTTCGCGATGTCGTCGATCCGGAGTTGATGATCAATATCGTCGATTTGGGGTTGGTGTATGATGTCGACAAGGTCGACTCAAAAGTCACCGTGCAAATGACACTGACGAGTCCGGCTTGTCCTGCCGGGCCGCAGATTATTCAGCAAGCAAAGATGGCACTCGAGAAACTGGCGGATGTGTCGGAAGCGGAAATCCGGCTCGTGATGTCTCCCCCGTGGACACCGGCTCGCATGACTGACGAAGCCCGCGACCAGCTCGGCATTTTTTGATATACCACAAACTTCACAAAGACCTGATGCCGTGTGCATGGTCCACAGGCTTGTGCGGCTCGCCGATGTGCGTTCTTTTGTCTTTTTGCGGTGGGCAATGATTCTCGCAGCGCAGATATTGAGGGCGCGCTATTGTGATCCACTCGCGAAGCCGCACGCAGGGTGAATTCGTTCTCCGGCTGTTTGCCGTCTCGCTACTGGTGTTCGCCACAGCGGGTGCGGGAGCCAAACTCTTGATTCAGTTTGGACGCACGCCAGCTGTTCCGGAAGAGGTTCGGTTTCCGCCCCTGTTTTACGCAAGCAGTGTGCTGCTGGGCTTGTGCAGTGTAGCGCTTCATCTGGCTGTGCAGGGGGTGCGGCGCGAAAAGCAAAGGTTGCTTCGACAGGCGCTTGCCACCGCGCTCACGCTCGCGACGCTGTTCGTGTCGGTCCAAAGCTATGGGTTGTGGTGGCTATCGCAAGGGCAGAACCCAACCGAAGCGGAGACGGGGGTCCGCCCGTTCGTATTTGTGATCGCGGCCCTGCACGCTTTGCATGTGGCCGTCGCGCTGATGGTGCTGGTGTTCGTCATGCTCAGGGGCTGCGAGGACCGTTACGACCACGAGTATTATTGGGGCGTACTGGTCTGTGCGTGGTTTTGGCACCTGCTGGGGGTGATCTGGCTGGCGATCCTGGCTGTCTTTATGATCGTGGTGCGCTAGGCTGGGGGGCGGGGCTCAGGCCGTAAGTGGCCGGAAAAACGCTGGTGGGCCATAAATATCCTGGCGATTGTTGATCTGTTTTTCCCGATGCCCAATTGCATCCATCATTAGTGATTGATATGCTGATATGATAGAGAGTTAGGTGATGTCGCCGGCCTTCGTTTGATCGAATTCGAGGCTGGACGATGGATGCCGAGCACTCTGTAATGTGGAATTGTTACACACCGACGCCGACCCACCACCCCACCCGGGTCGGCAAGACCGGACGGAACCCCGCCGGACCAGACCTACCTTTGACTCACGCCCCCAAAAACGGGAGATACGGAATGACCTGTTCCTCGCGAGTCCTGGTCGCTTTTCTTTCCCTCGCGCTCTACACGATGTCGTTTTCACGGCTGCAGGCTGAGCCGGCTGCCCCGAAGGGCTTGGGCGATCCTGGCGAGTTGAAATCCCTCAAAATCGAACCGACACCGGGGGATAAGCCGGTTACGATTCGCGGCCGTGATGCCCGGCAGCAGCTGTTTGTCACGGGAGTCTATTCGAGCGGCCAGTTCCGCGATCTGACACCGCAGGTCAAATTCACTGCCGAGCCGGCTGACGTCGTCGCCATTGATGCCACCGGCTTGGTAACGCCGTTGAAGGACGGCGATGTGAAGCTCCGCGTGGTTGGTCCGAAGGACGTTGCTACCGAAGTGGTAGTGCATGTCGAAGGGGTGGCACATCAGATCCCGATCAACTTCAAGAATCAAATCGTTCCCATCTTTACCAAGCTCGGATGCAACAGCGGCGGCTGTCACGGGAAATCAAGTGGACAGAACGGCTTCAAGCTGTCGTTGTTGGGGTTTTATCCGGACGACGATTACGAGTTCCTCGTGAAGGAAGGGCGCGGCCGGCGTCTGTTTCCTTCTTCCCCCGGTGATAGTCTGATCCTGACCAAGCCTATCGGACGCTCTCCCCACGGCGGCGGCAAGCGGATGGAAGTCGGCAGCTATGAGTATCGCATGTTGTACCGCTGGATCGAGCAGGGAATGCCGCGCGGGAGTGACAAAGATCCGACCGTTGCAAAGATCGAATGTGTTCCCGCCGGCCGGGTGATGGATCGCGATTCGCAACAACAGATTTCCGTCATCGCGACCTACACCGACGGCTCGACCGAAGACGTCACCCGTATGGCGCTTTTCGAGCCGAACGACAATGAAATGGCGGAAGCGTCGATCACGGGGCTCGTGAAGACGCTCGGTCTGGCGGGCGAAGTCGCCATCATGGCGCGGTATCAGGGGCAGGTGTCAACGTTCCGGGCCACGGTTCCGCTGGGGGCCGACGTCGGCAACATTCCCGAGTCGAAGAACCTCGTGGACGCTGCGGTTTTCAACAAGCTGAAGGTGCTGGGAATTCCTCCGTCTGCTCCGGCAGACGATGCGACGTTCTTACGGCGCGTGAGCGTCGATATCACTGGGACGCTGCCGACCGAACAGCAGGTTCGCGAATTTCTGGCTGATGCCGACCCGGCCAAACGGGACAAGCTGATCGATCGGCTGATCGATTCTCCGTCCTATGCGGATCACTTCGCGAACAAGTGGAACATGGTTTTGCGCAACAAGAAGCGAAGCGCCGACGACGAGGCTGGCACATTTGCGTTCTATGACTGGATCTGGAACAGCTTGTACGAAAACAAACCCTACGATCGATTCGTCCGCGAAATCATGACCGCGTCGGGAGATGCGACTATTGATCCGGCGGTGACATGGTATCGCGAGGTTGATGAAATCAATGAGCAAGTGGAAGACACGGCGCAGCTCTTCCTGGGGCTGCGGATTCAATGTGCTCGCTGCCACCATCATCCCTTCGAGAAATGGAGTCAGGATGATTATTACAGCTTCTCGGCGTTTTTCAGCCGCGTGGGAAAGAAGCCGCTGGTGGTGAAGCCGACAGCTGGTTCGCGGGATAATCGGTTCTTCCGCACCGACGGCATGGCCGAAGCGAAGAACCCACGTAGCGGCAAGTCGCTCAAGCCGGCCGGTTTGGGGGCTGCTCCGCTCGATATTCCGGGCGATCGCGACCCTCGCGTCTGGTTGGCCGATTGGATGTCGGACAAGCACAACCCGTTCTTTGCGAAGTCGGTCGTCAACCGGTATTGGAAGCACTTCTTCAGCCGCGGGATCGTCGAACCGGAAGATGACATGCGAGAGACGAATCCACCGACAAATCCTGAACTGCTGAACAACCTCGCGCAGCACTTTATCGACAGCGGTTTTGATCTGAAGGAACTTGTGCGGACGATCTGCCGCTCGCAGGTTTATCAGCTCAGTTCGCTGCCGAACGATTACAACTTGAAGGACAAGCAGAACTTCTCGCGCTACTATCCGAAGCGGCTTTCCGCCGAGGCGCTGTACGATGCCTTCCACCAGGTAACGTCGACCACGCAAGCGTACAGCGGCCTGCCGGCCGGTACGCGGGCGTTGCAGCTTCCCGATACATCGAACGTTCCGTATTTTCTCAAAGTCTTCGGCCAGCCGCAGGCCGATACCGCCTGTGAGTGCGAACGGTCGCAGGAAGCGAACTTGGCCCAAAGCTTGCATCTGCTCAACAGCAGCGAGGTGCAAGATAAGATTGCCAATGCTTCGGGGCGCGCGGCTACGTTATCGGCGGAGAAAGACCGCCCGCATGATGTGCGCATTCGGGAATTGTATCGCTGGGTCTATTCCCGCGAGCCAAACAATGAAGAATTGCAGATCGCATTGGCGCATATCAAGCGGCATGAAGCCGCGCCGAAGGTGGCCTATGAAGACATCCTCTGGGCGCTGGTGAATACCAAGGAGTTCCTGTTTAACCATTGATGACATTGGGCGCAATTGTCCGACGACTCCCCTCGCGTCCCACATTCCCGCCCGCGAAAACCTGCCTCGGAGCCCTCGGTATTCGAGTGGCTCCGTTTTGCAAACCTGTTGATCGCTGACGAAAATCAAACTCTGGGAATCGATCGTACGAGGGAAATCCGTGAACGCTCCAGGATCATTCCACGGTCGCAAAGATGATCCGCGGCCGTTGAAATCGTTGCTTCGGCCCGGCCGTGGCCTGCTGTTGGCAGTTTCGACTCTCCTTGTGTTCGGCACTGTCGCGCAGGCACAACTCCCACAGACAAGACTGCTGTCAGTCTATCCCCTGGGAGGGAAGGCCGGCTCAACGGTTGAGCTTACCTTGACCGGCGGTTCCGATTTGGATGAAGTCGATCGATTGCTGTTCGACCACCCCGGTATCTCCGCTGTTCCCAAGATGAACGGGAATCAGCCGGTGGCGAATGTGTTTGTCGTCACTATCAAGGAAGACGTTCCTCCAGGGCATCATGAAGTCCGCGCGGCTGGGCTGTTCGGACTGTCGAACCCCCGCACGTTCGTTGTGGGAACTCGCAACGAACTCATCGAGGCAGAACCAAACAATACGCCAGACAAGGCCTCGCCGCTCGAGCTGGAAAAGATCGTCAACTGCAAGTCCGATAGCCAGGCGGACGTCGATTATTTCAAGTTTGCTGGAAAGCAGGGACAGCGGGTCATCGCGACTTATGAGGCGGCCCGGATCGATTCTCGTTTCGAGGCGGTCCTTGAACTCTTTAGACCGGACGGTCGGCGGTTTGCTCACGCCCGTAGCGGCATCCGCCGCGATGCATTGCTCGACGCGACCCTGCCTGCGGATGGAGAGTATCTGCTGAAGGTGCATGACGCGACCTATCGCGGAGGGCCCGAATATGCCTATCGACTCCTTCTGACATCCGGACCACATCTCGATTACATCCTTCCGCCCGCGGGTGTCGCCGGGACGAGCGGAAAGTACATGCTCTTCGGAAGAAATCTCCCCAACGGCCTGCCTGCTGGTACCGATGTTGAAGGCCGGCCGCTGGAGAAGTTAGAAGTCGAAATCGCGCTTCCGGCCGATGCCACAATTCAAAAGACGATGCAGAATCTCTGGTCGGTGGAAGCGGGGCTCGACGGGTTTTCATATACGCTCTCTGCCCCGTCCGGTGTCTCAAATCCCTTGATGATTCAATTTGCGTCATCTTCGGTCGTCCCCGAGCAGGAGCCGAACAACGAACCCGCTCAGGCCCAAAAGATCACCGTGCCTGGAGAGTTCTCCGGGCAATTTCAGACGAAGGGTGACATTGACCATTGGCAGTTCGAGGCGAAGTCGGGCGAAGTGTACATGGTAGAGACCTTCGGCCAGCGGAGCGATTCGAGCGCCGACCCCTACCTGATCCTGCATCAGGTGACGAAAAACGAGAAAGGCGAAGAGCAAATCAAGCAGATAACCGCGCTCGACGACAACGACACGAATGTTGCCGCCAACGTCTTTGATACTCGAACCGACGACCCCGCATATCGTTTCCAGATCCCAGCCGACGGAATGTATCGTGTTGTGCTCCGTGACCGGTACTTTGAGACGCGCGGCGATCCGACGCTCGTGTATCGCTTGGCAATCCGCAAGGAGCAGCCCGATTTTCGGCTCATCGCCGTCCCGCACTTCCCCGCGCAGGCCAACGACCAGGGGGCCACGACCTCGGTCGTCGATCTACGAAAAGGAGACAATCGTATCCTTCACGTCTTTGTCATCAGGCGAGACGGCTTCAACGGTTCGGTTGACCTGACTGTTGAAGGATTGCCGCCGGGAGTCACCTGCAAAGGAGGGCTAATCGAAGTCGGGGCGAATTCCTCAGAGGTGGTGGTTACAGCTGCCGCTGATGCCGCGGAATGGGTGGGGCATATTCGCGTAATTGGTAAGGCCCGCATTGGCGAACAGGATGTCACTCGCGAAGCTCGCGCCGGGACGCTGGTGTGGAGTGGTGCCCAAAATCTTCCGGCGGTTTCACGCGTTTCACGTACCCTGGGTTTGGCGGTGCTCAAAGAGCAGGCTCCGTTCCAGGTGACGACCGAGGCGTTCCGGATTGAGGTGAATCAGGGACGCCAGCTTCTGCTGCCGGTCGAAGTTGCCAAGCGACTGGGTTTCGATGCTGACGTTGCCCTCACACTGGTGGGGCTCCCCAATAAGGGGAACATCGATGTGCAGGACAAACCGGTTCCTAAAGGGAAGAACCTGGAGTTGGTCCGAGTTTTTGTAAAGAACAACGCCACACTTGGAACGTATCCCCTTTATTTGAAATCGCAGGCACAGGTGCCGTATCGACGCAACCCTTTTGCTGCGGATCGTGCCAAGACCGAGGCTGATGCTGCAACGCAGGCCGCCACCGCGGCAGCGGAAGAAGCGAAACAGGCTGCAGCGGTTCTCGACGCCGCCGTCAAGAAAATGACGGCCGATAACGAAGCACACAAAGCAGCGACGACAGCTCTCTCCGCTTCAGAGAAAACAAACATCGACGCGCAAGCGGCGCTCAAAGGAGCGACCGATGCGCAAGCCGCGGCGGTAACCGCTGCTCAAAAGTCGGTTGCCGAATCCGAAGCTGCCGCTCGAGTGGCGGCAACTGCGAAGCAGCGAGCCGATGAACTTGCCGCTTCTGCGAAGAGCGCAACGGATGCCGATAAGGCGACTGTTCAGGGCACAGCAGAAGCAGCCGCAAAAGTCGCAGGGATTGCGCAGAAACTTGCCGAAGACGCCGCCGGCGCCGCAAAGGTCGCCGCTGATGCGCGAACCGCGGCCGAAAAGAATTTCGCCGATACAACCGCCGCAGCTCAGAAAGCTGCGGAAGCTCTTGCTGCGGCGAAGAAAACCGCGAGCGATGCGGAGGCGGCGCTCAAAGTCTCGACAGAGGCAAAGGCCAAAGCTGAGCCGATCGTGAAACAGGCGGAGGAGAAATCAAAGGCTGTTGCGGCCGCGAAAGTTGATGCTGACAAGAAGGCTGCGGACTTGGCAAAGGTTGCTGAACCGAAAAATCTCAACGATATCGTTCCGTCCAGCCCGATCATTCTGACGGTAAAGCGCGCCCCGGCGAACCTCACCGCGGCAGTCCCCGGCAATGGCGCCCTCAAGAAGGGGACCAAGCTGGAAATCAAAGTTATGGTTCAACGGGTGAATGGATATGCCGGTCCTGTGACGCTCACATTGCCTTTGCCGCCTGGGGTGGCGGGAATTTCGGCTGAACCGGTGACGGTTGCTCCCGACAAAAACGAAGCGGTGCTGACGATTCAAGCCGCGGCCGATGCGACCGAAGGCGATCTTGCGAACATGGTCGTACGGGGAGCGATGGAATTCGAGGGAAAAGCCGAAGTCGACGCCCCAATTGCTCTGAAAGTGACACCTTAAGCTCTCCCAGGGAAGTCTCGCTCATCGGCATGGGGAGACTTCGAGGACGAAATTATGAGACGTGTATTTGTTGCCCTGCTGACCGTGTGTGTGATGCTGACCGCATCCGTCGAGTCTGTTTCCGCCGATGACGCGCCGAAATCGGATCAGGCGAAGCAGGTGACAGAGAAAGCGGAAGAGACCAAGGCGATCGTACCTGCCGAAGTAAAACTCGGGCGTCCTGTCGATTTTGAGCAGGATGTCTACCCGATTCTTGAACAGCAATGTATTGCCTGCCACAACCTCGCGATTCCAGAGAGCAAGTTGAATGTCGAAGATGTGGCCGGAATCATGAAAGGGGGAAAGCGGGGCCCGTCGGTTGTTCCGAAGGAGCCCGAGAAGAGTCTCCTCTTTCAATTGGCGTCGCGCGCGAAGGGGCCCGCCATGCCGCCGCTTCCGAACAAGGTCGACGCAGAAGCTCTCTCGCCGGAGCAACTCGGTATTCTCAAGCAGTGGATTCTTGAAGGAGCCGTTTCGGGAGGAGGTTCGACCGGCGACACGGTGAACTGGCAGCCGATTCCTTCCGGTCTGCAGTCGATCTACACGGTCGCATTGTCTCCGTGGGGTCGATTTGCCGCCTGCGGAAGGACCAATCGTATTTATATCTATGACGTGTTGACTGGTGAAGAGACGGCCCAAGTCGTCGACCCTGCTCTCGGCGCCATCCAGTTCGAGGGGAAGCCGATGTATCCGGATGGGGCCGCCCACCGTGACTTTGTCCATGCCCTCGCCTTCAGTCCAGATGGGACCATGCTAGCCTCCGGAGGCTATCGTGTTGTCAAGCTCTGGAAACGAGCCGAGAATGTGCAGAAGCTGCAAGCGGGGTTGCCCGCGGCCGTAAACAAGTTGGTGGTCAGTCCCGACCAGAAAACCGCGGCAGCAGCACTCGCGAATCATTCGATCGCGCTGGTCAACCTGGCGGATGGTACTGTGATCCGAACGTTAACCGGCCATACAGCGCCGGTCACCGGGCTCGCGATCGTTCCAGATGGCGCTCGTCTGGTTTCAGCATCGCTGGATAAATCGATTCGCGTCTGGAATCTGGCCGATGGCGCGCTCGTCGGGAAACTCGACGGACCGGCTGCGTTCAATGATCTTGGACTTACAAAAGATGCGCAGCTGGTGGTCTCGGCCGATGGGGATAATATCGTCCGCATTTGGGGGGTTCCGACTGCTGTTCCCGCGGAAGGTTCCCCCGTCGCCGCTCCTGTCCGAGAACTGAAAGGGCATGAAAAGCCCGTAACATCCGTGGCCGTTGTTCTTCCCGCCGGCACGCACTGTGTGTCCGGCAGCGAAGACGGGACGGTGCGCATCTGGCAATTGTCTGACGGCGCGCAAACGCAAGCCCTGCAGCAGGGGGCGCCGGTCACGGCGCTCGCGGTTCGTCCCGACGGGCAGTTGATCGCTGCAGCCGGGGCAAATCACATCGTCAAGCTATGGCAGGTTGCGGACGGGAAACCGCGGGCTGAGTTCAAGGGAGATCAGCGTGCCCAGCATGTTGTGACGCAACGGACGGAAGCCCAAGCGATCGCGACGCAGCAAGCCGCGACGGCCGACAACGCCATGAAAGCGGGAGAGAAGGATCTGAAGGAACGCGAGGAAGCGCAAAAGAAAACCGTTGAAGCGAAAGCGGCTGCTGACAAAACGCTTGAAGAAGCAAAAACCAAGGAGAAGGCCGCGCTCGACGCGCAAGCGGCAGCAAAGACCGAACTCGATAAGAAGCCTGATGACGCGGAATTGAAGAAGAAGTTCGAGGAAGCGAAGAAAGCCGCCGATGCGCAGACCGCTGCGGTTAAGTCCGCGACCGATGCGCAGGCGTCGGCGATGCGGAGCGTGCAGGCGGGAGAGCAGGGAATCAAGGCCACTACGGAAAAGCTCGCTCAATTGAAAGCTGCCAAGGATGCGGCCGACGCCGTCCACAAGCAGTCGGCAGCCGGTCTGGAGGAAGCCCAGAAAAATGCTACAGCCGCCGAGAAGCCGGTTCGCTCATTGGCGTTCTCGGCCGATGGCAAAAAACTGCTGACAGCGGGTGATGATCAGCTTGTGCAGCTTTGGGATGCTAACCGCGGCATTCCGCTGGAGACATTTTCCGGGCACACGGCCGCGGTTCCTGCTGCGGCGTTCGTCGGAGCCAATACGCTCGTCTCCTGTTCGGCTGATCAGAAACTGATTGTGTGGGACGCCAATCCCGCCTGGACTCTTGCGGGACAACTCGGCCCGTCGGCGGAGAAGCCGCTGGATGTGTCCCAATCTCCGTTCGTCAGCCGCGTTCTCGCACTCGATTTCAGCCACGACGGCAAGCGATTGGCGACGGGTGGGGGAGATCCATCGCGGAGCGGCGAACTCCTCATTTGGGACGTTGAGAAGAGGTCGGTCGTCCAGAATTTCAAAGACGCCCATAGCGACACGGTCCTGAGTGTGCAGTTCTCACGGGACGATAAGTCGTTGCTTTCCGGCGCAGCTGACAAGTTCGTCAAAATGTTCGATGTGGCAAGCGGGAAGCATGTCCGATCGTTTGAAGGACACACACACCACGTCCTTGGCGTTGCGTGGAAAGGGGATGCTTCACTCATCGCCAGTGCCGGGGCCGACAACCAGATCAAAGTGTGGAACGTTGAAACCGGCGAGCAGACTCGGACGATCGCGGGCTACAACAAGCAGGTGACCGCCGTGCAATTCATGGGGGTTGGTGAAAATATCGTCAGTTGTGGAGGGGATGCGACGGTGCGGTTCCACAAAACTTCCGATGGAGCGAACTACCGCAACTTTGCCGGAGCGGCAGATTTCATGTACTCCACGGCTGCGGCCCGCGACGAGTCCTTGGTGGTCTCTGGCGGCGAAGACGGTATCCTGCGTGTTTGGAACGGTGCTAATGGCGAAGTCTTGCAGACATTTGCTCCGCCAAAACCGGCCGAAGCAAAGGACTCGCAAGCTAGCACAGTGCCGGCCAAGTAGACGTCGAACGACTGGGCAGGTTCAGCCCCCGGCGTAAACTTGATGTTCGCTCATTCACCCGCCACACTGCATGTGGCGGTTTTCTTTTTTCCAGGAACGAGATCGGTCGGAGGGCAGTTCGAATGTCGGTAGATTTGGTTCAGCGGATTTTGACGGAACTGGAAAAGATCGTTCTCATCGATCCGCACACGCATATCAATCCGCATGCACCGGCTTCGACCACGCTCGCCGATATCATGGGGTACCACTATTACACAGAGCTTGCTCATTCCGCCGGGCTGGAGAAATCTCGCATCGAGGAAGCCGGGCTCGATCCGAAGGAAAAGGTCGGACGACTGGTGGAAAAGCTGGTTGATCTCGACAACACGATTCAAGTTGATTGGCTGTTAGAGATGTGCCGTGCGTTTTTCGGTTTCGAAAACGACCGCTTAACTCCGGATAATTGGGAGCCGCTCTACGACCGGGCCGCCGCGCGGATGGCTGCTTCCGATTGGGAAGATCAGGTGCTACGTCAGAGCGGCCTGGAGCAGGTCTATCTCACGAACGATTTCGACGATGCATTGTCGGGTTTCGACACGTCCCGCTATGTTCCCTGCCTCCGGACCGACGACTTGGTATTTCATTTCGAGAAGCCGGCGACGCGCGAGCGGCTGGCGAAGGCGACCGGGTCGGCCGTGACGGATGCCAAGTCGCTCCGTTCCGCGATCGGCAAGTTGTTCGGGCACTTTACGTCGCGCGGTGCGCGGGCTTGCGCGATTTCCCTCCCTCCCGATTTCGAGCCGATGCCCGTGACCGCAAGCGATGCGGATCGCATCGTCGGGCAGGCTTGCAAGGGAAGCACCCTCTCGGCCGATGAATCTCGTACCTTATCTCGGTTCGTGTTCTGGACGCTGGCCGAGTTTTGCTCCGAACACAAACTGCCGTTCGACTTGATGATCGGCGTCAATCGCCGCGTCTACGAGGCGGGAGTATTCCAGGGACAGGATCTGTTCGACCAGCGGACCTCGCTGATTCTCTACCGCCGGTTGTTCAATGCATTCCCGAAGGTGACGTTTCCCATCTCCGTGCTCGCGCAGGTGAGCAACCAAGAATTGGTCAGCTACAGTTGGATCTTTCCAAACGTTGTGACAAACGGGCACTGGTGGTACTCGAACATTCCGGCGTACATCGAGCTCGATTGCCGCAGTCGGCTACATGCGGTTCCACGAAGCAAGCAGATTGGCTATTACAGCGACATGTACAAACTGGAGTTCGCGCTGCCGAAATTCAGCATGTACCGCCGCATCCTGGCGAAAGTGCTCGCTGAGGATTTTGTGATTGCCCGCCGCTGGTCGGAGGCCCGGGCAGTTGAACTGGGGCGGCAGGTGTTGCGCGGCAACGTGGAACGGATCTTTGGGGAAGTATAGACGAATCCCGGCGAGTTCCAACAAACTGTTGCACCCGGCAATCGGCGGCGCTAGAATCGGTGGGTGTCGTGCCGGCGGGAACTTGACCCCGACGAAACTGAGTCGACCATTGCGGTCGCTCCCATTGTATGCCACGTTGTGGAATTCCCGCATTTGCGACAGGACGGGACCATGGCCACGCTAATGCTCCTGCAAGGGGGGGAGGCGATCCCCTATGAACTTGACCGCGACACGGTTGTTCTGGGGCGGCATCCCGATTGCACGATCCAGCTCAATTCCGACATGGTCTCGCGAAAGCATGCCCAGGTGCTCCGCCTTCCCGATGGCTTCTACGTCGAGGATCTTGGAAGCGGCAATGGCACCTTCGTCAATGGCAGAAAGATTGAATCACGGACGCAGTTGAAACCAGACGACCGGATCAAACTTGGTCCGGTGCTTTTGCGATTTCATGCCGGAGCACGCACTCGAAAGGGCGATGAGGGTGAAATTGGCGGGGTCGTGCGAAGCACGCAGCAGTTCCGCATCGACATGGCCTCACCCGAAAATGACTCGTCAACGATCACTGATTCGATTCGGAATGAAGGAGGGTTCGGCGGCCTCAGCGTGCAGCCGGAAGCGAAGCTCCGCGCCGTAATCGAAATCGCGCGAGCACTTGCGGGGACGGTCGACCTGCAAGCACTTCTGCCGCGCATTCTTGACTCGTTGTTCGTTGTGTTTCCTCAGGCCGATCGCGGCGTCATACTACTCAAGGATTCCGAGACCGGTGAGATGGTGCCGGCCGCGCAGAAGCATCGTCGCGAGGATGAGGACGATACGGTCAAGCTCAGCCGCACGATCGTCAACAAGGTGCTCGCGGACAAATCGGGCATCATTTCGGCCGATGCCACCAGTGACGCCCGGTTTGAATCGGCCGCCTCGATTTCCAGCCTGACCATCCGCTCCATGATGTGCGTTCCGTTGTTGGGGCTCGACGGCGAGCCGATGGGGATCATCAACATCGATACGCAGAATCCGCTGTCACGGTTCTCTAAAGACGATCTTGAATTGCTGCTCTCCGTGGCGGGGCAGGCGGCGCTTTCGTATGAGAGTGCAAGGCTGTTGACGTCTCACATGGAAAAGCTGCGTCACGACAGCGAAATGCAAATTGCCAATAACGTCCAGCGGGCACTTCTCCCGAGTGTTCTCCCGCAGGCCGAGGGTTATGAATTTTTCGCATCGTATGATGCCGCCCAGGCGGTCGGTGGAGATTATTATGACGCCTTCCAGCTTCCCGACAATCAGATTTGTCTGGCATTCGGCGATGTGGCCGGGAAAGGGGTACCTGCGGCCCTCGTCATGTCGCGGCTGTCATCCGTGGTGCAAAGCACGATGTCTCACGTCGACGACGTGGGAGAAGCCGTCAAGGCGATCAACAATCACATGTGCGCGAACGCAGTGGAAGGTCGGTTTGTCACGTTTGTGCTGGTCATCATTAATCTCGCCCTGCACGAGATGCAATTGGTGATTGCTGGGCACATGTCCCCGCTCATCCGCAAAAAGGACGGTACCATCGAAGACTTCGACGAAGACTCGGTGGGCTTGCCTCTTGGCGTGTTGGAAGATTATCCGTACGATGTGCTGTCCCGCAGCATCGGGCCCGGCGAAACGGTGGTGATCTACACCGACGGTGTCAGCGAAGCGATGAACCCCGCTGGTGCTCTTTACGGTGAGGAACATGTTCGCGAATTTATCCGAAAGAGCACCGACAAAGCAGCCGAACTCGGCGAGTCGCTCCTGGCGGATGTCCGCAAGCATGCAGACGGACGCGCTCAGAACGACGATATCACCATCATGACCTTTGGCCGGACGGCTTGAAGTCACTCATTCTCGGACGATCGTTGTCGGTGCTCGGCGATATTGCCAAGGTTCCACTTCTGCACATACAGGCCGAATTCCCGCGAGTTGGTGCCGGACATTCCTGCCCAGCGCGTCCCATTTCGCGAGTACTTCCACCTGCGGCTTGGATGAAACCGCGAAGTTTATTTCCCGGTGATCTCGACCGGCTCGGCGACCTGGCGGTAGCCCAGGCTGCGAATCACTTCGAGCACTTCGCTCCAGGTGGGGAACTGCCGACCGCTCTTCCGTTTGTAGTCGTCCATGGCCCGCATGAAGGCGATTTCGTCGTCCGAGTAATCGCGCTCACAGGTCGTAGGATCGATCTGCCGGCGGCGTTCGACTTTGCGGCGGCTGGAAACGCGGCGTTCATCTCCGCCGTAGTTTGTCGCCGTTTCTTGCTTGCGACGATTGCCGCTGGTACGACGATCTCGGCCGCGGCGATCGACGACGAGTTCCTTCGACTTCGTTTTTGGTTGAGACATGTGACGTTCTGTCCTCAGGGGAATGAGGGGAATGAGTGAAACGTACCAGGCTCCGTTCACACTCCATCGTCGTGCCGGCAGGCACGCTCAAATCGTGCGGAAGGCCCGAGAGGAACAGGGCTTTCCGCGGCGACCACACTCCATCGTCTTGACCTGCGATCCTCGACATTCAGCTCCCTGCCGATGAGGATCAGCCGGAGTAATTATTCCCGATGATTGCCGGTCGGCGAGCCTTTGTGGATGAAAAAGTCTCGATAAGCCGCGGAAGCGCTCCGGACTGCGCAAAAAGGCGGGTGAGAATGGAACTGCGCAATTTGCCGGATGTGTGGCTGTCCGAATGCGGAATACTCGGATTCTTTGTAAGAATCCTGACGAAGATTCCATTCGAGGGGGCTATACGACAGGATAAGCGTTCGATGTGATGACATGCATGGACCAGATTCATCCTCGGGTCTTCTCAGGAGGTTGTGGCTGGCAGGGGAGAAACGAAGAGACTGGCACGGCGGATCTCCGCGACCTCCGAGAACTCCTTAGGACGACTGCGATCGTAGCGTGCAGAAATGACAGAACAATTCGTCAGCGAGCAGGCTCGGCCTTGGTCACTGGCGTCGATTCGACCACACCACCGATGACCAGCCGGAGGCTGTCGGTATCGATGTGCCCGGCGACGAAGGCGCTATCGACAAGTGCCGCGACGTCCAGTAAACGGCTGAGGCGCTCTTCGCAGTCCTGGGTCGAGATCGCGTTCGCTTCCGCTGCTTTCGCGACGAGCCGGGTGCGATATTGCTCCAGTAGTTTTCGCAGAGCGGCGACATCGATGAATGAGATCTGATTCTCCTGCGGGAAATAGACGTTTCGGCATCGGTCGAATACGGCGTGCGGCTGCGCCTGCTCGACGTAAGAATCGTTGAACTGCTTCGCAAGTTCGGGGCTGCTCGCAAAAGCGAGGTGATTCTTTGTCAGTACATACGCGGGCCTGTAACCGGGAATACCTTCAATCCAGCGTACCACCGAGCCTGGCTGCTCCACGGTTCGGACAATCGCGGGGGTTTTTGATCCCCGGGTATTAAAGTAAGCCGAGATGAGATTCATCCCGGTATTCAGGCCATTGTCGAGCGCATCGCGGAGTGCAGCTTTTTCTTCAGCGGCGGGTTTGGAGGAAATTTCAAACGCCACGAGTCCTTCGAGAGGAATTGTTGCGGGAGATGCCTCGTCGGCGGATTCGGTCCGAGGAATGAGGTATCCTCCCCAGTTTGGCTGTAAGCCCGGCAGCACGTCGTCGAATAGGTCGAGTCCTAACAGAAGACCGCGGCTGACCTGCCGGAACGATTCCCACTGATGCTGTTCCACCTCCACCGATGCGCGCTGAACGACGAGGTTGATCAACCCGGAGAGGTCATGACGACCGGCAAAAAGAGCGACGGCGTCAGCCGGAACATGCGAAAGAAATTCCGGCGAGCCCTGCATACGCTCGATTGCTGACTGCCACTGAGCAGGAGTGCCTTGACCGTTGAATTGGACGATCGTTTCAAGCACGCAGCCCCGTTCGAGATTGACACTCAGGGCCACGGAATCCAATCGCCTCCAGATTTTTCCGAGAATCTGGTTTTCCGGCGAACGTGACTCCGGGGGAGGAATGACTCCATCCCAGATACGCGGGTTGAGATAAGCCGTGGCGAAAGCGGTGGGCGACAAAGCTTGGCGTGCGCGTCGGTAGGGGACCGACTTCAAAATGCCGGAATTGACTTCTGGATTCTCGGCGACGTTATTCGTGCTGGATGTATGCGATTTTCTCTCGAAGTCCAACACTTTTTGAATCATTTCCTCGTGATCGGAAAGTGCAAAGACACGGTCGAGCTTCGCGTAATACAGCGGCCTTGCGGTTTCGCTACCACTGAGCTTTCGCGACCGGACGAAATATGGGTGGCCTGCATGCTCGTGCGTGATCGTTTCCTGTGGTTCCGCGGCATTCCAAGAAGAGATTGCGACCTCCAGGGCTTCGACGCTATCAGCTTCGGTGAGGAGCACGCCGGCCGCACCGGACTTTGAGGAACTATAGATTGCAATGACGACGTAGTGTCCGAAAACCTCGTCGATCAACTGGTCGATTGTCTTGCCAGTATGTTTCTCGATCGATTCGCGAGATCGGCGAAGTTTTTGGGAAGCCTCTCCCTGCAACCAAGCTTGGTGTAAGGAAGATGTTGCGAGTCGTCGTAGGAATTCCGACTTCCGAACGGCTTGCAGGTTCTCTTCCAGCCGAGGGATTTCCACGCAGAGCCCGGCGTCTTCACCCACCAAACTCAGGAGCCGATTCGCGGCGTCATCGGCGCAGGCAATAGCCGATACGAAGAGGCAGCAGGCGCAAAGGATTACCGTTTTCAAAGGAAAATCGGTTGTCAGCCGAGTATGTCGGGGCAACGCAATCGTCGTCATTGATGCTCGTTCATCCGAGGAATAAGAAGATCAGGTCGTCGGAGTCGGCTCCGTCGGGAATGCATCGATCAGGAAATCGAGTGCTCCTTCCAAACGTTCGCCCAGGGGGGTGACTTCCGTCCGCACTCGATCGACCCAACCAGGTTGCACACTCTCGTCGACCGGCATGCTGTCGGAAGTGGTCGAAGTCGGTGACAGAAACACGGCCCCCTGTGTCACCGCCTCCGCGGCACCGTTGGCCAATCCGATGTACGCGACACCGGCATCTCGAACAGCCGACGTCAGTTCGGAATCCTCTAATTGTGGTGACTGAGTCACGACAGCGACCAAATCCCCTCGGTTCGCTGCATCGGGGATTGTGAAATTGGCTGTCGTTGCGTCACCGGACCGGCGGATTGTCGCGGGAAGAAACACGATCGCCATTACGGCAGCGGCGGCGCCCGCAAGGATTGTGGCTACGGTAGACCGCTTCCATTTTTCGCGACTTTGCGATTTCGATTCTGTCTCGGTCCCGTATTGTTGCGCGGGAACGACCGACGTTCGTGCACGGGGATTACCGCATTGGGCATCCTCGGCGTGATAAGCGAGCTTAGAGAGTACCGGTTCAAAGAGATCAGCTTCGGGTGTGGACGTAGTCCACGCGCGCAGAGCGTCCTCCAGAATCAGATACTGCTCCCAGGCGGCGCGGCAATTCTCGCATTCGGCGGCATGCTCGCGCAATCTAAGATCCGCCGGTTGGCGTGATTCGACGGCGGCCTCCAACAATCGGCCGAATTCATTGCAGTGGAGATTCTGCATGTGGTGTCACCCCTCGGCGCTGGAGATGCTCGGCCAGTTCCTTCCGGGCACGGTGCAACCAGGTTTTAACGGTTCCTTCGGGACATCCCAGGATCTCTCCGATCTGGGAACAACTCAATTCCTGCTGATGAAACAATACGAAACAGGCTCGGTACTCTTCACGAAGCCTCAACAATGCCACTTGGAGCTCTTCCGCCAAGTCGGATGAGGCGGTTTGCTCCACGTCGGCAACTAAAGCCACAGCATCACTTGAGGAAACAGGGTGCCGAGCGCGTCTTTCAAGGAAGGTTCGACAGCGGTTTGCGGCGATAGTCAGCAACCACGGACGGAACGGTCGACAGGCATCCCAGCCACTCAGGCTGCGGAAAGCCCGCAGGAAGGCATCCTGGGCGACGTCTTCCGCATCCTCGCGTTGTCCGAGCATGCGATAACAGAGCCCGAAGACCGCCCCCTGATACCGGTCGAGAAGCTCACGGGTGCTTGCTTCGTCGCCGGCCAGACAGCGCCGGACCAAGGTGGCATCGTCGTCAACCACGAAAACCCCTGTGTTCCGAATAATAGTACCCAACCCCTACCGGCTTGGTTTCAATGCCCGGAGGGGAGGCGGATCATTCAGCCTGGGCTACACATCTAACACCGCAAGATCACCCTTGGATCGAGTCCCTGGCAAATTGTCGAGCCGCCTTATAGGCATGCCGAACTGTGAAAATACGCGCCTCGATCTGCTCTTCGGTGTAGTATTTTCCGTGATCACTGGTGGGGAGCCCAGCCAAGGCCAATGTCAGCGGGAGCAGATCCAAAAACTCACGGTAGCGCCTCTGAAGTTCATTCTGATCCGCCATGGTGCACCCCTTTTGTGCCTCGTCGTTGACTTGGCGACCAATGGTTACCGGTTCCAGCACTTCACTCGAAAGATATGCGTTCCTCAAAGCCGTGCCGGCTAAACCCGCCCGAAGGTTGGAGCCTTCAGGAAACTGATTGACAAACAGACAGGTCTTTCCCTCTGTCTGTTCTAAATCAGAATGGCCCCATAAACAAGCTCAGCTATCGCGAGTAAACCGATGGCCTGGGGCGAGCCGAAGAACCAGGTCGTCAAATGTTCGGCCGACGGTGCATGTAGTTCTTAATGATGTCGGCCGCCTTCTGAGAAGGATTCGCCTGCGGTGCGGCGTCCTTAGCCTGTTTCTTCGAATCTTCTGATTGACTCCCCTTCGATTCTTCTCCCTGCGGGGCTTCAGACTTCTCCGTAGCGATTTCTTCCTGGTTGGGAGTCGGAGCTAGCCGGACCCCTGTTGATTTGGGGTCCGGCAACTTCACCGGAACGACTGGCATTTCATCCGCTGGCGTCTGTGAAGTGGAGGGAGCTTGGTATGGGGGCTGAGCTTGGGGATACATTCCCATTTGCGACGGGTACATTGGCTGTTGGTACGGCATCCCATACTGTTGGGGGTATCCGCCTGGGCCGTACGGCATCGGCTGCATCCAGGGATAAGGCTGCTGATACTGGATCGGTTGTTGCGGGTAGTGGATCGGCATCTGTTGGTAGGGGTCGTGGGGATACGGATATCCCGCAGGTGCGCTTTGATTCGGTGCCGGCTGTTCGGCACTTGTGGTTGGTGCCAATGGGCCGATCACCGTCGTATCACCGTTCATCGGGTGAACGCTGGAGCCCGTGTCGGGCAGCTCCGATGGAAGTGGGATCTCGAACGAAGTTTCGGAAGAAGAGAGGCTTGTCGTCTCCGCTAATTCCGCCGGGGGGGCTTTCAGGAGTTTTGACGAGTCGCCGTTCGATTTCCCAACAGTTTCCGGGTCGACGATCACGATCTCGAAGTCCAGCTTTCCGACGCGGACCCGATCACCGGACTTCAGGGTCATTTCTCCGCGCACCCGTTGATCATTCAGGAACGTACCGTTGGTACTCCCCAAGTCGCGCAACCTGAGCGTGTAATCGTCCAGGTTGAAGACACAATGATGTCGGCTGACAAGTTCACTGTTCGGGCGGAGCTGGCAATCCTGCTCCCGTCCGATCAGAAATTTACTCGTCCCCAGCGGTATTGTTTTACCGTGATGTTTGCCGCCAATAACCCGCAGCTTCGCCTGCAGCATAGATGAGTCGCTCCGCGAATCGTACTCCCGGTCGGTTAACGATTTCCACGATCATGCTTGCGCAATTGCCTACAGGCAATCGAAGCAATAAATGGGATCGAATAATAAGAGCATCTCGAAATAATTAGATTGGGAATCGTCGGCGGAGACAAAGAGTGATGAAACGACTTCCGCGATGCGGCCCCGAAAATCAAACAGCCTTATTCCGGACAGGAGTGAAGAAAAAAAGAGAAAGAAACCTGATTCCGGACTGGGCTAAACGCTACCACTACCATCTGACCGTGTCAACATGGTGGACGCGCAACGTTCTGTTAACATTGTACAAACAAAGCGGGGCAGGGTAAAGAACCGCTCTTCTTTACCGGGGGCCGTTACCGTAGGGATCCAGGTCGCGGACACCGACCCCTGGGGCTGGTTACCGACCCGCACCGCAGATGGGTCTTTTTCGCCAAACGGTGTGACGGCGATCTGTTATTGTCCAGTTAGACAGGATTTGGAAGCTTGACATCCCTTACGCCACGCCAGTCCAGGCAATCGTATTTCTTTTCTTGGAGGGCTTTGGCCAGTTTTTGTTCCTGTTCAGCCAAGCCCGAGATTCGCGTCTGTCTGGCGAGGACTCTGGAGACTGCTTGAGCGAGCTCGGTCGCAAGGGTTGTTTTGGATGACAGGCTTGGACAAAAGTCCACGATTCCAGGATAGGCCAGGGCGTGGGGCGAGCGCGCCCATAAAATGCTGCCGTGCTGGAGTACTCCCCCCCGGCGACGTCGTTGGGCACTGCCGACAATCTTCTGACCCTGGCAAATGATGTCTCTCGGATCTCCCCGGCCAAAACAGAGGAAGGTCGCATTCTGGTTTGGCAGGGCATGTCCCCGCATTTCCCCGGCTATCCCATGCCCGCGGAGAACTTCGATCAGCTTCTCATGGATCTGCTCATAGAGTTGGCTAGGGGACTGAGCGAGGGGGTGCCTCGGAGGCAGTGCACAGGAATAGGTCAGTTCGTGGTGGTGCAAGATCGCCCCACCCCCTGATAGCCGCCGCACGACGGGAAGGGAGGCAAACTCCGGAATTGCTGAGATTTCATCGGCCGACTGGAAATAGCCGAGCGAGACGGTCGCCCGCTCCCACATATAAAACCGCAGAATGCACTCACCGAATTCAAGCGCCGATTCGAGCAACGCTTCATCGACCGCCATGTTCCACGAACCGCTTTGGGGCTCGGCTTCCAAAATGAGGCGGCAAATGTCATCGGAACCGTGCATGAAGCCTCTCAGGACACAATTCGCTATGAGTTGCTCGATTTCGACCAGTTCAATACTGGGTTTCGAGCGGCACGCACGTCGTCGGGTCGGCTAACCGGGGTCGAATGAGGAGCCAGGTGCAATTGCTCTGGTTCTTCGCGAATGATGTCGCGGATGGCTGTGGCGAAGGCGTCGAGTGTCTCCTTCGACTCCGTTTCGGTCGGTTCAATCATGATCGCTTCCGGGACGACCAGAGGGAAATAGACCGTAGGAGCATGATAGCCGTAATCGAGCAGCCGTTTCGCGATATCCATCGCCGAGATTCCATGCTCCTTTTGCAGGTGCCGTGCGGAAGCGACGAATTCGTGCATGCAGCGATCATCGTGTGCGGGGGGAAGCACATCTCTCAGCTTGGCCATCAGGTAGTTCGCGTTGAGCACCGCGTTTTCGGAGACCGCCTTCAGCCCAGACGCTCCGAGTGTCCGCAGGTAGAAATAGCCTCGCAATAAAATCCCGACATTGCCGAAGAAGGTGCGTACACGGCCGACCGATTTCGCCGGATCGATAAGGCGGTAAACCGGCTGTTGGCTGGTCACTCCATTCTGTGGCGGCGACGGATCCTCGCGGACAACAATCGGACCCGGAAGAAAATCCGCGAGAAAATCACGGACAGCGATGGGCCCGGCCCCCGGTCCACCCGCGCCGTGTGGTCCGGTGAATGTCTTATGCACGTTGTAATGCATCATATCGCCGCCAAAGTCGCCGGGGCGGGTGATTCCCAGAATAGCATTCATGTTGGCCCCGTCGATGTAGACGAGACCACCCACGTCATGCAGCATTTTTGAGATACGATGAATGTCTCGCTCGAACAGTCCAAGTGTATTCGGATTCGTAATCATGAAAACGGCTGTTTGATCGTCGAGCTTCGAGCCGAGTTCGTCGAGGTCCACAAATCCGTTGCTGGATGGGTTCAATTGGACACATTGAAAACCTGCTAGTGCCGCACTGGCTGGGTTGGTACCGTGGGCGCTCGCTGGAAAAAGGACACGGGTTCGCTTTTCGCCACGATCTTGGAAATAGGCTGCCGCGACGAGTAGAGCCGCGAACTCTCCCTGTGCACCAGCCGCAGGCTGCAAAGAGACGGCTGGCAGCCCGGCGATCTCGCCGAGCATCTGCTGCAGTTCATGCAGTATCGCCAACATTCCCTGCGAGTCTTCCGCAGTCTGATACGGATGCAGATCGACCAGTCCACCCAGTCGTGCGAGCCGTTCATGCCGCTTGGGGTTGTACTTCATCGTGCAACTCCCCAGCGGATAAAAATGCGTATCGACCGACATGTTTAACGTCGAAAGATTGACGTAGTGGCGAATGACATCCGGTTCGGTCAGCTCTGGAAGTGCAGGGGGCCCGCTCGCGAGTTGATCGTCAGGCAACATCTCAGCCAGCGTTCGATCGGGAACATCGCTGGGTGGGAAAACTGCTGCCCGTCGACCGGGAACCGAAAGGTCACTCAACAATTGGGTTGCGAGCTTATTGCGCATTCGTCCGGCTGCCTCGATTTCGTTTAGCAGCCCCTGGCTGCCGATCCTTTAGATTCTCTGCATCCGCGCTCGACATCAATGCTCCAGCGTCGTCACGCGATTCCTAAATCTGAAGAGTACTATTTCAATGCATCAACGAGTGCGTCGATTTCCGCCCGCGTTCGTTTTTCGGTGACTGCGACGAGCAGTCCGTTTTTCGGGGCGAAGGCTCCACCAGCCACTGCGGGAAAACGGCTCAACGCTGGGCCGACGTCGAAGCCCGCCTTGCGCGCTTTCCGAACGACATCCTCCACGCCACGATCGCACTGCAACACGAATTCTTTGAAGAACGGCCTCGCATACTTTAGTTGCAAGCCGTCAATGTTCGCGAGTTGTTCGGCCGCATAGTGGGCCTTGCGACAGCAGAGCTCCGCAACTTCGCGGAGGCCCGCTTTCCCGACAAGAGCCAGATACACGGCTGCTCTCAGCGCGAGCAAGCCCTGGTTCGTGCAGATATTGCTCGTGGCCTTCTCCCGGCGAATATGTTGTTCACGGGCTTGCAAGTTCAGGGCGAAACAGCGCTTGCCGTGACGATCGACTGTTTCTCCCACGAGTCGGCCGGGCATCTTTCGCATGAACGCTTCGCGACAGGCGAGAATCCCGAGGAATGGCCCGCCGTATTGCATCGGAATTCCCAGCGGTTGTCCCTCGGCAACAGCGATGTCCGCACCGTAATCTCCCGGGCGCTGCAACAAGCCAAGGCTGAGCGGATCAAACGAAACAACCGACATGACACCATGTTTTCGGGCAAGGTCCGTCAACTCCCGTACTTGTTCCAGGCAGCCGAAGAAGTTGGGGTGCTGTACGATCAGGCACGCGGTCTTGTCGTCCAATTGCTCGGCCACGTGCGCCGGGTCAGCCGTTCCTTCAGGAGTAGGAACAATGGCCAGTTCGCAGCTGATGTTTCGCAGGTAAGTCTTGAGTATCTGGATGTATTCCGGGTGCGATGATCCCAGAACGACGATTTTCTCATGACGGTTGGTAACACGCATCGCCATGAAAGCCGCTTCGCTGACGGCGGTTCCACCCTCATATAGGCTGGCGTTGGAGACATCCATGCCCGTAAGTTCACAAATCAGGCTCTGGTACTCAAAGAATGCCTGTAGGCTTCCCTGGCTGGCCTCCGCCTGATACGGGGTGTATGCGGTATAAAACTCTCCGCGGGATGTGACTTCATCGACTGCGGCCGGTACAAAATGGTCATACACCCCGCCGCCAAGGAAACTGATCCGCGATCCCCCCCCAACGTTTCTGGCAGCCAGTCGGCGAATTTCGGCTTCGAGGTCCAGTTCCGTGACCGGAACGGGAAGCGCCAATTCCCGCGCAAGACGTAGCTCTTGAGGTATCTGGTCGAAGAGTTCGTCGAACGATTTCGCTCCGGCAGCCGCGAGCATCTCACGTTCTTGCTCGGGCGAGCTAAAAAGATATGCCACTCGTTCCCTCATTATCGATTGCCGCTGGCGGCGAGTTGTTTTAATGTTCCTCGGCTGTGCAGTGGGCTTCGTACGACTGCTGATCGAGCAAGTCGTTGATAGCGGCGGGGTTGTCCAACTTGAGACGCAAGATCCAACCTTTACCGTAGGGATCGCTCGAAAGCACCGACAAATCATTCGCGAGCGACTCGTTTACGGCAAGAACCTCTCCTGCTGCGGGAGCATACAAATCACTGACGGCCTTAACGCTTTCGACTTCTCCAAACACTTCCCCAGCCGAAAGCTTCCTCCCGACGGCGGGGAGGTCAACGTAAACCAAGTCCGTCAGTTGGCGGACGGCAAATGCCGTGATGCCAATGGTGGCGACGTCCCCTTCGACGAAGATCCACTCGTGCGATTTGGCATATTTCAAATTCTTCGGGTCCATTCAGAAGACGTCCTTTTACCGGATCGGTACGAAGCATCCTTTGTGTTCGCCTGACACCATACAGCGAACGAAGCGCGGAGAAAAGGAACGAAGGGGCCATTTTTCGTCTGCCCGCTTGTCATCCGCTAGAATTCGCTGATTCTCGCTGGAATGTCATCCCGCGTCCGTGGACGGTGGTTTTGGAGCATTACCGAAGCGAGTTTCGTATTGGGAGATTTTTTCGATCCGCCGGGCGTGACGTCCCCCCTCGAAGTCGGTATTCAGCCAGATTTCCACCATGCGATTGACCAGACGTTCGCCCAACAAATCCGCCGAGAGGCAGAGCACGTTGGCATCGTTGTGCAACCGACTCATTTCCGCGGTCAAATCATCGTGGCAGGGAGCAGCGCGGACTCCCGGGAACTTATTAGCGACGATGCACATTCCCATGCCCGTACCGCAAATCAGGATACCCCGATCAGCTGCTCCCGTGCAGACAGACTCCGCAACCTTCGCGGCAAAATCGGGGTAATCGACGCTGCGCGCCGTATCCGGGCCGCAATCGACTCCTTCATGCCCCATCTCCGAGAGCAGGGCAAGGATCTTTCCTTTGACGGCAAAGCCGCGGTGATCACTGGCAACGGCGATTTTCATAAAGAAGCGTTCGACCTCTCTATTCAGGAAGTTCTTTCAACAGGGCCCGCACATGCCTCTCGATTTCCCGTTCACAGTCTTCGTAATCGCTCATTCCGCCACCAATCGGGTCGGAAACATCTAGCCCGTCGCGCGAGAGCACCTCAACGCGGTCCGTCAGATCCGGTCGAGCGGACAGAATTGCTTGACGGTGTGCTCTCGTCATCGTGTAGATGTGGTCCGCCTGATCCAACAGACGATCGCCCACCTGCTGGCTAGAGTGGCCGCTCAAATCGACACCCCGCCGCCTCAACAACTCCACCGACTCCGGACTTGCCGGAGCCCCGACACCCGCCGCCAGCCCCGCGGACACCACGAGATACCCGCGGTCAAGCAGTTCATCCTCACTACATTTTAGTTTCTCCGCCAGGAATTTACGAAACAACCCTTCCGCCATCGGGCTGCGGCAGGTGTTTCCTGTACACACAAACAGATAAACATTGCCCGCCAGGCGACGGATCATTGTTTCTGTCACCACACCCGGAGAAACCACGCGCCAACCCTCTTTCGAAACATGCACGATCGTCGAAAAATCGCCATAGCGGCAATTCCCGTCGTCAATCAACATCGTAACATCTTCACCCCAAGTTGCGAGAACGTGCTCTGCCGCAATTTGCGGTTCTTCTGTGTGCAGTCGCTCCGGGGCCGCCACCAGAGGTGCCGGCAGCAGGCGCAATGTGGCCAACGTCACGTCGTGTGCGGGCACGCGGAGGTGCAGTGCCCCCTTCGATAGCAAGAGGCGGCGCGCATTATCCGGCAATGCAGCGGTGAGCCCCGCGGATTCCTCGACATCAAATGCCAGAATGACGGGACCGGGCCAACACCGGCGCGCGAGTTTCTGCCCGATCCGCGACATATGTGGAACGTAGTCGAGCGCCTCTTGGATCCCTTTGATGACGAGCGACGGTGAATGAGAACATTTCGGGCCGATGCGCTTCGCCAACCGATCTATGGCCACCGGTTCGAGTGCTAACGCTCCGGTGAGGTAGACCGTTTCGGTAGGCAGGGCTACGAGGCGACCTTCCGAGAGTTCCTGCACGGCTTGAAGGATCACGTCGCGCGGATCGTCGGACTGGCGAATGTCGACCACCTTGGACATCAAGCACAAATCCCTGAACAGCGGATCGAGAGGTTATCGAAGAGCGAATGCCGTAATCACGTCGTTCCGTCAAGGGAGTACATTCGCTGCGATGTCGTTGGAGTCCCCAAGGGGATCAATGAAAATGACCGGCGGCCGACGTTGAGATCAGCGAAATGAATGGAGTAAATCGGTGGAATGTTCGGATTGGTCGAATATAGTCATCCGGTCCGCGCCATTCAAGAGACGGCTTTTTCACGGCATTTCCTTGTCGAGGCTGGTTCTCCCTCGAACAACTGATTCATCCCCGAAGCAGATATTCCAGAAATCGTTCGTTCTCTCGGAAACGTTTGCTCGTGCTTGGTAATCCTTTATGATTCACTGCCGCTCAATCAAGCATATCGCACTGGGTTCCAGTCGCGCGCCAGATTACACAGAGTTTTTAGAACACCGCGATCGGCACTACACGCCACGATTCCCGGCAAGCGGAGCATATTTGCCCGATCGTCGAGCCAGGTTTCTCCGAAATGCACCGGCTCGCCGTTGTGGACCCAGACGGCGTCTCCGCCGAGCACGCGAGCGATGTGCAGCGATACGGGGAAATCGTAAACGTTGGGGGAATGTATCAACGATCCTGTGTATTCTCCGGTTGCCATCAGGTCGAAGATGCTTCCAGGCATGTCATCGGCGGTATTGCCCTGCAATCCCGCCGAGGTGACAAGTCCCGCCTTCTCACGATCATGCTGTTGAAAACCGATGAGGTAAATGTTTTTCGATTGCTTGCGTGAAGTCGGCGAAATCGGCGTCAAGGAACTCAAGACCTCTTCCGCTGGCCGCGAGGGATCATCCGCACCGACGACGATCTTATGGCCGGAAACTTCCACCCAAGTGCCGTTTGGGCCGGTTTCGGGCACGTACACGAGTGAGTAGTGCACGGTTTCTCGCGATCGCAGGTGCAGCATCACGGCGTATCCGTTTCCGGTCCGATCGCGATATTGCTTCGTGCCGTCAATCGGATCTATCGCGAGCGTGTATTCCCCATCAATCGCGAACCGGGCGAGGTCACCGGTCGATTCCTCCGCTTCAATGCGGCATGATCGAAAAACCGGGTCACGGTCTCGCAGCGCCGCGACAATCAACTCTTGTACCGAGAGGTCAGCCAATGTCAGCGCATCGGTATTAGCACTGCCGGAAGTTTTTCCACCAACAGTGATATTGTAGTTTCTGAGTCGGCGCGCCACGGCGCCCGCCCAACGCAGCACCGAGGGCATTGTTGACGACAGAGCCGCACATAAATTTTCAACGGACATCCAGTTTCTCCAGAATTTCTGACAAGTCCGCAGGAGAGCCGTTACTGATGCATGCTTCTCATTGGTTGCGACTTTCAGAATAGTGGATCGCCTGCGAATAATCAGCCGATTGCAGCCCCAAGAACAGGCAGATGAAGGGGTTTTTCCTCGTTCCGTTCGACGGTAACATAGTGTAAGTGCGGGTTGAATGATCCTTTGGGGCCGTCTGTTTGATGCGCAACCGGAAGCATCTCCCCGAGGATGTGCTGCGAGAAAGGTGAACCTTGATGTTGAATTCGGGCCTGGCGTTGTGGGCTTTTCTATCGGTGTCGATGGCTGGGCATCCCTTGGCTGCACCGGGCGTCACCAGCCTCACGAAAGCCGACGTAAAATTCACCGTTCCACAAGCGCATCATGTCGTCCTCAGCCGCGCGGGAGTTACAGCCATTATCGTGGACAATTCCGCGGTCGACGTGCCGGAACTTCCCGGCCATCGCGAGGGTTACAACGGACTGGCTGCGTTCAAGCATGCGGGGCGCGAGCAGAATCTCTTTGTTCCGAGCTACGCGGGGCTCAATTTCGAGCATATTCATGACGGAACGATGACGGTTGATCGGGAACGTTTCGAGCCTCGTAAGTTTCCCATGCAATTGCGTGCAATCGATGAACACACCGTCGAACTTTATCAGCCTCCCACTGCAAACTGGAAGCTGGAGAGCTGCGGTCGTTATCACCTGTTACAGGATGGGGCGCTGGAATACACGTTCGAGTGCATCCCGCGAGCTGATGTCTTTCGCAAGGGGTACATCGGCCTGTTCTGGGCCAGTTACATCAACGAACCGGAAGACCGCGCGATTTACTTTCAAGGGCGCCCGGTCGGCACGGAATCCGGCTCCGATTGGATCAGGAGTTTTTCACCCAAGCATGGAGAGGCGAGCACGCATCCTCCCACGGGCCCGCTGCCGAACTTGAGTATCCCTCCGGATTTTTCCCTGACGCTCGTCAACCATCCCTCGGAATATGTCTACGTCGAACCGTGGTACTACGGTATGAATGGCAAGACGGCTTATGTGCAGATGTTTCGCCCGCGTGATCGAATCTGGTTCGCACAATCCCCGACTGGGGGAGGTGACAAAAATCCGGCATGGGACTTTCAATGGTTCATCACCGATTACCGCGTGGATGAGGCGTATGGTTTTGTGATGCGGGCCGCCTGTCTGCGGTTTGATAGCCGCGAGCAAATCGAAGCGGCGACGAAACCGCATCGCGAAGCGCTTGCGAACAACTGACAAACTTGTCTGCGCATTGCAGATCGCAGTTCGATATTAGCGACAAGCTCATTATTTCTTTTTCCGGAAGATGACGAGCTTGACCGACAGGGGTGTTGCCAGCTTCGAAAGTTCGTCCAACATAATACTGCGAGAGTGTTCCGGGCTCATGCCGCCAGTTCCGGCTCCGATCAAAGGGAATGCCATGCTCCGAAACCCCTTCGATTCGGCGAGGTGCACGGCGTTTCGTACAGAATGGCGTATGGATGTCTCCGTCGCCCGCCACAGCATGTTGATGCCCGCGACGTGAATGATTCCTCGGTAGGGGAGATTGCCGGCGTTGGTCAGCACGGCTCCTCCTAGTGGCAAAGCACCTGTTCTTCGCAATTCCTTGAACGGTTCGTAACCGGCTCGTTTCTTGATGGCCCCCGAGACTCCATGTGGAATCAATAACCACCATGGGATGATATTCCTGTTCCACGCGTTGACGATGACGTCAACCTGTTGATCGAGCAGATCTCCTTCGATGATTTCGGCTTGGCACATATGAACTGCTAGCGAACACGCCTCTGCCTGAAAGGTTACCCGTGATTCGATGGAGGGGATCGCTCGTGTTGCAGTACTTCGTACGCTATCGGCAGGCGAGCGATTCAGGGAGCAGTATTGTCGATCTCGTCTCGTTCCGCCCATGGATAGACGAACAGCAGGCAGAATTTTGTCTGACGAATCAGGAAAAATGCTGCCAACAGGTAGGCCAGGAGCGTAATTCCGGGCCCCAGGAAGAATTGCAGGGGGATCCCGTCGCCCGGTCCAAGTCCAATCCCGACACCGCGTGATACAATGTTGTTGTTGACGTATAGCTGGAAGTAGGTTGAAACCAGAGTGGCTCCCGTTACAACCCCCTGCACACAGAAGTAAATTCCCATCAATTTCAGGCCGACGATCAACCAGTCTCGCTTTGTCATGGGATTTCCTTTCGAGATAAGGGAGGGGAAGGGTAGGGATAGGTTCACTAGCCGCACGGCACCGGGATGGAACCATTCTACTGTTTTGCTCGTTCAATTCTTCCGTGATTGTTCCAGCGACTCGACGACCAGTCTCGCGACGTCGATGCCTGTCACTCCACGAAATGCCTGCCAACCGGGGACAGCGTTGACTTCGATAACGTAGCATTCTCCAGATCGCGAGTAGAGCAGATCGACCCCAGCAATGCGTGAACCTGTCGCCGAAGCGGCGTGCAACGCCCAATCCCGTTCCTGCTTGGAACTCTCATGGGGCTCCGCAATTCCAGCTCGCGAGACGTTCGTCCGGAAATCATGAGGACTCCGCCGGCGGATGCTCCCCACTACGCTACCGTCGAGCACCAGCACCCGCACATCGAATCCTTCGTGCTCGACGAACTTCTGCACATAAAGGACTGCCTGAATTCGTTCTAGCGTCCGGAAGGTTCGCAATGCGAGATCGGGATCGCTCACGCGGACGATTCCGCGCCCCTCAGCTCCGAAGAGCGGCTTTACGACGACGTCCCCCCCCAACCGCTCGAACGCCTCCAGCGCCGCGTCGGCCGATTCGCAGACGCACGTCGGCGGAACCGGCAGCCCGGCTGCTTCCAGTCGGCTGGTCGTCAGATACTTGTCCACCGCGCATTCGATCGCCTTCGGCGGGTTCAGCACGGTGACACCGGCCGCTTCTAGCCGAGCAAGGGCGTCCATTCGATAGACCACCTGTTCAAGCGAGCCCGGCGGCATGGTGCGAACAATCACCGCATCGAGCGTCGTCAAATCGAAGTTGCCCAATTTGAGTCTCGGCCGTGCCGCCGATCCCACTTCCGCGACGAGTTGCGGAAAATCGAGCCGGGAGTATTGGTGGCTCCGTTCCTCCAGCGCGCGGGCCAAATCGCGGCAGTACCAGCTTCCGGGATTCCCCAGTACCGCGACGTGCAAGACCGCTACTCCCATCCGAAGGATTTGCGCAATACGGCCGGTTCGACGCAGCCAAATCGCTGCACGCGGCCCGTTTCGAGATTCTGAAAAGTGATCTCGGCCGGACTGAAAAGATGTGGGTCGATCTTGTAAAAATCTCCTCCCGCTTCCTTGAAGATCTCGATGAACGGCTTCCCATGCGCCGCGGACGAGTTCGCCGGAACGAACGGTCCGATCTCTGCGAGCGATTCGTCGTCGCCATGTACCCACAGGACAACCTGCCCACCGTAGAGGATGGCGTCATTCGTGCGGCCGATCCCCGCCAGATCATCAGCGGCGACCGGCGGGAGTGGTGCGGTTCCCCAACCACTCGAGATCCGATTCACATCGAATCCCAATTCGAAAAGCTTGTGCATCGCCGTTTCGACCGAACGGGCGACGACCTGAACGTTCCCCGCCTGGCTGGAGGTCGGAGCGGCGAGCAGCACGGTGTTCGCCGCCGGAACCGTCGTTCGTTCGGTGATGAAGTCGATCACCGCATCGCCTGGAAGCCGCCCGGTTTCGAGAACTCCCACAACGTCGGTCGGCGCTTCGGAGTATTTCAGCTTGGAGAATAACTCTTCGCGCGCCGCCGCGGCCCGCATCGGCCCGGAGCCCATCGCGAAAAACTTTCCAACGCTGATCTGCCATCCGGCGTATTGACTCAAGAGACACGCCGCGACGGGGGCATCGCTCATCACCATCACATGCGGCCAAACCTGACCATCGATGGTGCTGGAATGAATTGAAACCTCTCCGAGGCCCGACATGCAGATCCGGGCGAGCATCACCCCGGCTTGCAGCCCCCCCTCTGCCTCGACGCCGAAGTCGAACACTTGGGCTCCACTCGGCAGGCGTCGGTCGGCGATACGTAGCTGATCGGCCTGCGCAACCAGCCCGTCCACAAGTTCTCTCGCGCGGCGATTCAGGTCGAATGTCATGGCTGTTTGTTAGAGGATGATCGGCTGGCGGGCATTGGGGATGCATCCTCTTTCAGCGGCTTCTGCTGGATGTAATCGGGCAGGTCGCGAGGCTGGAAGCGAAGGTGGATTGGTCCCTGACAGCATTCACACTGCTTGATCTCATACATGGGAATCGAGCAGATGTCGCACCAGTAGTCGGTGTATTGTCGCACCCCCAGCTCGTCGAACGTAAAGATCATCAGCACTTGCAGGTACGGAACACCAGGTCGGCGAACGCCGATCAACTCCACCTTGCGGTTACGGAGTTTCTCATCCTGGTAGAATGCGCGGCCTCGCCAGTCAGGAACGATCGGGATCAATTCCCCGTCGGGTGTTTCGAGCACGACTTGCTTGTCGAATTCCTCCGCCGACTTGATGCCGCGCCGTGTGAGCGCCTCGCGCAAGATCACCACCTTTCCGCGGAACAATTCCTTAGGAAAGCTTTCCGACTTCGCGGAGACATCTTTTGGGGACGATTTGTCAGTCTGGCTGTCTGTAGTGGATTGTTTTTTTATGGCTGGTATTGGTGGCGAGTTCGCGGTCTCCGCGGCGCGCAATGCGAACGGTCCCAATCCTCCCAGGACCGTGATCAGCCAGGCGCAACTTCTCATGCCTCTGATTTTCCGACGGTAACGAGCCGAATCGGCAGGGGAATTTTCTTCTCCCCCTCTTTACCTTCGATCGACACGGAGAGGATCCAGTAATCGTGATCGTCATCGTGTAGGAGTTCCGGTTTATCGGCCTTTTTCTCTTCCGCCGAGAGCAACAGGAAGATTGCCGGGTGCGTCGTGCCGGACGCCTTCGCACTTGATTTATTCAACTGATCGGCGACTCCGATCGGCTTCGGATCGGAGTCCGCTGATGCGGGAATTGCCAACAGAAAGTCGGCCACGTCGCTCGTGCCGAGATGATTGCCGTCCGCAGGCTGTTGGCCATAGCGCAATGTATACACACCAGGTTTCATCTGTGTGTCGCGAAAGTCGGTGAACGGCCCCTTACCAGTAACGCGGATCGCACCGATCAATGTGCCTGGAGTGAGAGGATACTTCACGCTCAGGCTGGGTGAGAAACCCGGCTTGAGAGGGACTTCCTTCACAAACCATACCTCGCAGACCGCGCCATCGGTCCCCGTCACACTGTAACCCTTGGGATTCAGCGCAGAGGCGATCGGTGCGGCCAGTCCTTCGGGGAGCTTTTCGACGTTGGCCAGCTTGTGAGGAGCGTCTGCACCGTTGGCGATGGTCGCCGTAACGACAAACGCTAAGGGGGCAAATAACCAATATTTCATCACGCATTCTCCATTCGATGCTGTCGGTCGCGTTTTGCTTTCATTTGTCAAGCCACCTTCTTGATTCTAGTCGAGCAGGGGGCCAAAACCCAGTCCCGAGGTTGTGCCCCGAACCAGGCGAGGGAGCAAGTCCCGCAAACGGACGAAAAAACCCGGTCTTCTTTCGAGACCGGGTCGATTTGGATGGCGATATCGGCCGCGAGCATGCGGCGGAAAGCCTACCTGCGGAAGGTTGCGAGATAGGCACTCCGCAGGTTGTAGTTGGTCCAGGTGCTGTTAAGTCCCTCCCCCTGAAAGCTCATCGTCTTGGCAAAGGCGGGGTGGGAGTTCTCGACTTCGGTCAGTGGCTTGTAATAGACCATTTCATTGGTACAGATGCAGTCTCCGCTCTTCAGTCCCCTCGTCTCGATCTTCGCGAGTTTGCCTGCTTCGAACAAGCCCCGTCCTTCAACGTGGTCGTTCGTCAGCGTGATCGGTGCTTTATCGACACGCGCGACTGTGCAAGCGAGATCCTTGGCGGAATCTTTGACAAAACTGACGAGAGCCTCCTGCTGCTTCTCGTTGGCGGCACTGTCGACCAGAATCACCGAACGAATCTTCCCGGCCTTCATGGGAAAGACGCCATCATAACCCAGGGTTCCTTCGGAATTGACGATCAGCGCCGCGCCCAGTCCACTTAACGGGATTCCCTTCCAGCTTCCTTTTTCAACTTTCCAGGCCATCACGGCTTCCTTCCCGGCGAGCCCATATTGGGCGTTCGCAAAACAGGGGCCGGTGTAGACGTCGCAAGTGCGCGCTTCCAGATATTCGCCGCTGATTTCAGCCCCCTGAGCAGGAATCACGAGCATACCAAATAGCGCGAACAAGGCCGAAAGTTGAAGAAGACGCATGGGGTGGGTTCCTTCTATCAGTTCGACACCAAAGACCGGCGGAACGGCTCCACGCCACCGCTGTACAGGTCGATTCTGGCACGCATCGTGCGGATCGTCAAGGTGATTCGGCGCTGAACCTAGAGATGAAGCCCACCAACAGCCGTCAGTGGGCTTAACTCATACGGTCGTTTCGAATTCTCGCCGTCGCCCGGCCGTCACCGAGCTTCGTAACATCGCCGCGCGGCATTACAGCAGACGTCGAGATCACACACGTGATTATCAGGTCCGCGCTGCGACTGATTTCGGCCGCACCAGAAGTAGCCGTCGCCGGTAACCTCCTCTCCTGGGGGGAGTCCGGCGTTGAGGTACAGGCCCTTCGAGAGGAGATATCGGCAGCGCTCGCCGTTCTTGTGGATGTGGAGATCTTCAGGCATGGTCAGAGAACTCCTTCAAGCTGATCGGTCGCGCGGAGCAGGGCCCGTTTGACCGCGGTGCGGGCGAGTTGAACCTTATACGCGTTGTTCGAGAGGGGCGTTGCCGTCGCAACAGCCAAATCGCCGGCGCGGGACGCCGTCCGTTCATCGAGCGGACCGCCGACAAGCATTGCTGCCGCCTCGCGGGCGACCCACGGCACCGGTGCGACGTGTCCCATCACAATGCGGGCATCGCGAACGATTCCCCCTTCCAGTTCGACGCAGGCAGCCGCGGCGGCCAGCGGCCAGTCGAGCCCTTCCATTTGCATCACCTCGTACGACGCGCTTTGCGTCTGCGCCGCTTCGGGGATCAAGATGTGCGAGATCAACTGTCCAGGCTTGAGGATCGTCACGCCGTGCGACTCGACTTTGGGCGTGATATGGAAATATTCCAGCGGCACGATCTCCGCGCGTTCCGGCTCGGGACCAATGATTCGCAACTTTGCCCCCCAGGCAATGAGAGCGGGAGCAAATCGTGACGCGCTGACGAACTTCGCCGGTCCCTGGTTGCCAAGAATTGCGTGATAGCGGTTATCCCCATCTGCGACGAGCGACTTGCCGTTCTGCAAGGCCAGTAGCCCGTACCCGCTACGGAAGTACCAGCAGTTGGGGAGCAAACAGAGATCGCCGCCGACTGTTCCCATCGACTGCACTTGAATGGAATGCGTGGCGTCAACGACGTGCCCAAGCGATTTGTGTTCGCGGAGCAGGGGGTTCTCAAAGAGGTCTTCCAGCGTCGTCAGCGCGCCGATCATCAGGCCGCCATCGAACTGCTGCACTCCCGTCAAGGACGACACGCTTTTCAGATTGACGACCCGCTTCGGCGAAACGAGTTCGCGCTGCATCAGGCTGATAAGATCAGTCCCGCCGGCGAGCACGGCCGTTTGGCCGTCGTGGTCGTTCAGCAGATCGAGCGCTTCCGCCTCGGTTTGCGGATTGGCGAATTCAAACGGTTTCATGCCTGGGCTCCTTTCAGCGCTTCGATCACTCGTTGCGGGGTCAAAGGAACGACGGGAACGCGGACTCCGGTCGCGTTCGCGACAGCGTTGGAAATGGCGCCCGCGGTCGAAATGACCGGCGGTTCGCCCAATCCGATGACGCCTCGCCCATAGACGCTGTCGGGCTGGTACATTTCGACGACAAGTTCGCCAATGTCTCCGATCCTCGGGAGTTTGTAGTTCTCGAGGTCGGCGTTGATGTACCGGCCAGTGTTATTATCCATGATCCGGTGTTCGGAGAGCGAGTAAGCAATTCCCATAATGATGCCGCCATAGACCTGGCTTTCGGCGGCCATCAGGTTGATGATCGTTCCGCAGTCCTGGACGCAGACGAATTTGTTAATGCGGATCACGCCGGTCTCCGTATCGACCGACACGTCAGCCATCTGTACGCCGCCGACACGCTGGTCGGTGAGACCGTCGTTCTTTGGACCTTCCCCCTTCACTTCGAGCCCCATTGGGCCGACGAGTGAGGCCGCCTGCTTCCAGGTGCAGACTTCCTTATCACCCGACCAGATTTTCGCATCCTTGGCCGTCAAAGAGTCCGCTGAAACGTTGTACTTGGCCGCCACGAGATCGAAGATTTTCCAGAGCGCTTCGAGCGACGCCCGGCGATTCGGCCCAGAAACGCTGCCGATTGTGATGCTGCCGCCGGACCCGTTCGAGGCAGGGTACTTGCTCGACCCAATGTTGACCTTCACCATCGAGAGTGGAATGCCGAAGGTTTCGGCCAGTACGATTCCGATTGCGGTGCGGGTACCGGTGCCCAGATCCTGGCTGGCGGCGGTACTCTCGACGGAGCCGTCGGGGTTGACCTTTACCACGCAGGTCGCGGCGACCGAGCCGCCTCCCCAGGTATGCAGAGCCAGGCCGACGCCTTGCTTGACTGCGCCACCTCCTCCTTTTCCCGCCGGATGCCACTTCGCCTTCCAGTCGATGAGCTTCGCGGCGATCTGCATTTCGTCCGCGTAGACTTCCGGCGATGCGGTGTTTTTGCCGCTCAGGTACTTGAGGTTCTTGAGAAAGACGTCGTAACTGTCCATCCCGAGTTTGATGGCGACGTCGTCAATTGCGGTGTGTGTGATAGCGCACAATTGCGGATGGTTCGGCGCTCGCCAAGCGCGGTTGTCGCCAGTGTCGCAGGCGAGGCCTGTTGCCTTGCGATTGTAGTTTTCGAACTCGAACAGGTAGGGATATTGCCGCAGGTCGACCGTTCCCCCCTTGCTGCCGCTGGTCCCCCAGTGATGCGAGTCCCAAGCGAGGATGTTTCCCTCTGCATCAGCCGCGACGGTGACGTCGGCATATCCCGACGGACGCGTTCCTGGGAACTTGAGTTCCGTCGCGCGGTCGAGCATTAGGCGAACTGGTCTGCCAGCGTCCTTGGCCATCTTCGCACACGCGACACCCCATTCATCCGCTGCGAACTTCGAACCGAATCCGCCGCCGATGTAGTTACAGATGACCGTCACGTTTGCTTGATCAACGCCGAGCGGTCCTGCGAACTGCCCGGGGGTGCCGTACACGTTCTGCGTTGAGAGGTGTGCCGTGAGCTGGTCACCGTTCCATTCGCAATGGGAGCCGTGAGTCTCCATGCACATATGGCTGATCGTGTCGATGCCGTAGTGCCCCTTATGCACCACCTTCGCCCCTTTGAGCGCTCCCGCAACATCACCTTTCTTATTTTCCCCTTGCGGCTTGAGGCGTTTGAGTTGCCCCTTCGCGGCCGCCTCGGGTTTCAATTCCCCTTTTTCATTGAGGTTTTCGGCATCGAGTTTCGTTGCTGCCTCGAGATTAGCTTCATCGACGAAGTGCGGCAGCACCTGGTATTCGATCTCGATTGCCCGGATCCCGTCGTCGGCAATTTCCGGGCGGTCCGCCGCCACCGCGACAATCGGTGTGCCGTCGCTGAAGAGCTCCGTGCCGGTGTCTCGGAAAATGTGCACGGCATGCACACCGGGGACTTTCTTCGCCGGTTCTACGTTCAGCCGCGCGATCTTCGCATGGGCGTGTTTGCAGGTCAGAACCTTGGCGTACAGGGTTCCGGGAGAATTGATGTCAGCCGCGTACTTTGCCTGTCCAGATGCTTTGGCAATGCCGTCGAGGCGTTGGACTCGCGTACCGAGAATCATATTTTCGTTGCGGGGCTTCCAGGAAACTTTGCGTTCGGCCATGGTCACGCACCTCCTTTTTGAGCGATCTCAAGGGCACACTGCGTGATGCCGTGATACGTGCCGCAACGGCAGATATTGCCGCCGAGTCCCTTGCGAATTTCCTCCAGCGTCGCTTTGGGATGCTTATTGAGGAAGGCGCGGGTGGCCATCACAAAGCCGGGGGTGCAGAAGCCGCACTGCAGAGCGTCATGCTTGACGAACCCCGCCACAACGTCGTCGACGTGTCCGTCCTGGACCAACGACTCAACAGTGGTGATCTTCATCCCCTGGCATTCAATCGCCAGTCGCGATCCGGCGAGCACCGGTTTGCCGTCGATGAGGATTGTGTCGGCCCCGGCCGCACTCCGATCATCGACTTCCTTGCAGCCCGTGTAGTTCAGATCGTTCCTCAGGGCATCGAGCAAGGTGACCCGCGGCTCGATCATCAGCGTGTGATCCTTGCCGTTGACGTTTAACGTCACCTTTCCCACTTTGGAAGAAACCACGTTCGGCTTCTTTTGCTCCTCGGCGGATACATCCTCTGCGGAGGTCGCGATGGCGGTGGCCGCCATTGCGGCTCCCGACCCTTTGAGAAAATCGCGGCGGTTGAACTCCGGTCCGCTCCTGTTTTGGCCTTGATGACTCGACATGGATGTCGCTCTCCCTCAACAGTTAACGGTGTTGCGAGACGAAATCTTTGCCGCATTGTACCGGGTTGCTTCCGTGAAACAAGGATTTGACGAATTTTTCAATTATGCGGATTGCACGGCTTGGACCGATTGTAAGTGCGATCGATGTTACGGTACTAACGAAGTTTCCAGCCGATTCGCGCCTCGGCCTTCGAGAAAGCCGGTACGTTTGTAATGTTCGGCGCGCCTCTGGAAATGTCCCTCTGCCCCTCGGTACGATGAAGGTATGGCTGACGAGCGCGACCAATTCACGCGTTGCTTGACACACCAGCTCTTCGAGGACCAGATGAGTCCCGTCGGCTTGGTCTGTCCGCAGTGCAAACAAAAGCTGTATACCGACCCACCGCGTGGACGCTGCCTGAGCTTTTGGGAAAGCCAGCCGGCCGCTTACAGCGCGGAAGGGGAACCGTGTTTTGTCTACACGCTCGTGTGGGATGATTTCCGCATTCGCTCGCTGCACGCGCCTGAATCGCAAGATGACCCGCGCGGCCGCAGAATACGATTACTTGCTGCGGCTGCATCACAGCGAGAACTCTCCACGTCGTCGGACGATTCCACCGCTTCCGACAATACCGCGCCGAATTTTTTCTGGAAGAACCGGCTGGGGGACGGGCCAAGTTCCCTACGCCCGCCGTTCATGGAAGGGGACGTTGAGGATCGCTCCAGCTTCGGCGATGAACTCGACGATCTGTTCGGGTTGGATGACCCCGAGTAAATCGCGGAACAACGTCGGCAAGACCAAACTGGGGTGTTGCAGAGTCTTAACGTACACCAAAGCTGGCGGGTTGGTTCACGTGGGATACAGGCCCCCAACAAAATCGCCGTACCCGTTGTATTTCACGGTCGAAAATCGCTTGCGGGTGCCGAGCATCCATTCGGTCCGCTGGCTCCACCGCGGATGTGGGATGTCTGGGTTCACGTTCGCCTGAAAATCGTATTCGTTCGAGGCCACCGTGTTCCAGAAGGTGGCTGGCTGAGTGGAACTGAGCGTGATCTTCACGAGCGACTTCGCGCTCTTGAAGCCGTATTTCCACGGCACGACAAGCCGGAGCGGTGCGCCATGCTGCTTGGGCAACGGTTCGCCGTAGACACCGACGGCCAGAAAGGCCAATTCGTTCATCGCTTCGTCGATGGTGAGCCCTTCGGTGTAGGGCCATGGGAGTCGAGGGTCGCGATCAAAGCCGGGCGCTTCATCGCGCCGCTCGAAGGTTTGAAAGACGACATACCGCGCCGACGGCTTTGGTTCGACCATTTTGAGCAATTCACGAAGCGGGAAACCGGTCCAGGGGACGCACATGGCCCATGTCTCGACACAGCGATGCCGATAGTGCCGTTCTTCATGTGAGAAAGATTTATAAATGTCGTCCAGATCGAACTTGCGCGGCTTCGCACATTCGCCCTCCACCTCCAGCGTCCACGGGCTGGGACGAAATTGGGATACGTACCGCCAATTGTCCTTTCGCGATGAGAACTCGTAGAAATTTGTATATTCGGCGGCGTCACGTTTCGCCGTCTCTTCCCGTCCATACTCGAACTTGTCATTTCGTTTTGGGGGGAAGGTGCCGGACTTTGCGACCGGGATCTGCTCGACGGCGCCAGCCTTCGCAATTTCGTCATCGGTCGGTCGGGCACAACCGGAAAGATAGCTCGACAGCCCTATCCCCGCGGCGCCGATGCCGATCGTCTTCAGGAATTCGCGACGATGCTGTCGCTGATTCAGGAAGACCTCGAACGGCGTATGCTCGCGCTGCGGCCGATCCCACGGCTTGCGAATGAAATAGTGCATGACGATTCATCCCGTCTCGTTCGGCGTCACTCCCTCGATACACAAACACGGTTCTCGTTTATCTGACCAACCGCTCCGTATCAAGGTCGATTCGGTCCTTGGCCCGGAGCCTATTGTATGGGATGCCGGGTTTCACGAAAGGTGTCATCGAAAATATTGGAATTCCTGAAAGATTCTCGCATTCGCAGTGCAAGTATGAAATGTCACGTAGCGCAAGAAAAACCCCACCGGTATTCACCGGCGGGGCGCTCTTCGTCGAAATGTTCTCGGAATGTTCGTCGCCGCCTATTCCGCTCAGTTCTCCATCGGCTTTGCGGTCCGCGGGTTTGTGGCCGGCTTTCGGCGTTCGGTCTGTTGTGGCATGTTGCCCTGTGACTGCTGTACCTCTCGGCCGAGTATGGTCTCGGAGAAACCCTTCAAGTCGGTCCAGAAAGTTCCCGGCCCGGCGTAGAGCATGTTCAGCTTGAGATCCTCGGGCAGGCCGGATGCGAACACCCACTGGTTGTAGGCGGTTCCCGAACCGAATGCGTCAACGGCGAGTTGAAACTTCTGCGATTTCGCTTGCTCGCTCATTTTTTTCGCGCCGGAGGTCGCCTCGCCGACGACGATCGTCGCCTGCGCTTCAAGTTCGGCGGTTTTCTTGTCGATGGCGGCTTGTAGTTTTAGGGTTTCGGCGCGGGTTTCGGCCGCGGTCTTCTGTCCGGTGGCTAAGGTCTCTGCCGCACGCTTTTCGGTCTCGACGCGAATACGGTTCGTCTCGAATTCGACTTTTGCCGTCGCTTCCTTGAGCAGCGCCTGTGTCCGTGTGGTCTGCTGTTGCTGTTCGAGCGTGAGCTTCATCTCATCGGCGATGAAGGCCTCTTGAATTGGTACGCGGACTTCCTGTGGAATGTAGATGTGCCGCACGAGCCCGTAAAGCAGTGTAATGTTCTTGTCGTGTAGAATGCGCTTGAAATTTTCGGATGTGTCCTGCTGAAACTTCTGACGCGATTCTCCCACGAGCAGTTCCACCGCGCCAAGCTTTGATCCCATGTTGCGGCAGATGCTTTCGATCTGCGGAACGACGACCTTCGTCTCGACCTGATCGACGTTGCCGAATTGGCGGATCACGTTCGGTGCCTGGTCCGGCATGATTCCCCAAATGGCGGTGAAATCCATGTGAATCGGGAAGCCGTCGTTCGACGGGAAGGTAATGCCGCTTTCGTTGTCGATGATCGCCGGCTCGCCGCTATCGTCAAGCAGCAGGTTTCCCTTGGCGTCCGTGCGGACCTCCGCCGTAATGCTTTTCTCGCGGAAGCCGACCTCGACGATATCGACCTGTTGTTCTGCCGGGTTGATCGGGTAGATGCCGGGCTGCAGCACTTTTTCTTGAATGCCGGTCTTCGCGCCCGTGATCGGGTTGTCGGTGAGGTTGGTCACCACGCCGACGTAGCCAGTCGGAATTTCGACCCAACCGGCGTTTTTGACCTGGTTGTTTTTCCCCGCGTTAGAGACGAGTGTAACGGTCTTGAATTCATACG
>CAZVJA010000003.1:0-77828 GCA_964626885.1 uncultured Planctomycetaceae bacterium | reverse complement strand
TGTTTCGCGCGTTTCGAATCGCGGTCGACTTTCGTAAGATCGGGTTGGGAGCGTTGGCGTTGGCGGTGCTCGCAGCCGGAAACGCTTTGTTCACCCGGTTGCCATTCGCGCCGAATCACGATTCGTCGAGTGTCTGGCCTTGGATGGTCTCCACCGGTGTGAACCGCCCCCTTGATTTGCCGCGGGAGTTCGAGGCGGACCCGCAAGGGACACTCGTCGGCGCTTTCACCCATTGGAACGGGCCGCTGTTTCCACTGCGATCAACATTTGAACCGGCGGCGGAACTTCTGAAGCCGGGGCGGAGCTGGTCGGAATGCGCCTATGCCTGGACACAGCTGTTATGGAGCTTGTGTGTTTGGGGGCTTTTCGCCGGGGCGATCACGCGGATGAGCGCGGTGCAGTTCGCGGGGGACGGGCGCGTGAGTATGTGGTCGGCCCTGAAGTTCTCCGCGGAGAATTTTTTGTCGTTCGTTTCCGCACCGCTGCTGCCGGTGGCCGGCATTGGTGTGTTGTGGATTCTCTGCCTCCTTGCCGGATTGTTCGGACGCATTCCCTACGCCGGTCCGCTGGTTGTCGGGTTGTTCTGGTGGTTGGCTGTCGCGGCAGGATTGATCATGACATTGATCCTGCTCGGCGTGATCGTCGGTTGGCCGTTGATGTACTCCGCGATCAGCACCGAAGGGAGCGACGGCTATGACGGATTCAGCCGAGCGTACGGATACGTCTACAGCCGACCGTGGCATTACCTCTGGTTTGGTGTGGTCAGCCTGACGTATGGCTCGGTGTTGCTGGTGTTCGTGACGGTGGTGGCTCATCTGGCGGCGAATCTTGCCGGCTGGGGCGTCTCGGCCGGCATGGGGTCCGACGCGGTTGCGACGCTGACGGCGGGCTCACCTCAAAGTCTCGGAGGGCCTGCGACTAACGGTGACATCTCGTCGGACGGTCCCGGTGCATGGGGAACTCTGCCGGCGGGGCTCTGGCTGAACGTTGCGGGGAGTCTGGTTGGCGGTTTTGTGGTGAGCTATTTCTGGTCGGCAGTGACCATCATCTATTTCCTGCTCCGTCAGAGCGACGACGCGACCGACTTAAAAGAAGTTTTTATGCCGATGGAAGAGGAAGTGGACGAACTTCTCCCCCTGGTGGGAGTGGCTGATTCGTCGCAGCCGGTGGTGGAACGTCCGGCGCCGACCGAATTCCCGGACCCTCCGCGCTCGAGCAGCACCGAAGATACCGAGTTCGATATTCGCACCGGTCCGACAGCGAAGGACGCGAAGCCGTAAGCTGCAAGGACATTCGAGATCGTTTCAAAACCTTGTATTCGGGAGGGCGACACTCCGGTGGAGCCGCCACAACCAGAGACTTACGGACGCAGCGGCTCGGCGGGAGCCTCGCCCTCCCAGCTTTGAAACCGCCCGTAGCCGGAAACGTCGTGTAATGGCTCCCCGAACATCGGTTGTGGAGGATTCCGGTGGACGAGAACAGCGCAAAGCTGATTTTTGCGGGGATCATGGGGCTCGGGTTCGCGGTCTGGCTGGTCTCCTTGTTCAAGGCGATTCGTCTCGGACAGGGAGCAACTCCGGTCGATGCCGAGACCTTCGACCAGTTGCAGTCCGAAGCACCCGACTCTCAATACGGCACCTTGACTTTGCGCGGCGACCCGGATGACCTCGCGGCGAAGCTGGCACAGACGCTGGCACAAGGTTACGGCGGGATGTTCGCGGCGCTGTTCGCGATCAAAAAGTTCGACGGTGGCCGAGTGGCGATGAAGAAAACGGGACCGGTCCTGTGCAACCAACCCACCAGCTTGTACTACAGCGACGCGGAGTTTTCCTTCGAGCGAGCCGATCACGAAAAGTCGAAAGCAACGTATCGGCTCGGTTACGCGCGTCTCTCGCGCCTGACGAAGAGGATCGTGTTCGGCATCATTCTCGGAATTGGATTACCGGTGATGCTGATCGTGGCTGGGCTGATCTGGTTTCTGGTCATTCCGAACAACCAGCCGGCGGTGCGGTGGCAGGTGCTTCAGACGTTGCAGATCGCGCACGCCTTGTGGCCGCCGCATCTGTTTCTGGGAATTTACTCGAAAGGGCGCCGCGACTCGAAGACGCTCGTGGAGAATGTGCTGCAGTCGCTGGAACTGATGGAGTGAGGGCCCATCGTGAACAACGCTGGAACCACGAGCAGGCGGTGCGTTGCTCGCAGCAGCCGGCATTACCAGCGGAAGAGAGCCGTTCCCCAGGTGAGGCCGGCGCCAAAGCCGCTCAGCAGCAGCGTATCGCCGCGGTTCACCCGTCCCTGCTGGAACGCTTCATCGAGGGCGATCGGGATCGATCCTGCGGAGGTGTTGCCGTACTTCTGCAGGTTGACGAGAACCTTTTCGGGGGGAACACCCAGCTGTTCCATCGCGTAATTGATGATGCGAATGTTCGCCTGATGGAGCAGATAGAGGCTGACGTCGTTGACTCCCAGCCCCGATTTTTCGAGCACGAGCTCGACGGTGTCGGTGAGTGCCTGCACCGCCCATTTGAAGACATTGCGGCCGTCCATTTGTACGAACTGTTGCCGCGCGGCGACGCTTTCCAGACACGCCGGCTGGCGCGTTCCGCTGGCGGGAACGACGAGCATCGGTCCACCGCCGCCGTCCGCTCCGAGCTGGTAACAGACAAGTCCCTGATGCGGGCTGCCGCGCGTGAGCAGGACTGCTCCCGCGCCGTCGCCAAACAAGGGATAAGTCCGCGCATCCTGCGGATCGACGTAACGGCTGTTGGTGTCGGCTCCGATGACAAGAGCCATCTTGCTGTTGCCGGTGGCGACGTACTGCGCACCGGTCGAGAGCGCATAGACGAAACCAGAGCAGGCCGCCGAGACGTCAAAAGCCGCGGCGTTCAACCCCAACTGATGCTGCACAAGGCAGGCAGTTGAGGGGCAAACGTGGTCGGGAGTGAAAGTGCCGACGACAACGAGGTCGATGTCGGCCGGATTCACGCGGGCGGCGCGAATGGCGCGGCGAGCCGCCTCGACGCACAGGTCGCTGGTGGCCTGTTCGGGCGGGGCGTGACGGCGTTCGATAATTCCCGAACGCTGCTCGATCCAGGCGGGGTCGAAGCCGCGCAGCCGGTGGAGATCGCTGTTCGTGACGATGTTGTCAGGAACATACGAGCCGGTGGCGATGACCTGCACGCCCAAAAGCGAGTTGGTGCGCCGCTGAAGAGTGAACAACTTACCGGTATTCTTCGCTTCGACGTCGGCCGCCGGCGTCTTCGTCCCCACGGCCGTAGCCACGGAGGAGTTCGCCGCTGAAGCAACCGAGCCGCCAAGCTCGAAATGAGGGGAACTTTGGTGCATGCTCTACAACCCTGTAGAGAGAATCTCAGCCGATGAAACAAACACAATTCACCCAGCCGAGCGCTTCCGGCCACGACATCCACTCGCGGTTCGCAACCCACTGGCACCTTGACCCATTCCTTGGTGCCATCTTGCGTCCGGAAGCTTAACAATCCCTTCAAAAGACCCGTGGAAGTATACCGATTCAGCCCCAGCGAAACTAGGGAGATTTGGCAAGGACCGCCCCTTGAGCCTCGATATCGCGAGACGTATGCTTTCCAAAACTCCTGGTTTGCCCAGACGGAATACCTGTTTCATCGACATTTTCCTCACCGATGTGCATCTTCTCCGCAATCTTTCGGCAACATTCGGCCTGCCCGATGTTTGTGCTGGCGAACAGGGATGAGTCTTATTCCAGACCCTCCTCTCCCCCGGAAATCGTGCTGAAATCTCCGGGAGAATCCTGGGTGGGCGGCCTCGACAGGTTGGCGGGAGGGACTTGGCTGGGAGTCAACGAGAACGGGTTGCTGGTGGCGATCACCAACCGTCCGAAATCTCAAGTGCCGGCCGATGTACGCTCAAGAGGACTGCTTTGCCGTGACCTTTTAGAAGAGCCCAGCGTCGAAGCTGCCCGCGCGCAATTGGCCCGGCAGCTCGATCGATACGCATTCGCCGGATTCAATCTTCTCGTTTTCTCTCGGAGGGGAGCGTTCGTCTTTGAAGGGGGAGATCGGCCTCGCGAGCACGTCTTGGAACCGGGGGTCCATACGATCGCGAACGGTGCGTTGAATGACCTCGATGACCCGCGTGTGCGGCGGGCACACCTCGCGATGCAGGAGCTCTTACGCTCGACCGATCAACTCGATGAGTGGATCTCGGAATCGTCCCGGATCGCCGGCTGGCATGCGGAGGGAGACGCCGCGCCCATCTGCCTGCACCGCGACGGTTCGGGAACTGTATCGTCCACGATCCTGGCGGTCACCCAGGACGCGCGGGAGGCTCGATACCTCCATGCCGGGGGCCCTCCGTGCGAGACACCATTCCATGACTATTCGCCGCACTTACAGTCGATTCTTGGCGGGCGCTTGCGATAAACCGGGGAACGGAGTAATGCAATGGTATGCCGGTGCATCACATCCGTCTGAAGGGACCATGGGAATACGAATGGCTCTCGTCATGCGCCGCGGGGTCTACCGAAGGGGAAGCTGACGAAACCGGCGGAACAAACGGCCGTGTTCAGATGCCGTGCGATTGGCGCGCCCTCTTCGGAGAACGAGCGGGGCGAGCGAGATTCACCCGCGTCTTTCATTCCCCGTCCGGCTTGGAAGCGGGTGACAGTGTGCGTTTGGTGTTCGCGGGGGTCGGCGGCACATTGAATGCCCAACTGAACGGCAAACTTCTCGTACCAGCATCGGTCGATGCACGGAACTCGGTATCGTCTGGGCTTGGGTCGCCGGTCGAACAACCAAGAATTGCCTTTGAATTCACGTCGCAACTCCGTGGAGTGAACCGGTTGGCGGTCGAGGTCGAATTCGATCCGCAAGCTCAGCCGGAATCTCCCGGCGGGTTGTTCGAAATGGTTACAATCGAAATTGAGAGCGCAACGACCGGTTCGGGAGATTAGTTCTCAAGAAAAGCTCCGTCGGGACGAATCCCCCTGACAAGTGTTGTGCCCCCGAAAATGGCAGGAGTGATCAATGTCGGCTGAAAACCCCGAGCGGATGATGATCGCCGCGATCCGGCGGGGGGAACCGCGCGCATGGGAAGATTTGATCGCCCGTTATGAAGGGCGGCTGTTGGCTTTCGTCGAAAGCCGGCTGGGGAATCGTGCCGCCGCGGAGGATGTGGTTCAGGACACCTTTCTCGGTTTTCTGGTGAGCCTGCCCAATTACGACGAGAGTACACCGGTCGAGTCGTATCTGTTTTCGATTGCCGCGCACAAGCTGACCGACGTACTGCGACGTGAAGGACGCCGCCCGTCGATTCCTTTGTTGTTGTCCGACTCACAAGGAAAGGGACGGGAACCGGCCGGCCCCGGTCGTCAGGCGTCCAGTATTGCCCGCAGCGGTGAGCGACGCATGACCGAGGAGCGAATTCTCGCGGAGTGTCTTCGGGAATTAATTCTTGGTTGGCTCGAGCAGGGGGAGATTGAACGGCTGCAATGCATGGAGCTGCTGTTCGTGCTCGGTTGGCAGAACAAGGTTGCCGCGGAAAGACTGGGGATCAGCGAGCAGACGGTGGCCAACCACAAGCATTTTGTCGTTGCGAAGCTCAAGGAGGCGGCGGCCCGCGCGCGGCTCCGCGCATCCGACTTGGCGGACTTTGGAATCAGTTGAGCGGCGCGGTCGTCGCGATATCGCTCGCCAGTTGCGGCGGTTCGGCATTTCCAAAATCGGACACGCCGGAGTTTTTTGGGAGCTGTTGCACCGTTCCCAAAATGCTAGAATTGCGGTCAATCAGCTGATGATCGCTCCTGGCGGAGCGATTGCAACAACGCATTTCCCCGCTGATCCCATTCTCGTCAATTCCATGATGTCGGTAGTGGTTATGCACGCCGAAAGCCTTCCCAACGACGCCGTCGGCAAGATGCAGGAATTGCTGCGCGAGTTGGACGCGTGCGGCTGTGGACGACCCGCCTCAGCGAGTCTTGGGGAGTATCTGGCTGAGTTTGTCAAAGCGAGTCTCTTGCAAGAAGACGATGCCGCGAGAGTTCTCGCTGTTTACAACGCCCTTCGTTACGGCGATGTGGTCGACGGAATTCCTTTGCAACAGGTTCTCAGCAGTCTTCAGAGCTTTGCGGAAAGATTCCGCGCCCTCAGTGACGAGGAGAAGCTTGGCATCGCCGGCCAGATCCGCGAGCGGTTCGCTCCCCGGGAAGACGAACACGTGGAGCATGACTGGCACACGGATGCTCCCGCCGGTTCCTTAACCGCGGATGCCCCCGTGGCCGGGCGTGAAGCGAAGGCGATCGAGATAGGCAAGAGTCCTCACACCATGCATCAATCGTACTTCGCGGAAATGGGTGATGACGAGGCGGTCCCGATGTCCGCCGAGAAATGGTGGGTGAGGCGACGGTTGAAATTCGTCGCCGGAGTGGCTGCGGTGCTTTGGACATTCGCCGTGCTGATCGGCGGGTACGTCTGGCATGACCCGCTCGACGCATATATCTCGGAAGTCAGGTTCCGTCTGGGATGGGAAGAAGCCTACAACACCCCACCCGTACAGCGGTCACAGATCACGGTTCCTCAAATTCCGCGTTCTCGGAGCGAAATCGATTTATTGCTGGATCGGGCATCGATGTTCGACAATTCCAACCAAGATCGGTTGGCAATCAATGCTTATGAAATTGCACTAACGATGGACCCCAATCATGCCATGGCCAATAACAATCTGGCCTGGATCTTGCTGACGACCGAAGAGGAATCTCTCCGCAGTGCGGACCGCGCACTCCCCCTGGCCAAGACGGCGGTGCAGGTCGAGAATCGAGCCCCGTACCGCTACACCTACCTCGACACGCTTGCGGAAGCCTGGTTCCAGAATGGGGACATCGCGAAAGCGATCGAATTGGAGGAACAAGCTCTCGTGCTGGCGGATGAAGCGATGGACTCCGTCACTGGGCTGCGCAATCCCCGCGACGAACGGCCGTTTTTGAGAAAGCAACTCGAGAAGTTTCGTGGGGCGCTCAATGGAACCAACTCCGCGAAAGTTGACGAGCCGTCGGTAATACCGAATTCGCCAGTCGGTGCGTCGGTTCCCCCCAGCCCGACTCCGCCTCCGTCTACTGGGCCGGAGCCCCCTCCGTTGCCGGAATCGAAATAATGTCGAGCCGTTCGGAGCACCTAGCGCATTGCGCGTTAGAAGTCCGTATGATGGAAATTCCATCCGTGGACTCATTCGACAGGTGCTCCGATGCCTCGATTTCGATCTTGTGTAATGCAACTTTTCGCCGTCTGCGCATTCCTTGTGCTGGCGGCTCTCGGTTCAAGCTCGATTTCAGCTTCGGCGGCTGAGGATGTGCTCAGAATCGATGCGCCGATGAGCCCTCCGGAGTGGGCATTGCTCGAACGAGAGCTGCTTCGCGCGAACACTGCCGCCTGCGGTGAGTTCTTCGATCGTTATTTCGATGAACGTGGCTTCCTGCTCTGCGTTGAACGCTGGGGAGGGGACGATGGCCCCGACGACGCAATCGAGAACGTCAACGACTGGCCGTTGCTCCACGCGCTCGGCGCACCGAACGTCATCCTCGAAATGTACCGCAAGGCGCTGGAGGGACATTTCCGGCAATACACTCTCGCGAAGACGACTGACGTCCCCTTCGCTCGCGACGGTATGTATTACAAAGAATTTCCCGTGATGTTCGACTGGCAGCACAACGGAGAAGGGTCGACCGTTTTCAGTCTCCAAGGACTCTCCGACGTCGAGAATCCGAATTTTCAAAAGCGCGTCCGCCGGTTCGCGGGGTTCTACATGAACGAAGATCCCGGCGCGCCGAACTATGACCCCCAGCACCGGATCATCAAGAGCTTGCTCAACGGCAGCCGCGGCCCGCTATTGCGGAAAGCGACCGCGCTCGACTGGACCGGCGATCCCATCGAGGTCGAGAACCGTTTCCAACTCGGGCATGGCGAACGGACCTACCAGGAAATGCTCGCCCATTTCGAGACGTACAATGACGTCGTCGGCGATCATCCGCTGAACCTGCTGGCGACCACGCTGCCCCTCAACGCTTACTTTCTCACCGGCGAAGAAAAATACAAACGCTGGCTGATCGAGTATGTCGACGCCTGGAAGGAACGAATGGCGGCCAATGGCAACATCATCCCCAGCAATGTCGGGCTCGACGGCACGATCGGCGGCGAATGCAATGGCAAATGGTACGGCGGCACCTATGGCTGGGGATTCAGCCCGACTGTCCCGCAGACGGGCAAGATGGATGACCGCAATCGCACCGCGTGGGGATTCCTCGGCTTCATGAACGCCTACATGCTCACCGGCGACGATAGTTACCTCGATGCCTGGCGAAAGCAGATCGATGCCATCAACTCGCTTGGCAAGTCCGTAAACGGAAAACAGATGACCCCGCGGATGCATGGCGACAAAGGCTGGTACTCGTTTACCGAAGGGAAATATGACCTCAACACGCGCGAGATCTACTACCTGTCGATGCGTTCTGAAGACCGCGAACGGACGCCGCGCGATCCGTGGTTCGAATTTCTCGCTGGGAACAATCCGGACTTTCCACGGAACGCGATGCACGCCGACTTGGCCCGCGTTCGGGAGCGCGTGCGGGGAATGCGACACGACGAGACCACTCCCGATACGCGTCTGGCCGACGATCCGATGGAGTTCAACCCGGCCTCTGTTTCGTCGTTGCTGGAGTTGATGTTCGGCGGGCTGCGTTTGCCGAGCCGTGGGGCCGCACTCTTTGCCCGCGTCCGTTACTTTGATCCGATCGAGCGGCGCGCGGGCATCCCGCAAGATGTGGCGGCCCTCGTCGAAAAGATGGATGCCGAGAGCCTCACCTTATCGCTGGTGAACGTCAGTCAGACCAAGCCGCGGACAGTCGTCGTTCAGGCGGGGGGCTATGCCGAGCATCAGTTTATTGACGTCAACGACGGCAGCCGTACGACGCGAGTGGATAATTCGCAACTCTCCGTGAAACTCGCCCCGGGTTCCGGAGGACGATTGACGTTTCGCATGCGTCGTTATGTCAATCAGCCGACGATGACGTTTCCGTGGAATCGATGACGAGAGTTCTGGTGTACGCCGCGCAAGGCAACGGGATGAACGTCCTTCATCCGCCGCAAAGCAGATTGCCAATATGGTGGGTTCAGGTAGTCCAGGTTGCAGTACGCGCTTCGGTAATAGTCGAGCTTTAATGCAAATTCACTCGAACCGGTCTCAAATGATCTGTATGCCCCCCCGTCGCGGATTCTCGCTGATCGAGCTGGTCACGGTGTTTGCCATCTTCGCCGTGTTGCTCGGAATTCTCATCCCGGCCATGGAGCGCTCGCGCGAGGCGGCGCGTCTCAATGCCTGCCGCGACAATTTCCGGCAGCTTGGAGTCGCGCTGGCGGCCTATCACGACACGCACGGAATCTTTCCGCCGACGAATCTCGATCCCGCGACGTTCGACGCACCGATCAGTCCGCTGGCGGCTTTGTTGCCGTATGTGAGCGCGGACCAGAACCCCCCGAAAAACGACCCCGCCGTTCACTGGTCGCACCAGCAAGCGGACGTTGCGAAGACTGTGGTGCCTCTGTTTCTCTGCCCCTCCCGCCAACATCCCGACGTGGTGAAGTCGCCGGAGTTGGAATTGTTGAATCTGCCGGTCGGCTCTGAGTTTGCCACATGCGATTACATCTTTTCGAAGGGGCCGAACGATTCCTGGTGCTCTCCGGAGGGACCGCACACGTTCAAGCCGATGCCGGACAAAGAGCGAGGAGCGTTCGGCCTAGGCCAATTCACGGGGCTCAAGGATATTACCGACGGGCACGATACGACGTTCGTGATGGGCGAAGGTGTTGCTGGTCCGCGCTGGCTGACCTCCGCACGGCAAAATCCTTTGTTCCCCCATCAAAGTCGTGCAACGGGGGCAGTCTTCGAGTCCTATAACTTCTGGATCTTTCCGCGGATCATCACCACCAGGGATCAAAGCACGACCGATGTCGTGATCACCAGCTTGTACGGCTCGACAGCCCCCATGCTAAACAGCCGCCAAATTGTGGAGACGCTGGCCGATACGAGCGCCCTGGACGATTGCCGGTCGAGCGAGTTTGGCGGGCCGCATCGCGTCAGCGGATTTCGGAGCGAGCACCGGGCGGGAGGGCTGTTTCTGTTCGCTGACGGATCGGTCCGTTTTCTGCACGAGCAACTCGATCTCCATCTGTATGAGGCGTTCTCGACAATCCGGGGAGAAGAGAAGATCTACTTCGGGAATTGACCGATCATTGCGGCACGGCGATTGCTCAATTTCCTGCGGGGATTTGATCTTCTGTAAATTTGGCTCTGCAGTGATAATGCCCGACCATCATTGAATAGGGGGCGCGAGAACTCGTTGATCGAAATGCCGCGGGCAGTGATTTCGGCCGCAAAGTCTTTGCATATTGCCCAAGCTTTGTGGTTCCCCTCTGTGCCGTGACTGGCAAGACAAAACGCTGATTCCCCGTGAGTCCCAAGAGATACCGGTGCCGGCTTCATCTCTCATACAGCCCCCTCCCCCCACCAACCGATATAACCAATCGGTTTTTCCGAATCGGCAGGGAGAATCTTGCTCGATTCGACCAGGCATTCCACGGAGCGGAAGCACGCACAGGATGAGTTCCTCGCAAACGACCTCCCGCCGGAGTTTACAAAATCCGCCGCGCACTTTTTTACAAAGTCCGGTGGGGCCGCGGATCGCGACTGAGGTCTCAGCCGCGCATCTGGTCGGAATTTGCGGCGCGGGGATGAAGGCCCTGGCCGAGATGCTCACGGGGCTCGGTTGGAGCGTGACCGGTTCCGATCTGGCACGGCCGAATCCCACAATCGAAGCACTCGAACGGCGCGGTCTGCGGGTTCATTTCGGCCATCAGGAAACGTTCGTTCCTCCGGACGCCGACGTGCTTGTCTACAGCCCGGCGGTCGCGGCCGATAACCCGGAGCGCCAGATCGCCGCCCGGCTTGGCATCCGGCAGTTGTCGTACAGCCAGATGCTTGGGGAACTGATGCGGACGCGCGTCGGAGTGTCGATCGCCGGCACGCACGGCAAGAGCACCACGACGGCGATGACCGCGTGCATTTTGACCGATGCGGGTTTGAAACCGTCAGCGATCGTGGGCGCTGAATTGTGTGAGCTTGGTAAGAGTGGTTGGGCCGGCGAGGGGGAGTTGTTCGTAGTCGAAAGCTGCGAGTACCAGCGGAGCTTTCTCGACCTCAGTCCCCGCCACGCGGCGATCCTCGGTATCGAGCCGGATCATTTCGATTGCTTCGCGACGACAAATGACATGCAGTCGGCTTTTGCGTCGTTCGCGGGGCTTATCGCCCAGGAAGGGACACTGCTTGTCCGCGGCGATTGTGCCGCGTCGCTCGATGCCGCCCGCTCGACGCGAGCAAGGGTGGAGACGTTCGGCCTGGAGCACGGGGCCAACTGGTGGGGAACCGACCTGCGTCAGACCAATTGGGGAATGCGATTCCGGATCTTTCACAACGGCGAGTTTTTTGCGGAAGTTCCCTTGCAGCTCAGCGGCCGTCATAACGCGCTGAACGCCCTCTCGGCGGCGGCGCTCGCCCATGCCGCGGGCGCCTCGGCCAATGCGATTCGGGAAAGCCTGTCCGGATTTCGGGGCATTCGCCGGCGCTATGAAGAGATCGGTTCATTTCGTGGCATCACGATTATCGACGACTACGCGCACCACCCGACCGCCGTGCGCACAACGCTCGAATCGGCGCGACAGCAATTCGGCGGCCGGCGCATCTGGTGTGCTTTTCAGCCGCACCAAATCTCGCGAACCCGTTCGCTGATGAATCAGTTTTGTGAAAGCTTCTCGGCGGCGGACGAGATTCTGATCGCGCCGATCTATGCGGCGCGGGAAAATCCGGCGTCCCCTGCCGAGGAAACGGCCCAGGAACTGGTCCGTGGAATCGCTGCGAGCGGAGTTGCGGCGCGATTTTGCCCCTCCCTTGACCGAATCATCGCCACAATAGACGATGAAGCCCGACCGGGAGACGTGCTGATCACCATGGGGGCAGGGGATATCGATCGGGTCTATCATGAGTTCGCTCGCAGACTTCAGCGACATCACGCGGCGGGATGAGCCGCTAGCGCCATACACCTGGCTTCGAGTCGGCGGACCCGCGCAATACTTCATCGAACCGCGGCACCCCGAGGAGCTCGTGGAGGTGGTCAAGTGCTGCCACGCCGAGCAGATCCCGGTACGGGTGCTGGGTGGGGGCTCGAATCTGCTGGTCCGGGACGACGGTGTCAGCGGGGTCGTGCTTAAGCTGTCGGGAGACGCGTTCGCCCACGTCGAAGTCAAAGGCACAACCGTCACCGCGGGGGCCGGGGCGCTGCTTTCGCAGCTCATTTCGCAGAGCGTGAAGGCGGAACTGGCCGGTCTGGAAGTGCTCGCGGGTATTCCGGGGACGGTGGGAGGCGCACTGCGAGGCAACGCCGGCGGCCGGAGCGGCGATATCGGCCAATTCGTCAAAAGCGTCAAGGTGCTCACCGTCAAAGGGGAGGTCTTCACGCGGATGGAAGATGAGTTGCTGTTCAGTTACCGTCAGAGCAGCCTCGACGAGCTGGTCATTCTCGAAGGAACCTTCGAGCTGCATCATGGCGTAACGGAAGAGATTGTCAGCCGCATGCGGAAAATCTGGATCACGAAGAAGGCGACACAGCCCCTCTCGTTTCAGACCGCCGGCTGCATCTTCAAAAATCCTCGAGGTCTGAGCGCGGGGGCGCTGATCGAGCAGGCCGGCCTGAAGGGTGCGCGGGCCGGCGGTGCCGAGATCAGCGATCGGCACGCGAATTGCATTGTGACGCACGAAGGTGCCCGTTCGGACGATATCTTGCGGCTGATTGATCTTGCCCGCAGCAAGGTGACCGAGCAGTTTGGAGTCGATCTGGAGTTGGAAATCAAAATCTGGTAAAGGGGGCCGCAAGGAGGCGACCCATGGCCGAGGACGGCACCAGAACGACGAAGAACAAACTGCGAATTGCGGTACTTGCGGGGGGAGATTCCAGCGAGCGAGAGGTCAGTCTGGAAAGCGGCGCGTGTGTCGCCCGGGCACTCGCCCGTAAGGGGCATCACGTCGAGCAGTTGGACCCGGCGGAAGTCCCCCCAGCCTCCTGCCACTGGGATGAGTTCGATATCGCATTTCTCGCGCTGCATGGCCGTTTCGGGGAAGATGGTCACGTCCAAGCGATCCTCGATGATCTCGGTGTAAAATACACCGGCAGCAACGCCGACACATCCCGGCTGGCATTCAGCAAGTCCGCCTCCAAGGAGCGGTTCCTTCAGTGCGAGGTTCCCACACCTCCCTACATCTTGATACACGAATCGGACGACACCTCACGTATCGAGAAGCTGGCACGGCGCGTCGGCTACCCGCTCGTCGTCAAGCCCGACGCCCAAGGCTCCAGTCTGGGGGTGACGATTGTTGAGTCTCCAGCGGAACTTTCCGACGCACTTGCCCATTGTTTTTCGTTCGACAAGTTCGGTCTGCTGGAATCGTGCATCGTGGGGACCGAGTGGACGCTCGGTCTGCTCGACGACCAGCCGCTGCCACTCATTCAAATCGAGACGGGGCGTCAGTTCTACGATTATCGTGCCAAGTACCAAGATAGTGTCACCCGCTATCTGTTCGAGTTCGCGCTGCCGTCAAACATTGTCCGCGCGATCGAAAACGCCGGTTTGCGTGCGGCCCAGTCGCTTGGTACGCGAGGGCTGGCACGGGTTGATCTCCGGGTCGACCAGCAGAATCGTCCTTGGGTGCTCGAAGTGAATACCATTCCCGGATTCACCGATCACAGCCTGGTGCCGAAGGCGGCTGCCCGGCTCGGCTGGAATCTCGGGGAGTTGTGCGAACGGGCGATTCGTACCGCTCTGGCAGGGACTTCGGTCGCGGGAAAATCCTCGCAAACCTTGCGCGGCCCGATCAGTCGGGCGCAGAATGCGCAATCCCCCCGTTGAAACCGGACCCGCCGTCGTTTCGTCGCAGATCCGGCCCGAATCGCGCCGATGAAGATGCTGAAGTCTCATGGCCGCGAAGAAAAGAAAATCCCCCAAATCGACAAAAAAACGCCGCAAGACGGACGTCGACGAACTCGATGACGACGATGATTCGGACGTCACGCTTGTTGTCGATCCCCCGCCCGGCAATTGGCTCACTCGTTTGCTGTTTCGCCCCAAGCGGCTGCTGATTCTGGCAGTCGTGCTCGGCCTCTTCTTTGGCTGGCGGCAGATCGTGGAATTGCTGCCCGACCTGTCGGGTCGCGCGGAATATCGCATCACCGCCTCCAAGGTTCGCATTTCAGAATTGCCCCCCTGGGTACCGGCGGATCTCACCAGCCAGGTGTTCGAACGTGCGAAACTGTCGCGGGAAATTTCTTTACTCGACACAGACGTTGTCGAGAAGGTCGCACAGGCGTTCCGGGCACATCCCTGGGTCGAAGAAGTCGTGAGCGTGCAGAAGGATCTTCCGGCTCAAATCGTCGTGGAACTTCGTTACCGTAAGCCGTCCGCGATGGTCCGAGTTCCGGAAGGATTTTACCCCGTCGATTCGCGCGGCGTGCTCCTTCCTCCAAAGGATTTCACCTTCGAGCAGGCGCGGTTCTATCCATTGATCGAAAATGTCAGGTCGGCACCGCGCGGCCCGGCGGGCACTGTGTGGGGCGATCCGCTTGTTGCGGGAGCAGCCCGATTGGCGGATTCCCTGGCCATGCACTGGAGTCGTCTGGAACTCGCGGCGATCCGCGTTCCCGATGCGGCGGTCGATGGTGCGTCGGCCGACAACGCCACCTACGAGCTTTGGACGCCGGGGGGCTCGCGCATCCTTTGGGGCCGCGCTCCGGGATCGGATCACCCGGGCGAGCTTTCGACGGAGCAGAAAATCGGCCGGCTGGAAAAGTACCGCGCCGATTTCGGCCGCTTTGATCAGGTCCACGGCCCGTACGAAATCGACATCCGCCACTGGCAAGAGATCTCCCGACGCCCAATCTCCGCCGGCTCCCCTCCAGATCGGCGTTGACGAAGTCGGCTCGCACCCGAAGGCCGATTCTTGCGGCTCCAACGGCACTTGTCGGAAGTTGTTTGTGAGGCGGGACTTTTTGTTTGATCCATCGTCTCCCTGCCTGCGTTGCGTATAATAGTCCGTGTGACAAAGGCAGCCGATATCGGCATGCTTGTGGTCCAGGGAAACGACCTCAACGAAGTTCCGAAATAGAGTGCCTGACGAAGACCGATTACCGAGCCGATTGGATGGAGAGTGCTTGAGATGCCCATGATGTACGATCCGATCTATTTCTTGTTTCTGGCGCCGGCCATTCTGCTGATGCTGTGGGCGCAGTGGCGGGTGAAGAGCGCCTTTGCGGCGGGAATGCAGGTGCCGGCCAACCTCAGCGGCGCCGCCGCGGCACAGCATATTTTGGAGAGTGCCGGGTTGCACGACGTTGGCGTCGAAATGACGCAGGGAATGTTGTCCGATCATTACGACCCTCGCGACCGAGTGCTGCGGCTCAGCCCGCAGGTCTACCAAAGCCGGACGGCGGCCGCAGTCGGAATCGCAGCGCACGAGGCAGGGCATGCGTTACAGCACGCCACCGGCTACATGCCGCTGGCCATTCGGAATGCCGCGGTCCCTGCGGCACAGTACAGCCCGTACATCTTCATGTTCCTGCTTGTGCTAGGGGTGATTTTTCGGAATCCCTCGCTGATCATGCTCGGCATTGCCGTTTACGCCGGCGTGTTGGTGTTTCAGGTGGTAAACCTGCCGGTGGAGTTCGACGCCAGCAACCGGGCCAAGCGGATTTTGACGGACTACCAGATCGTGGATGAGCAGGGTGCAATCGCGGTTCGCGATGTCCTGAATGCCGCCGGATGGACCTACGTGGCGGCGACACTCCAAACATTGTTGACGATTCTGTATTATCTCTTCCGATTCGCAGGAAGCGGCAGTCGAGATTAATGGCCGAGTGGTCACTGTTGGTCCAACGTCGATATCGAATTCTCAAGACCCGGCTTCTGGCCGGGTCTTGATTTTTTATGCCCGACCGGCAGGGGAAGCCAACGGAATTCTGCAACATCGTGGTGTATTTGTCTCGACGAACCGGCTAAAAAGGAGAGATCGCGAGCCTCCGAGAAAGTGAGAGGTTCGATCCGTCGGCGACGAGGAGACTCATGGGAGCGTTGCGGGTTTATGCAGTCGCGATTCTGTTGAGCGCGACGCTCCTGTTTTCGGTCCAGCCGATGTTCGCCAAGATGGCCCTGCCGCTGCTTGGAGGGACACCGGCCGTCTGGAACACCTGCATGGTGTTTTTTCAGACGGTGTTGCTGGCAGGTTACGCTTATGCACACTTGTCGACGCGCTGGCTGACTGACCGTATCCAGCCGCTTGTGCACCTGGCCGTCTGTGCGTTGCCGCTGGCGGTGCTGCCCATTGCTTTGCCTTCAGGATGGACCCCACCGACGGCTTCCACGCCGGTCTTCTGGCTGCTGGGGATGCTCGCGGTTGGAGTCGGCGCGCCATTCTTCGTGTTGTCGACAACCGCGCCGCTGTTGCAGCACTGGTTTTCGCGGACCGATCATCCAGCGGCAGCCGATCCCTATTTTCTGTACGCGGCGAGCAACATAGGCAGCATGGCGGCACTGCTGGGGTATCCGACGCTGATCGAACCTGCGCTGCGGCTGCAGGATCAGAGCCGCATCTGGAGTTGGGGTTACGGATTGTTGTGCGTCCTGTTGGCGGTTTGTGCCTCGTTCGTCTGGTTTGCCAAAGGGGGCACGACGGAGTCGGGGACAGTCGAAACGAAAAACGAAACCAACAGCGTGCGCAAGTCCGCGCGAAAGAGAGCAGCTGCCGCTGAAACAGAGAACGCCGTTACGGCCGGGGGGCGGTTTCGCTGGGTGATGCTGTCATTCGTGCCCTCGAGCTGGCTGCTTGGGGTGACGACGCACATCACGACGGACATTGCACCGGTTCCCTTGTTGTGGGTCGTTCCGTTAGCGCTCTATCTGCTGTCGTTCATTCTGGTGTTCGCTGAACGGACACGCTTCGTGCATGCCTGGATGGTCCGCGCCTTTCCCATGGGATTGATACTGCTCGTTTTATCGGTGATCTTAAGCGCGTCCTGGTTCTTGCTGGTGAGCATACATTTGGTCGTGTTTTTCGCCGGTTGCGTCGTCTGTCACGGGGACTTGGCGAAACTTCGCCCGCCGGCGTCGCATCTGACGGAGTTTTATTTCTGGATGTCCGCTGGAGGCATGCTGGGAGGTGTGTTCAACGCAATCGTCGCCCCGATCGCCTTTCGTTGGCTGCTGGAATATCCGATCGCGGTTTTTCTGGGCGCGTGGATGCAGCCGAGCCTGTATCCGGCATCGCGGGAAAAAAAGGGACGACTGGTCGACCTGCTGATTCTGCTGGTGATCGCGGTGGGGTTCGCACTATTGCCGAAGGTGCTTACCGTCGAGGGAAATGCCGACCTCATCGGCGTCACGCTGTTGGCGACGGTGGTTCTCGTGCTTTTTTACTATCTCAACTGGCCTCGTCCATTCGCGCTGGGAATTGGGGCGCTGCTGTTGCTGGCAAAGTTGATGCCTCCGGTTGTTGGGACGCTGCGATTTACCGGACGAAGCTATTTCGGTGTGCATTGGGTGATCGATGACGAGGTTGGCCGCCAATTGCTCAACGGAAGCACGAAGCATGGAGTGCAAAGCCTGGACCCGACGAGACGATGCGAGCCCTTGTCGTACTATTGGAGCGGCGGTCCGTTGGGGCAGGTGTTTTCGACATTTCAGCGACCGGCATCGACAAACAAAGTGGCGGTCGTCGGGCTCGGAGCCGGTGCAACCGTCTGTTACCGGACGAAGGGGTACCGTTTCACTTTTTACGAAATCGATCCTCTCGTGAAGCGGATCGCCGAGTCGCCGGAATACTTTTCTTACCTCAGCAACTGCGGGCGGAATGCCTACGAAATCATCCTGGGAGACGGTCGGCTGAAGCTCGCGGAAGCGCCTGGCGCAGAGTACGCGCTGATCATGTTTGATGCCTTCAGCTCCGATTCGATCCCGCTGCATATGCTCACACGCGAAGCGTTGACGGTGTATCTCGACAAGCTCGCTGACGGTGGTCTATTGGTTTTCCATGTGTCGAATCGTCATCTCGATCTGTGTCCGGTGCTGGCGGGGTTGGCAGCCGATGCCGGATTGGCCGGAATACGGGGCGATGATCTGAACATGTTTGTCAGCGAAGAAAAGTACCGGGCGGGTTATATGCCGTCGGTCTACGTCGTCTTATCGCGCGATCGCAAAACATTGAACGATCTGAAGTCGCGCGGAAACTGGCAAGATCTGAAGCCGGCGGTCGACGTTCCGCTCTGGACGGACGATTATTCCAGCCTCGTCGGCATCGTGCGGTGGGAATGACCGCGCGTTTAACGTGAAGCGACCGGCACTTCGGCTGACTTTTGGTCCTTCGCCTGAGAGATCCTGCTTCCGTACCGCAAGATCGTATCGATCAATGCCGTGCGATTGACCGGTTTGGTGAGGTAGTCGTCGCAGCCCGCCTCCAGGCATTTTTCGCGATCCCCCTGCATGGCGTGCGCGGTCAGCGCGATGATGGGCACATCGCATCCGACTTCGCGAATGCTGCGAGTGGCACCGTAGCCGTCGAGGACCGGCATCTGCATGTCCATCAGCACGACATGGAATCCATCCGGTGGATCGGTTGCGCGTTTTCCATGTCGATCCCGGGTGAAGACGGCTCTCTCGAAGGCCAAACGGCCATTCTCGACGATGGTGACTTCTGCTCCAGCTTTCGTCAGCAAGAAGGAAATGAGACGCTGATTGTCGGCTCCGTCCTCTGCGAGAAGCACACGGTAGCCTTCGAGTGGTTTGGGGGGAGCTTCCTTCGCGACTTCCTTGACGGAATCGTCCGTTGGGGAATTGATTCGATCGACCATCGCCACATTATCGATTGGCCCGGTGGGGATCAGCACGCTGAAGGTACTTCCTTCGCCCAGTTGACTATCGACAAGGATCTTGCCTCCCATCAATTCCGCGAGTCGTTTGCAAATCGAGAGTCCCAGTCCGGTTCCACCGAACATACGAGTCGTTGAGGCGTCGGCTTGAGTAAATGGGTTGAAGATCGCGCCCAGTTGAATTTCGTTCATTCCGATGCCGGTGTCGACGACGTCAAAGCGAAGCCGTGGGGTCTCTCCTTCGCGATCGAGCGAAACGATCACTCGCACGGAACCATCAACCGTGAACTTAATGGCATTTCCCACGAGATTGATGAGGATCTGCTTAAGACGGGTGGGATCGCTTGCGATTGTTGCCGGAATGGCTCCTGCGATATCGAGTTCCAGCGGCAGCTTTTTGGCATTCGCCCGGACGAGCATGAGATCCCGTACGTCACGCAGGATTTCCAACGGAGAGCAGCCGATCTGCTCGATTTGCACCCGGTTGGCCTCGATCTTCGAAAGATCCAGAATGTCGTTGATGATCTCCAGTAGATGGTGGCCGTTTCGTTGAATGGTCCCAAGCATGTCATTCCGCTGGGTATCGCTCAGCGACGGGCCGTCGTTTTTCAATAAATCCGTGAATCCGATGATGGCGTTCAGCGGCGTGCGAATCTCGTGACTCATGTTTGCGAGGAACGCGCTCTTGCACTCCGCCGCTTGTTCGGCGGCCTTCTTCGCGACTTCCAGTTCCGCGACGAGGCGCTCCAAACGATTGGCGTTTTCTTCTTGAACGTCGTTGGCGGCTTTGAGTTTGTCGGCGTATCTCTGGAGAGAGACTTGGTTTTGAAACAGCTTTCTAGTTCGTTTGGCGACGTCCTTTTCCAACTGCGTTGCATAACGCTGTTGATCGCGCAAACGCTCGTCATAGGCTTCCAGCTTGGCCGCGACGGTCTTGCAGTATTGTTCGCGCAAGGCTTCGTATTCGTTGTTCAGTTGATTCAATCGCGAAGTGGTCTGCCCCGCCTCATCGGCCGAAGAGTTCAAAGTCGACAGTGACAATCCCGTAGCCGCCAGAAGCGGAAGCATATCGCGAAGACGGTCATTGCGTTCCACGGAGGCTGACGGGTCGCTTACGGCAGACAAGCATCCCGCGATAAATCCGGACGAGAGACTATCGTGGGAAAACTTCTCGCAGAAGATCACCTCGCCGGAATCGGTGTTCTCCACCGCGGCGCAACCCTGGTCGGCCACGCGGCGACATAGCATATCGAATGAAAACCTTGTCGAAGTGGAGTTTGAGGATGAATGCCACTCCAGAACGACGGTTCCCGCGCTATCGAGGATCAGCAAGATCTCGAGCCCATACGGAACGAGGGCCGCTGCCAGTTTGTGTAGACAGGCCTGCGACTCGGTGGGAATGCTTTCGTCCTCACCGAATACTTCGCTCAGTATGAAATCGAGACCCGACATACTTAACCTCGTTTCAGCCATCGATGCTGACGGCTGACTCAAATTCTCATCAGCTCGTGGGCCTTCGCAAGTTCCTTATCGAGATCCTCGAACACCACCTTCAAACCGTCTCGATTGAGTGACAACAGAGCAAATGTCGGAGCGGCTGGAACAGGAAGATTCGGCACTCCAGTCGACATGATTCCCTTGCGAGAACATAAGAAGTTTGCAACTTCAACCGCCGCGACCAGTGGCCGGTGCTCTTCGGACGCCCGCGCGGAATTGTGGTGATGCCGAATCGACTCGACGACGCCCGCTGGGAATCCCCATTTTTCACCGACCGCCGCTCCCACTTGCGCATGGTCGAAACCTAATATCTGTGACTCGAGTTCAATCGTCTGGACTTCCGGAGTCAGTGACTCCATGATCTGCACGAACTTCGGATGCTGCTGCTGATCGATCAGAATGAATCCCAGATCATGCAGCAGGCCGCACATGTAGGCTTCGTCGAATTGAGAGAGCCGGCTTCGCGCGGCGATCATTCGGGCCGCCACCGCGACGCTGACCATATGCTTCCATAATCCCGGGCGGTTGTAGGCACCGATCGGTGTCTTATCTCGAAACAGTTGCGAGACCGACGCCGTGATCGCGAGATTCTTGATGGTGTTGAATCCCAGCAGCGAGATTGCCTGGTGAATGCTGTCGACGCGTGAGCGAAGGCCGTATGCGGCTGAATTTACGTTCCGTAAAAGCCGAGCGACGAGCGAGGCATCGCTTTCAACGACCGCGCGAAGGTCCATGACGGATGTTTCCGGGTTGTTGACCACCTCGATCACGCGGGCGGCGACGTCCGGCAAACTCGAAACATCGTCGACACGCCGGACGAATCGATCCAGCGCGGCTTGGCGTTCAGCCATCGAGGCAGTAGCCATGGTCGACATGCGATACCTTCCTTAGTTCTTTCTTATGAGAGCCGGCACAAGCCGAATGCCCGCAACTCTACTGATGGGCTGGAGTTGAGGTTTATAGACGCAAGTTGCAGTACTCCACCCGGAAATCTAACATGCGAGATTGGCCGTTCCGGCATTGGGGGTAAACACCCGAGAAGTTTTTGAACTGGAGAATCGATTAAGCCATTCGTTCCAGTTACGCGAACAGCTTGATATTCACAGGTCTCTTGACCGGCATAACCTGTATGGAAATCGTGGATGATCGCCATCCGGCCCCTCGGTTTGAGTGAATAAGGGTTTCTGACACCGATATGACCGTTACAAATTACGCAACGTGACGACCCCACGTATCCGGAGATCTCCTGGAATCCTCCGGGAACGGAACTCATATGGAGAGAATCGCAACGATCGACGGCGTGCCGTGGGAAAACAGCGGTTCTGCTCCGATAGTTGTGACGATCCTACGGGTTACAGCGCTCGTTCCGACAGTTCCTGATGCAGGGACGAGAACTCCTTTTGGTAGTGCGTGCTTGCACGGCCGCTTCACTTTCGGACTACTCTGACGATACGGGAGTTGATGGCATGCGTTTTCTAACTGCATTCTGCCTGGTCATGGGGATTTCGAACGTCGCGGCCGCACAGGGACTCTGTGGTTGTAAGTCTCAGGGATGTGCTGACCCGTCGGTTTGCGGCTGCAGCCAGAAGGTTTGCTGCCCGCATGTCGAGACCGAGAAGATCAAGAAGCAATGCTACGAAGTGGGGTGCAAGCAAATCTGCATTCCGCCGGTTCAATGCCCTTGCTCGAAATGTTGCCAATCTGGCTGCGCACGGGTGAAGAATATCCACGTGTTGAAGAAACGTGAGTACGAGTGTGGCGAGAAATGTGTTGTGAAGTGGAAGTTGGAAGAGGCCTGCGGAACCGACTGCAATTCCTGCGTGCCCGCGTCCACACCCGTTCCACCGGCAGCGCCCCCTGCTCAGAGTGTCTCGTTGCCGAAGGCGACTGGCCCCTCGGCAATGCGCCGCTTCAGTTTAACGGAGTTGCTCGACTGATCGTGGGCTATCCGAGGGCGCGATCTCTTGTCTCGCGTGCGTTTGCTGCGGAACAGTCCTTGCATCGGCGTGCGGTCGCCCGTTTCGAGCGCGTGCTATTCGTTTGATGATTGAGAGAAGGCCCCTGTAAGCCAGATTGCCAATTCCCGATCGCGGGAAACCGCCCGGCTAAAACTGGGAAAGCAGCACCAACCCGTCTCAACACCTTGCAGTCCCGTTGCGACCCCTGTACTGTGGATCACTGGCCAAGTGTAACTTGATCCCACCAGGACAGCGGCCGCTACATGCTTGGGTTGCCTTCCTTTTTTTGCGAATCCCCCCCGCCCGCCGCGCGGCAAGTCTCTACGCGTCAGAGCTTGCGTCGCAAGATTGCGACATGGGGGACGACTGTCTTGTACCTGACGGCATCTCTCGGCATCCTCGAAGCGTGCTGTTCCCCTCTGGTTCTCGATGCAATCGACGGAGCATCCGTCGGTCGTGAATCGATAGCGGAGATTGTTGGAAAGATAACCGAGAAGTGTTCCGGTGAAGCAGTGGCTCGTCCGTGCTGCAAGCGCAACCCGGGATCGGTCTGTCAATGTAGTGCGGCGCGCCGCGCCGCTGGGAATTGCTGTTGTGCCGGGCAACGGTCCTCGGGAGCAGGGGTACGGTCTTGTTGTGCCGGCAGGAATAAGCCGCCGGTGCAGGGAAGCCATCGAGATCAGAAGCGAAACGAGGTACCGAGCTGGACGGCTTGCACTTGCGGTGGTGCTCCTCAGTCGACAGTGACGCTCAACGCTGATCCGCGACTGATCGTCCAGGGAACTTCCTTGCCCGATGATTGTCACTCCGAGCGGATCTTTGTGCGGAAGGCCGCGGTCCCTCCACAGCCCGTGCTACTTCCGGAAACCCCCCCGCCGGAAGCGGTTTGTGCCTGATACGCCGTGAATCAGTCCCGGCGTTCGCCGAGCGCGAGCAATTTTTCGAGTTGCTCAAGCCATTGTGCGAGCGGACTTGATTGTCGCAGGCGTCAACCCCTGGCGCGCGGTGTCCTGCTGGTTCTGAAACAGGGACAGGCAGCGCCGTGTGTCGGTGCTTGAGCTTGTGCAAGCCAGTTGTCCTGGATTCCCACTCCCACGGCGAAATCGCATGCGTTCAGCCGCGCATCTGATGTGACCTACCTAATCCGTAATGAAAATTCGCTTCTCGAAAAGGAGCATTGAATATGTCCGCCCAAAAGGATCTCGCCGCGCGCGACAGCCGCGGCTTCACGTTAATCGAGTTATTGGTCGTGATGGCGATCATTGCCGTTTTGATGGCCCTGCTGCTGCCGGCCGTGCAATCGGCTCGCGAAGCAGCCCGCCGCACGCAATGTCGCAACAACCTGAAACAAATTGGACTGGCGCTTCACAACTATGAGTCGGCACACCGGATGTTTCCTCCGGGAACACTCGGCTTTCCGATGGTGTTTTCGTCGCTTGCACATCTCTTGCCCTATGCGGAGCAGGCGAATCTGCAACAACTGCTCGATTTCAACGTTCCACCTCTCGACTTTGGAATTCCCGGCTGGCAGGCAAATAACGTCGCCGCTCATACCACTGTTGGGATCTACGTTTGCCCCAGTGATTTGGGAAGAATCGAGACGTCGTCGTTTGGGGTGACGAACTATATCGGCTGCACCGGCAGCGGTCTGATAAACAACGGATCATCAACCGATTCTGACGGCGTCATCTATGCGCGCTCGTCCACGAAATTTCGCGATCTGTATGACGGCACGACAACCACCGCCGCTTTCAGCGAGACGCTGCTCGGCAATGGCGTCGATTCCACCGGAGCAACGCCCAAGAATCCCAAATTGCAATCCATCCTGCTGCCGTTGGGAACCCCCACGACTCCCGCTGCATGCACTCCCAATGCCACGACTGCGTGGTCCGGGGCGCGGGGAGCGAAATGGATCAACGGACACTACCAGGACACGCTTTATAACCACTACTACACTCCGAACTCGCCGACGAGTGACTGCAATAACGCGTTTCATAACTTCGCGCTCACGGCCGCTCGAAGCAACCATCCCGGCGGCGTGCACGTTTTGATGTGTGACGGAAGCGTGCACTTCATTGGAGACAACGTTGACGTTGATGTCTGGCACGGTCTTGGATCGCGTGAGGGGAGTGAAACGATCACCTCTTTCTGACAACGAGTCTTTCATGATTTCGTCTCACTGAGTCGTCTGCCGAACCTTGCTCCATTCAGCAAGGCTCTGTGGAATCCTACCCTCTGTTTCTGATTCAAAACTCTTCATTCAAGAGGAGCATCCATGCGATTTATTTCCACGGCAATATTGGCAGGTGCCGTATTGGCAACCACGACCTGCGATGCACATGACACCTGGGTTCAAACAAACACGAGCGTGGTCCGCGTGGGGGACTGCGTGCATGTTGACCTGATGCTTGGCAATCACGGAAATCATCACCGCGATTTCAAGCTCGCCTCGAAAATCGACCCCGCCCAGGCAGCACTCGAGATCATCGCGCCGGACGGCAGCCGCCAGGATTTGAAAAGCCAACTTGATGACGTCGGCCTGGCCCCCAAAGAGGCGTTTCTGACCACGCGTTTCGTGCCGACACAAACCGGATGTTATCTCGCCGTGAGTGCGTCCGATCGCGTGGTCAGTCACGGCCGCCCGATTCGCTCGATCCGCAGCGCCAAGGCTTACTTTGCCGCCGTCGATCGACTTTCGGAGATTCCAACCACATTCCCCGAGTCGACCCGCGTATTAGGGCATCCGATCGAGTTGATTCCCGAGTCGAATCCCGTCACGACCCTCGGGCCGCATCAACCCTTCGCTGTCCGCCTGATGTACAAAGGGAAACCTCTGGCAGATAACCGCGTTTCGTTTATTCCGCGCGGAGAATCACTCAAAGGGGAGTTCGACGCGATGTATGAACGAAAAACGGACTCCGCGGGGCGTGCGACGTTCACTCCCGAAAAGGGGAACTACTACCTGATTGTTTCGCGTGTCATCGCTGACGATGAAAAATCGGCCGAATACGAAGGGACGCAATACGCAGCCACGCTCGTCGTCCATGTTCCGGAAATCCCATATGTCTCCGTCAAATAGTGTGCATTTGGTCGGAGAGACACCGGATGATTGATTGCCGGAAGTTCAGGCGTTACGGTGGAGTTCTCTCGTGAGAACACCCGACGGATTTACTCGGCGTTGGGTGTCATCGTTGACTTCCTTCAGACCTTTCGAGAAGACTCCATGCCCGCATCCCTGTCCTTCCCCCGTCTGTCTGTGCAGTTGCCTGGTGCCTTGCTGTGTCGTGCCACCTGGGTCGGGCTAGTTCTGCTGCTCGTTTCATCTCACGCCGACGCCTCTGAGATGGAACTGCTCGACCTTCGGCAGGCGATTGTGCTGTCGCCGGAGAATGCTTCCGGACCCGAGAAGCAAGCCGTGCGAATGCTGATCGAGGAGGCTGAGAAGCGGTGTGGAATTCGCTGGAAAGAAGCCCATGCCTGGCCCGCGTCCGGAACGCCCGTGATTGCCGTCGGGACCGCGTCATCGCTGACCCCCATTGCCGCGAGGCTGGCGGATCAAATTGCGCAGCCGGCAGGATTTTCCGGGGCTGAGGGATATCGTCTGCGAGTGGTCAAAGAACCGGCTCCGACAGTTTTGCTGGTCGGCAATGACAATCGGGGGGTGTTGTTCGCGGTTGGTCGACTGCTGCGGGAATTGCGGGTATCGGAAGGGCATGTGGCCGTTCCCGCAACCTTGAATTTGGCGACAGTGCCGCAGGTGAAGCTGCGCGGACATCAACTCGGCTATCGGCCCAAGACGAATTCGTACGATGCCTGGGATGTCGCGACGTGGGAGCAGTATTTTCGCGATCTGGCTGTGTTCGGAACCAATGCCGTGGAACTGGTTCCCCCGCGGACCGACGACGACGCGACCAGCCCGCACTTTCCGCTGCCTCAGCTCGAAATGATGATCGAGATGTCACGGATCTTGAATGAGTACGATCTGGCCGTCTGGATCTGGTATCCGGCGCTCGATCCGGATTATGCCGATGCCGCCACTGTCGAAAAGGCACTGAAGGAGTGGGAGGTCGTTTTCTCTCGTCTGCCGCGCATCGATGCAATCTTTGTTCCCGGCGGCGATCCCGGGCATACGCATCCGAAATACATGCTGCCATTCCTCGAAAAGCAGGCGGCGAATCTGCGACGATTTCATCCCAAGGCGGAGATGTGGGTTTCGCCACAGGGCTTTGACGCGGAATGGTTCCAGGTGTTTTGCGACATCATCCAGAAGGAGCAGCCGACTTGGTTGAACGGTGTCGTTCACGGTCCGCAAGTGCGCGTGACAATTCCCGAATTGCGGCGCCTGATTCCGAAACAGTACGGAATTCGACAGTATCCAGACATCACGCACAGCCGCCAGTGCCAGTATACCGTGCCAAACTGGGATGCCGCGTTTGCATTTACCGTGGGACGAGAGGGCATTAATCCGCGGCCAAAAAGTTTCGCGCGCCTGATACGCTCGCTTGCACCGGATTCCGATGGATTCATCACGTACTCCGAGGGATGCAACGACGACGTCAATAAGATCGTTTGCAGCGCGGTCGGTTGGGATTTGAATACTCCCATCGAGCAGGTGTTGCGCGAATACAGCCGGTACTTCATCGGCGAAGCATACGCCGACACTTTCGCGCAGGGACTTCTGGCATTGGAGCGGAACTGGGACGGCCCGGTATTGACGAACCACACAATCGATACGACGTTGCTGCAATTCCAGGAACTCGAATCTACCGCGTCTCCGAAGACGGCGGGAAACTGGCGATTCCAGCAGGCGCTGTACCGAGCGTATTACGACTCCTACATTCGGGACCGGGTTATTACAGAAACGGCTTCAGAACGTCGGGCGCTGGAAACGCTCTCATCGGCGGGAGGTCGCGGGGCATCTGCGGTATTGTCCAGCGCGGAAAGGATTCTCGACGGTATCGAACAAGAACCTGTTTCGCCGGAGAAGCGCGCCCATATCTTCGAACTCGGAGATGCGTTGTTCCGAAGCATCCGCATGCAACTGAGCGTCAAGCGTCATCAGGCCATCGCCGCCGAACGGGGTGCTAATCTTGATACCATCGACTGGCCTGTCAGCAATCGCACGTGGCTGAAGCATCGAATTTCCGAAATCCGCGCGCTGGCGTCCGAAGAAGAGCGTTTGAAGGCGATCCATGAGATCACGCATTGGACCGATCCGGGCCCCGGCGGCTTCTACGACGACTTGGGAAATCCCGCGCGTCAGCCGCATTTGTTGCCGGGAGAAGGATTGGGAACCGACCCCGAAACCTTCCGTACGTCGCGGATCGGGTATGTCGTCGGCGAGCCGTATTTCACCAACTATCCGATGTCATGGTTGCAGAATGCCGAGATTTTGTACGACGGACCGATCCGCATGCAGTACGACGGATTGGATCCCGCGGCTCGATACAAGATCCGCGTCTCTTACGCAGGAGATCGGGAAAGTGCGAAAATCCGGCTAGTGGCCGACGACAATCTCGAAGTGCATCCCCTGATCGTCAAAGGGGGGCCGGCACGGAAAATGGAGTTCGATATTCCGGCCGAGGCCACACGCGACGGCAAGCTGACACTCACCTGGCAGGCTGAACCGGGGTTGGGGCGCAACGGCCGGGCTTGTCAGGTGGCCGAGGCGTGGTTAATCCGGAAGTAGGAAACTTTCTCTGAAAGTCCCGCTCAACACAGCTTCCCGAGAGAATTTGGACTGACTACGTATTCAATTTCTCGCGGGACGGGCCGACTGCCGCCGTGTGTTAAAGCGAAATGAACAAGACGTCGATTTCGATGTCTTCCGCCTGGGGATGGTTTGTTTTCATCTTGACTCTCACCGGGTCCGTCGCATTCCGCGACATGGCCGGGCTTCCGCCTGGGATCTCGAATTTCAGAAAGTAAGTTCTTTGCTTTGTCGAGTCCTCAACAGCTTCCGATTCCAGCGTCACTTTCAGGAATTTGTCGCTCGGCTCGACTGTGAGCAGCTTGAACTCCCCTTCCATACCGGAAACAAACATCGGGAGGCTGACTTTCTTTCCTTCGGATGCGGGGAAGCGCCCCATGTTGAGCGACATCGTATCGCGGTTCCACTGAGCGCCGCCGATCGCCGGAAGAAACCGTAACGGTCCGGGCCGCAACGCTCGCACCTTGATATCGATGTTTGTCTCGCCGTCGATATCTGTCTTGATGTTGACTTTGGCGCCGAACGGTCCCACCGGAATTCCCGACGGCAGCTTGGCGGAAAATTCGTAGCCGGATTTGACTGCAAATTGCTTCAATCTCGCTTCGGGCATCGGCTTGTGTTCAATCGTGAGGAGAGGGTGACTGCTCTCCACCCCGAGGATTTTGAAATTTTCGTACAGCTGGGAGGTTATTGAGCCGAACACCTCGCCCGACGATCCTTCCGCGATCATCCCCATGTCCCATTCCGCTGAGGGGGCGACGAGATATTTCTGGACGACCTTTCCCTTGATTTGAAACTTGATTCTCAGATTTTCGGGATCGTTCGTCTGGATGATCGCTTCCTTGCCGAAGTACATGTCGACGTCGCGCGGAATCCACACCAGATTGATCTCGGCGGTTTCACCTGTAGCCAGTTCTTTTTTCGATAACCCGCTGATCGTGCATTTGCAACTCGTGGCCCCCTTGGTCAGCAAGAGGGGGGCCTCACCTTCGTTGCGGATGGTGAATGTGTGTTCGCGTCGTTCATTCACGCCCATTGAATCGAACTCAAACAGGCGGTCTCCCGCGACCGCTTTGGGATACGGGCCTTTTTCGGAAACCGGCGGAGGGAGTTCCCCATCAGGATGGGCTTCCGCCTCTGCTTCTTTGACCTGTTGTTCAGCGTTTGCGCGGTCCCGTTCGTGCAGCTCTTTCGCCAATTTGACACGTTCGGCGGGGGTCAGATTGCCGCTGTAGCGACTCCACCAGACGATCCCCGCGAGGATGCCCCCCAGAACAAGCCCCGACAGAAAGAGGCCGATGACACGCATGGCTCAAATTCCTCAATAAATCTCGAAAAATGCCGCAATTACGGGTAATACGAAACTTCATTGTAGAGTGTTGGGGAAGGGATGAGAACCACATTCATCAGCGAAGGCCACCGCGAATCTCAATTCTCCGGCTATCCTCCCGCACGCGATGACTGAGCGGATCGCGCAAGATTCGCCGATCGGATGAGCGGGGAATGTGCTGCTCTTTTCGAGCCCCGGCCCATGCCAAGAAACCCACTTTGACTACCGTCCAGGGTACGGCGTGCGATGGCTGTTCCCGCCGCGGCCACCCCTGCGACCCCCTCGTTTACCTCGCCCTTTTCCCTCCCACCGAGGTGACCCGGAAGAGGCGAACCCCGGTGCGTCCGGATTGTCAGGATCAGCCGCGGGGACAGGCTGGCCGACCTGCTTCTTCAGCTCCAGAATCCGGTCGCGAAGCTGAGCCGCCCGCTCGAACTCCAGGGATTCCGCCGCCGCGAGCATTTCCGCTTCAAGCTCGTTCAGAAATTCCTGGGTAACGTATCTACTCTCATCCGCCATCCCCGCCGACTGCTGGACGATCTTCCGGGCGGCGATTTCCTCTTCGATGCCGCGTCGAATCGCCTTGCGGATCGTCTCGGGAGTGATGCCGTGCTCCTCGTTGTACTTGGCCTGCAATTCCCGACGACGGTTGGTTTCGGTAATCGCCCGTTGCATGCTCTGGGTCACGCTGTCGGCGTAGAGGATCACTTCGGCGTTGACATTGCGCGCGGAACGGCCGATCGTCTGGATCAAACTGGTTTCACTCCGCAGAAAGCCTTCCTTGTCCGCATCGAGGATCGCCACCAACGAAACTTCCGGCAGGTCGAGACCTTCCCGCAGCAGGTTCACGCCGACAACCGCGTCGAACTTTTGCTCTCGCAGCTCCCGTAAAATCTCGACCCGTTCGATGGCGTCGAGTTCCGAATGCAGCCATTGGCAGCGGACCCCCTCTTCCTTGAGGAACGTCGTCAGATCCTCGGCCAGCCTCTTCGTCAACGTCGTGACGAGCACGCGCTCGTTGATTTCCGACCGCTTGCGGATCTCTTCCAGCAGATGCGGCACCTGACCTCGCGCCGGCTCGACCCGAATCAGCGGATCGATCAATCCGGTCGGACGTATAACCTGCTCGACGATCTCCCCCCCCGACTGCTCCAGTTCCCAGTCATCGGGAGTGGCGGAAACGAAGACCGTCTGATTGCGGCGTGCGTTCCACTCCTCGAACTTCAACGGTCGATTGTCGATCGCCATCGGCAGGCGGAAACCGTGCTCGACAAGCGTCGTCTTTCGCGAATGGTCGCCGGCGAACATGCCGCGCACCTGCGGCACGGTCACATGCGATTCGTCCACGAACATCAGAAAATCGTCGGGAAAGAAGTCGAGCAGCGTGTACGGCGGCTGACCCGGTTTGCGTCCGGCAAGGGCTCGGCTGTAATTCTCAATACCTGGGCAGAACCCGGCCTCGCGCAGCAGTTCCATGTCGTACCGCGTGCGCGCCGCCAGCCGTTGCGCTTCCAGCAGCTTTCCCTGTCGGCGAAATTCCTCCAGCCGCCCGTCGAGCTCGCGCTGAATTTCCTCCAGCGCGTTGTCGATCCTTTCTTGTGGAAGCACGAAGTGTTTGGCGGGGTAAATGTACATGTCGTCCAACCGGCGCGACTGTTCGCCGGTCAGGGGGTTGATGATGGACAGCTTCTCGATCTGATCCCCCCACAATTCGATGCGATAGGCGAATTCTTCATACGCGGGCCAGACCTCGATGACGTCTCCGCGTACCCGGAAGCGTCCGCGTGCCAGCTCAAAATCGTTCCGCTGGTAATGAATGTCGACCAGCTTGTGTAACAGGTCATCCCGGTCGATCTCGTCGCCGGAAATGAGGGGGACCATCATTTCGAGATAATCCTTCGGTGAGCCTAATCCGTAAATGCAGCTCACGCTGGCGACGACGATCACGTCTCGGCGGCTGACGAGGGCGCTCGTCGCGAGCAACCGCAAGCGGTCGATTTCCTCGTTGATCGACGCGTCCTTCTCGATGTAAATATCCCGTTGCGGGATGTACGCCTCCGGCTGGTAATAGTCGTAATAGCTGACGAAATACGTCACCGCATTGTGCGGGAAGAAATCGCGGAACTCGGCGTACAATTGAGCGGCCAGCGTCTTGTTATGCGAGAGGACCAGCGTCGGCTTCTGCACCTGCGCGATGACGTTGGCCATCGTGAACGTCTTGCCCGATCCCGTCACGCCAAGCAGCACCTGGTTCTTCTTCCCAACGCCCAGTCCGGAGACGAGCGCATCGATCGCCTTCGGCTGATCGCCTGCGGGTTGGAACTCACTAATCAATTGGAATTCGGGCATGGGCAATATGAGCGAATTGGGAACAGGATCGAGGGAAAAGGGGGAAACGCCAGTTGGTCAGACTTCCGGCTTCAGGATCACAAGGAAGCAGCGCTGATGGGAACGTCGTGTCGGAACTTGCATCTGCTCCCGAAGTGCTCCGACAATTTCACAGTTGCGACTCCGTCCGTGTCGTATTGGCGTTCCGGCAGCTCTCTTCTAGTATATGCACCGGATCGCCCGCCAGACAGTTGAGCCGATCTGGAAGGCGAGAAGGCTGAGTTCCACAGACAGGGTTTGTAGAAATGACGGACGAAAAACAGTCCCCCGAGACCAATCCCATTGACAATCCCGGTAATTCCACGATTGCGACCGAAGAAAAACCGCGCACCCGTCGCAACGGCTGGCTGGCTGAAGACCGCTACCTGCTCGAAGGGCCGCGGTCCCGCACCGCCGAGTTTTTCCGTGTCCTGCGGATCATGCGAGAATTCATCCGTGGCTTTCGAGCACTGCATTTTCATGGTCCGTGCGTCACGGTTTTCGGTTCCGCCCGATTCAAGGAAGACCATCCGTATTACCAGCTCGCGCGTCGAATTGGTGCGGAATGCGCCAAGCTGGGGTTCACGGTCATTACCGGCGGTGGACCGGGAATCATGGAAGCGGCCAACCGGGGGGCGAAGGATGTGCATGGGCGAACGGTCGGCTGCAACATCATTCTGCCGGAAGAACAGCTGCCCAACCCCTACGTCGACAAAGTCGTGACGTTCCGCTACTTCTTCGTCCGGAAAGTCATGCTGGTCAAATACTCTCAGGCGTTTATCTGCCTGCCGGGGGGCTTCGGAACCATGGATGAAATCTTCGAGGCCGCGACTCTGGTGCAGACGGGGAAGATTTTTGATTTCCCGATCATCCTCGTCGGCAAGGAATACTGGCAGCCGCTGTTCGAATTCCTCCGAACACGGATGATTCCGGAGAAAACGATCGACCCGCGCGATTACGATCGTCTCATGCTGACCGATTCGATCGAGGACATTGTCGCCTGCCTGCAGGAATGCCCGTCATTGCCTGGCGAAGTCAACGAAATGAGAATCAAGTGGCGTGAATGGCAGTTGCGAAAATGACCCCGTTTGCGGTCCCCGAGTTGAGCAAGGGCTTCAATTTTCCGCCTCGACGACGAGCCGAGCCTGGTTCGATCTGGACTCGCTGCGAATTTGCACCAGGGCTTGCTCGCTTGCCTGAGTCCCCGCGTTCCTGATACTCTGACCTCTCGACGGTCTGGAACAGGTATCTTCCGACAGCCTCCTTCCCATTTGGCGTGCCATGGCCAGTTACAGCAAATACGATCCTCGTGTTGATTCCCTCGTGATGGAAACTCGCACCTTCTGGGATCCGGAACTCAACGGGAAACTTTCCGAAGAAGACAAGGCATTGCTTGCCGAGGCCGTGCATCGTTCTCCCGAAAAGGCTGCCAAGATCAGCTACGAGCGGTCGCACACCGGTTTCACGCGCGAGATCACTGTCACCGTGGCCGACGTCGAGAGAATCTATACCGAGCAGTTTGCCCGCTGAGGGAACTCCGCAGCGCGTGACGCGCCGCCGGAAATCTGTAAGATCTCCGCATGGCATACACTCAGACGAACATACGGGCGGCACTGCGTCATCTTCGTGCCGCGGACCCCGTGATGGGGGGCATCATTCGCCGCGTCGGCCCGTTCCAGCTGAAAGCCCGCCGGGATCGGTTTGGAATGCTCGTCCGGTCGATTATCTCACAGCAGATTTCCGTAAGCGCCGCCCGTTCGATTCTTGCGCGTCTTGAACAAGCGGTGTCACCATCGAAACCGACTGCGGAATCGATCGCGCGACTCAGCCCCGCCAAGTTGCGTGCCGCGGGCGTCTCTCCTCAGAAAGCCTCGTACCTCCACGACCTGGCAGCCAAAGTTCTCGACGAGAGCGTACGTCTACAAGGCATCGGCCGGCTGGATGATGAAGCTGTGATCGAGCAATTGGTGCAGGTGAAGGGAATCGGCCGCTGGACCGCGCAGATGTTTCTCATCTTCTCGCTCGGTCGGCTCGACGTGTTTCCTCACGACGATCTCGGCGTTAGGGCGGCCATCCGCCGTTTCTATGGGTTGCGCGAACTTCCAGACAAACAGACCAGCCTCCGCATCGCCGCCCCGTGGAGCCCGTACGCCAGCGTGGCGAGTTGGTACTGCTGGCGGGCCTGCGAACTGCCGGCGGATTGAGCATCGCGCGCGGTGGCAGTATTCGTGCCTTGATCAACCCGCTAATGCCTGTCGGCATCGCTGGTTTCGTTGTTTTCCCAACCGGCAAAAAATGCCGGAACTTCTCGGAATTCGATCCTGCTACAGCCCGGATTCCCACCACGACGATATTGTCGAGGTAGAGTTGTCTGAACGGGCTGGTGAACTTGCGTCTCTGCCGGTTACGACTTGCTGGGGATATCCAATGCGTCTCACTTTCCGTAAGCGCTTTCGTGCACAAACTCTCGGTCTTGCATGTCCTTTTCTGGTTGGATTGTTGTTCGTTGGTCCAGCTGCTCCGATCACCTCCGCAACCGACACAAAGGTATTGCGCAAGGAACTGGAAGAAGCAACGAGCGAAGCGGAATCGCCAAACGATGCTCAAGAAGCCGACGAACCACAGCAAAGCGAATCATCCTCGGAAAGCGAAACCCAGCCCCCTGCGAATGAGCAGCCAGCCGAGACTAAACCGCCTCTCGAAAAGGAACCAGTTCCGGAAGCGAAGTCCGCAACGCAATCTAAGCCCGCCACCTTCCTGTCTTACCAAGAGGTCGAGCAGGTGGTTGCCCGGCAACTCCAATCTATCGAGAACTACCAGTCCGGTGATTTGCTGACGGCGTCGAGTGTTTCACCGGTGTTTAAGCAGCTGGAAGGAGCCGGCTGGAAAGTGTTGGATCGCAAGGAAATCGAAAAACTGTTTCTGCCAGACAACGACTGGCTCGTGCGACAATTCCGCACGAAAAACGGCCGAAAGTTCATGCGCGAAATCGGCCGCAACCCGGGCGGTTTCGACCGGGTCGATCGGATGCGCAAGATGCCCTATGGGGAGCGACAATTGTCGGACCTCATTCAAAAGCCCGATGGTTCCAAGATGATCGAATATATGGTCACCACGCCCGGTGGCAAGAATCTCGGGAATAAGCTGTCACGCGGCAAGAACGGCGGAAACTTCAATGAATCGACCGGGCGGCTGTATGTGGAGAAGCAGCTCCTCGAACGCTTGAAGCAGAGCCACGAAGCCGAACTTCGACGCCGCGGACTGACGTCGTAGCTTTGTTTCGAGCCGGATGTGGCTCGTCGATAGGTCTTGCCGTTCACGCGCGTGCCTCTCCAGGACGTTTTCGTTTGCCCGTCCGTCCTTCGGCAATTCTTGCCGACTTTTTTCCTGTCCGTCGTATCGCCGTGTGGAGAGATCGCGGCATCAGATCCCCGTGCGCCTGAGTCGATTCGCCGACAAAACCAGTGCTCTCATTAAATCCTGCTCCAGCGTCACGACCGATACAGCCGATCGAATAGGAATGTCGGAGCGCGCCTTGCGCTGAGTTCGGGTCATGGACTCCGAGCTGCGCGTAATGCGGACTGTTTCGACAGCACGAGCGACGCGAATAGCAAGCGTCGCACTCGGATCGGTAATCGTCGGCGACATCCGTTTTGAGGATTCATCGAATGGCAGGGGGACGCCAGCAGCGAACGGAGAGGATGCCTATCACGGCATCATTCTCGACACCGCGATGGGCACGCCGCACGCTCTGGGGAGTGGTCGGCCTCTCGCTGATTTTCTGTGCGACACCCGGATATGCCCAGGTTCGCACCAATCGAAATGTTCCCACCTGGACTTGGGCCGACGAGGTTGTCCAGCCGCAGTCGAACATCGCGACGCCTAAAAACAAACCGAATGTCGGGTCTCCGACACGCGTCATCATTCGACAATTGATCCGACAAGCCCGAGAGGCTGCGAGCCAAGGCAAGCTCGACGCGGCCGAGTCATTGGCAAAGCGCGCCGATCTGCTGTTAAAAGAGGCAACCGCTACCGACCCCGATGCATGGGATGCCTCCGAGCAGCCTCCGGCTTCGTTTTTGAGGCAATTGGCGGAATTTCGTTCACGGCAGGTTCCGCAACCCGCGTTGCCGAAACCCACTGCCGAAAAAGATCCCGAGTCGGCTGTTGCAAAACCTGACTCGATCGCCCCCGCGCCTCCGGCACTCGAACTTGGGGAACTGGAAAAGGCGGAAGATCCACTCGAAGGGGACTACCCTGAGCTTGCGCCTCAAACGAAGACGGATCAAGCCGCAACTCATAAGCCGCATGATCTTTCGCCTCAACACGGACTGCACCCGCATCTCGCTGGGGAAGCGGGAGCAAGATCAGCCCGTTCTACCGCAGCACGTCATGCGAAAAACGGGGCTGATGGTTCGGGGGATGAGTCTACCTCGATTGACGGTGATTCGTCCGAGGCTTTCGCGCCGCCGGCGGCATCTTCCGAACATAATCTGGATTCGGCGGATGACCGGACCGTCGCGGCTGCTCCGCCACCTCCGGTGACCGAGCGCATTATTCAGATTCAAGACTCGCCCGAGAAATCGTCATCGTCCATGCTTGCGGCGGCCATGGTGCATTTGTTGAGCACCGCGGCCGGGATCGTGCTGGGCATTCTGGTGCTGGTCGGTGTCCGTACATTCCTCAAGCGGCAATACAACGCCGACTTCGGTTTTGTGTTCCGAGTGGAGCATGTCGCGACCGGCGAAGACGGTGCCTATCTGCCGTATCCGTTCTTCCCGGGGATGCAGGCCGGGGAACCGCTGCCAATGCCGACGGCCGGTCCGGGTCGCGCCGGAGTCGCCGCGGTGCTGACGGAACTCCCTGCCGGCTTCCAGTCGGACGAGATTTCGCCGTACGAAGAGCAACTGCGAAAAGAGGAAGAAGCCGAGAACGAAATGATGAAACTGGTGCTGCAGCAGAATCTCGAACTGCGTGAAGCGCTGGGAGGGCGTAACGACATGGCGGCATAAACCGTGTTGGTGAGTGTCGGAGGTGCGTCTCAGGACATTCGCCGGCGGCCGCTGACGGAATAAATGCTTGTGATGCGATCGGAGTGCCCTACGAGCAGGGCATAAAATTCGGAACAGACGCTGTTGGAAAATGAAACCCGCGGGCACGGACATGTCCGCGAAACAAATCGTAAGGAGGCGAAAGATGTCGGACGGAGTTGTTTATATCGGAATGGATCTCGGAACGTTCAAGACGTCCGTCGCCTCCTCTAACGGCCGGAGAGAAGTGCTCCCGACCGCGGTGGGTTGGCCCAAGGACCACGTGGCTAGAACGATGCTTGGCCGCGATATCGTCTTTGGCGAGGACGTGTGGAAGCATCGCCAGGCGCTCAATGTAATTCGTCCCTTCGAGAAAGGGGCTTTGAAGTACATCGACCACGACCTGGCTGGCGTGGCGGAAGAAGATGTCGAGAAGCACAAGGAAGCGGCGAAGCTCGTCGTGGAGCATGCCGTGTCGTTGACGAAGCCCGGACCGGGTTCGTTGATCTTCGGCGTGATCGGCGCGCCGTCGCGAGCCAGCATTCATAACAAGCAGGTGATCATCGAAGCAGCACGGACGGCGTTCGACGCGGTCGTGATCGTTTCGGAACCGTTCACCGTCGCCTATGGAATGAAAAGCCTGAACGACACGCTGGTGATCGACATCGGCGCCGGTACGATCGACATCTGTCCGATCTACGGCACCTATCCCACGGCAGAAGACCAGATCACTATTCCGCTCGGCGGCGATTTCGTTGACGAGGAATTCTGCCGACTGCTCAAGGAAGCTTATCCCGAAGCGCAGCTCTCGATCAAGATGGCACGCGACATTAAGGAGAAGCACGGCTTCGTGCACGACGTCAACGAATCAGCGACCGTCAAATTGATGGTGAAGGGACGTCCGCGGGAATACAACGTCACCGAGCAGCTCAAGGAAGCCTGCCGGTCTATCGTGCCTCCGATCGTCGAAGCTCTGGGCCAATTGATCGCCACGCTCGACCCCGAGTTCCAGCAGAGAATGCTGTCCAACATTTTGCTGGGTGGCGGCGGCAGCCAGCTCAAAGGGCTGGATAAGCTCATCGAAGAGGCGCTCGTCGAATTCGGCGGCGGAAGCGTCCGCAAGGTTTACGACTCCTGCTTCGCGGGGGCGGTTGGAGCTCTCAAGCTGGCAATGGGCATGCCGGCTGAATACTGGAACGAGCTGCGCGGCCTCGATGGTACGCGTGAGGCCACGTACGAAGACGAGGCCGTTGATGGTGAAGATGAAAATGGACTGCGGATCGCAGCCTGACGTGCCCAGACGCGTGATTTCGCACAGGCGGACGCGCGGCTGATGTTCTGCGCGAGGAGTAGGACGAATGAAACGCTCTATGTGGCCGACGGCCGTGTGCGCGATTCTCTGGACTGTGTTGCCGGTTTACGCCGGTGAGGCGAGTCTCGATGCGCATGTCCAGGCGTTGCGTACCGGTGGTGAAAAGGAACGGATGGAGGCGGCGCTCGCCTTGTTCGATCTTGGTCCGCAGGCGAAACCCGCCGTTCCGGCGCTTGCCGATGCGCTGTACGCACCGCAGACGGAGATCAAGCTCGTTGCCTTGGCCGCGCTGACCCGATTGGGGCCCGACGCCGTGGCGGCCGCACCTGCTCTGGCCAGCCGGCTCGACGATCCCGAAGAAGGAGTGCGGTCAGCCGCGATGGCAGCACTCGAATCGCTCGGCCCGGATGCCGCGCCGGCTTTGGCACAGGTCGCGAGGAATGGCAGCTCGTTCGCACGGAGCAATGCCGCGGAGCTTCTACAATCGCTGGACGTCGAAGCGACGCCGCGAATTCCGGTTCTGGTCGCCGGTTTGCGTGAAGAAGATTTCAGCACGCACGCCTCACGGGCGCGCGGACCGCTCGAGCATGCTTCCGTCGCGGAACTCATTCGCAAACTGAAAGCCGGGGAGGACGACAACACCACGTATCACGCGATTTCATCGCTGGGACGAAAAGGGCCCGATGCACTGCCGGCGATTTCCCATCTCGCCCGGGCCGTGCGTAACATGGAAGTTGCATCCGATGTGCGGCTGATTGCCGCGTGGGCGATCGGCCAGATCGGGCCGCAAGCCAAACCGGCCGAAAACCTGCTCCTCTCGGCAATGGACACGGAGACGCACAAGGCGGTACTGCCGCACATTGCCCAGGCGCTGGGAAAGATCGGCGCGGACTCGCAGGCGACAGTCGACGCGCTGATTGGCGGTTTGTCGTCGGAGGATAGCCAGTTGCGAGGGGCATGTGCCATCTCGCTGGCTCGTATCGGCAATCATTTGGGAAGCAAGCGATCGGCTGCGGTAACGCCATTGATGACCATGCTCGGGGGAACCGGTCTCGAACCCTATATGGCGGTGTTGGCTCTGGGGGCGATTGGAGAAGAGGCTGCTCCGGCAGTACCGCAACTGATTCCGCTGCTGGACAACCAGTATCCCTCGATGAGGGAAGCGGCCGCATATGCTCTCGGCCGGATCGGACCGGCGGCCGCAACGGCGATTCCGGCTCTGCGGGCGTCCGCGGAACGGACATCCGACAGTTCCAAGGCTCCCGATGCTCGCTCCAAGGATAACGCGGCTCGCGAAGCCGCCGCTCGCGCCATCGCTCGGATCGAACGGACTCAGGTCTCTGCCGCGGAATAGCCAGTTCCTTCTGATCCTGGTTTTTCCGGATTTGAGGGGACATTCCTCGACCCTGACGCTGCGGCGCTGTACAATCCCAACCGTGTGCTGAAAAATTGGCAGGCTCCTTTCGCGGGGAGTGTCAGCGATGGGCAACGGTTGTTCTCAGCGGTCGAACATGCGGGCATGGACAGCCATGCTGAGTGTTGTCCTCGCGGCTTGCTACACATCCCCGGTTGCCGCGCAGCGTATTGGTCCCTCTTCGCGGCCAACAAAAGAATCCTCCCCCTCGGAGACAGCGGCTGCGATCCGTTCGGAAGTTTCATTAAGCTCTGAGCAATGGAACCGGCTGAATACGTCCGTCGATCGCGGATTGCTGTTCCTGGCGACACAGCAGCAATCGGATGGTTCTTTCTCCGCCCCCGATGTCGCCCAGCCGGCCGTGACCAGTTTTTGCGTGATGGCCTTTCTGTCACGGGGACACATGCCGGGGCATGGGCCGCACGGGGACACGATCAGCCGGGCGATTGACTACACGCTCAGGACGCAAAAGCCGAATGGGCATCTGTATGCGGCGGGAGCCGGCGGTGAAGAATGGAAGATCATGGGAAATTACAATCATGCGATCGCCGGAGTGATGCTCGGCGAAGTCTACGGCATGACTGAATCTGGGCAGAAAGAAGCGGTGCGTGAAGCCATCGTCAAAGCCCTGGAGCACTCGCGACGGGAACAGACGGAACCCAAACGATACCCAGACGACAGCGGCGGCTTTCGGTATCTTCTCGAGAGCGGCGTCCAGGATTCGGATTTGTCGCTCACGGCGTGGCATCTCATGTTTTATCGATCCGCCCGGAATGCGGAGTTTGATGTTCCGCAGGAACACATGGAAGAAGCGATCGCGTTCGTGCGGCGCTGCTTTGACCAAAGGCAGGGGACGTTCTGCTACGGCCTGCGCGGACGCGGACGCGGTTTCTTCGGTCGGTCAATGGCGGGAGCAGGAATTGTTTCGCTCGCGCTTGGTGGTGATCATCGCAACGAAATGGCACGCACGGCGGGTAAGTATCTCCTCCAGCACCCCTTCGATCGGTTCAATCGAGGCGGATTGGCTCCCGAAGATCGGTTCTACTACGGTGCGTTTTATTGCAGCCAGGCGATGTTTCAACTCGGCGGCGACTATTGGGAACAATTCTTCCCGGTGCTGCTGGAAACCCTGGTTGAAAACCAGCGCAGCGACGGTTCCTGGGACCGAGAGGCGAATCAGGACGGTCCGGTCGGCTATGCCTACTCCACTTCGCTCGCCATCCTCTCGCTTACCCCCCCCTATCAATTGCTGCCGATCTATCAGCGGTAGCAGATGCTGGAGCGGGTACGAGTCTTGACAAGAACAGCGCGGATTCCGTCTTGTCCACACTCAGTCCCCCAGACTCGCCAGATTTCCATTCCTCTTGACACCTTTTCGGCTGTCTCTTAGAAGTACGCCACGCTGGCCGCCCGATTTGCGCCGCCTGCGGTGCGACACGACGAGACGCGGGCGACCGGGGGGAGGTCTCAAGGATGAGCATGGCCAGCAACGCGCCGGCGAAGTCGGAAGCCTTTCCGATCGGCCAGGCAACGATGAGCCCCGCAATGGAGCATGCCGATCGGTATGCGCGCTATTTGTACGATAGCGTGCGTCCCTGGTTGGAACCTCCCATTCTCGAAGTCGGTACCGGGTTTGGTACGTACACCGGGCTGCTGTTGCAGCATGGGGAAGTCATTACCATCGATATTGACTCCTCCTGCCTCCATCGTGCCCGTCAGCGATTCAACTCTGAGCCGCTCACGACGGCGCGGGTCGATCTCAATGACATCGAGAGCACGCGGGGGTTGGTCTCTTACGGAGCGCGTTCGATATTCTGCTCGAATGTGCTGGAGCATATTTCTGATGATGTCGCGGTGCTTGCGGGTTTGCATGATGCGATTGCACCTGGCGGCACAATCTGCCTCATCGTCCCGGCACATCCGGGGCTGTATGGTTTCATGGATCGACAGGCAGGACATCATCGCCGGTACACGCGCCGCAGCCTCGAGTGGACGCTCGTCGATGCTGGTTGGTCCGTCGAGACGACGTTTTACATCAACTCGCTGGGAGCCGCGGGCTGGTGGCTGAACCAGCGTTTCCTTTCGCCGCGTCCGCTGACTGCCCGCACCATCAATACACAACTGGCTATTTACGACCGGCTGGTCGTCCCGGTTGCCCGCGTGGTTGATCCATTTTTTGCGAGGTTATTCGGCCTCTCGGTCGTCGCGATCGCTCGGCGGAAAAATTCCTGGGAGCACCCATGCCCCAGTGACGAAAACCGATCACAAGACATTACGGATATTTGCGCAGCTTGAAACAGTCTCAAGGACGAGACTTCACTAATCGAACAATCGGCGAATTGGATACCGGATAATCACCGGAGGATTGAAGGACGGGACCATGGAAGGGGCACGTCGCACGAGGAAACAGGTTCGCGGAACACCGCGCTGGCCCGTCGTCACTGCGTGGCCCGTTCTCAAGAAACAGCCTCCCGAACAAGACGGCGGTGGAACACAAGCGGGCGTTTCGTTCGTCATTCCGGCATTCAATGAGGCAGAGTCCGTTGGGCGGGTCATCCGTGCCGCGGCTCGTGAGTTGGAGCGGCTTGATATCCCCAGCGAAATCATCGTCGTGGATGACGCATCGGCGGATCAAACTGCCGAGGAGGCCCGCGCGGCCGGTGCGCACGTAGTTGTGCATCCGTACAACCGAGGTTATGGCAATTCGCTGAAGACCGGAATCAACGCGGCTCGATTCGAAAGGGTGGTGATTTGCGACGCCGATGGCAGCTATCCGGTCGAGCAACTCGAGCGATTGCTGCACGACGCGCATCAATACGACATGGTGGTCGGAGCACGGACGGGGCAACAGTTCTACGGATCGGCAATGAAACGCCTTGGACGCTGGTGCCAGTTGGCGCTCGTCAACTACGTGACTGGAACGAAAGTTCCTGATGCCAACTCTGGATTCCGCCTGATTCGCCGGTCGCTGGCTTTGCGGTACTTCGATTTCGTCTGCACCGGTTTTTCGTTCACAACCTCGATTACGATCGCCCTGATCTGCGAACAATATGCGGTGCGATTCGTCAACATAAACTACGAGCGGCGGCAAGGACGCAGCCACGTGCGCTATTTCCGAGACACGCTCCGCTCTCTGCAGATCATCACACACTGCATTTTGCGGTACAACCCGCTTAAGGCGTTCTTGCTGCTGGCCATGCTGCCGTTCTTTTTGTCTGCCGCGCCGCTGATTGTGGCGGGGGTTACGCCGGCGGCCATCGCGGCGGCCACCGGATGCGTTTGCACGTCGATGCTGATCTTCGGGATGGGAATGCTGGCATATTGCGTTGGAGGAGGGGCATCGATCGGGAAGGAACGGGGAGTCGATGCAGGCGTTTATGCGTGGGTGGACCGGGCGATGGAGACAACGCCGAAACATCGACCATCCGAGCAGGACGTAGAACTTACCACACGAAAGGCAGCGTGACCATGCCAGACCGCGCAGCCGCGCCGCATGACGGCGCGACGAGGACCGGTCGATCGCGGGGAGTTCTTGCCACGATACTGGCAGCCGGCTTCTGGACATCCTGTGTGTTGACTCTCGTTCTGTCGCTGGTTTTCGCGCTGCTACCTCGTTCGCTCGAATTTGACCTCGGTTCGGCGCCGAGCGTGAAGAAGATCGGCGAGAACCTGTATCGGGCGGACTTCGGCCGGGCAATTCCAGAAAATTGCGTGCTCACTTACAAGGGAGAAAAGCTGACACGCGTGGATGACTTGGCATTGGTCGAGAAGGGGAACCAACAGTATTCTCTGGATGGGCCCGCCGGAGTGATCGTCTGGTCGAGTACCGCGGACGCGCTCGAGCGCCGGCAACTCTTCTCATACAAGCTGATCGCAAATCCACAAGCGCGGCCTCCGTTGCGACGAAAGGTGTGGTTGCTCCTCATACCGTCGCTAACGATGATGTTCTGCGGTCTTGGTGTGAAACTGGTCGCGCGCCGTACAGAACAAGGAATCAGCCTCACGAATGGTTCAGGCCGGCCTCCCATCCGCATGTTGACCGAGATCCTGGTCACGCCGTCGGCTTCATCGGCTGGCCGTGTTGGTCTTGTGCTCGCTTGCGCGACTGGACTTTCGGCGGCACTTGTGCCCGGTTGGAATCGACTGATCTCCGCGCCGGACTCCAACAGTTACGTCGCCCATTCGGAGATGCGGACTCCGCTAGTCCCGTATTGGATTGATGCCTTCGACACGGAGCGTGGTTTCGATCGGACGTCCGATCTGTTCGATGAGCTGGGGGTCGTGAATTACTGGGGGGGCAGCCATCGATTCATCGGCAGTCTGCGGGCATGGAAATTGTTGCTGGTCGCAAGCCTCTGCATTCTTGCTTGGCGTCTGTCAGAGTTTCTGCCGTGGTGGCAAGTCGGCGGAACAATCGTGGCTGCGGCGTCGGTCGATGTTGCACTGGGTCCGTGGTCGCGCGGGATGACTGGTTATCTCGATGTCGTCCTTTCCGAAGGATTAAGCCACGCATTGACGATCCTTTGCATGGCGCTCGTGGCGGGTTATCTCTCGCGACCAGGCTGGACGCGAGGACTGATGGTTGCGGGCTGTGTAAATCTTCTGCTGTTGGCTCGACCGGGTAACGTGCCGTTTGTCGCTGTGTTTGCGTTGGTCTGGTTGTTTCATTTACGACGTGACACGTTCCGCTTGGCCACATTGCGCGCGGGAATGCTCGCGACGGTCACCTTCGCCGGAGTTCTCCTGCACTGCGGCATCAATTATGCGAATTACGGGCACTTCAAACAGCATGCTTTCACCGGTTTCAATCTGATGACGACGGCACTCCAGTTGGCGACCCCGGAAGATGTCGAGTTGTTCGATGAACCAGACTTGAAGGAATTCGTCCGGGTCTGCACGGTCGACCTGGCACACAAGCGGAACCCGGAATTGACCGATGCAGCCGCCACTCAAAACTGCTGGCAGCTCGCTTGCCCGGCTTATGCGCGAGTGTTTGGTGAAACGGTTTTCGTCGACCCGTACAAAGCCGACGCTGTCTTCACGACGGTTGCCCAGGGATTGCTTCGCCGGCATGGCGTGGAATTTGCGCGGCAGGTGCTCGGAAGTTTCGTGCGCGGATTCTGGACGACCTGGCTGCACGTTCCATTGTTGGTTGTGATCGCAGCCTCGCTGTGGACTTTCCTGCGGACCGGCAACTGGCCGTGGCTGTTCATCGCCTGGTTTGCGGCACTGCCATTTTTGACGGTCGGGCCTTGTTGTCTTACGAACACGCCGCTCGACCGTTACCGCTCACAGACCTATTTCGCGGAGCTGTGGTGCGCGCCGCTCTGGTTGGCGATGGTTGTGAATCATAGATTGCAGCGGAGGCAAAAGACCTCGGTTTCCACGGCTGAAAACCACGGAATTACGAACGATGCCGAGGGCGAGGCGAGTTCGCTGCCGAAGCGAGAAAATGCCCGACAACGTGAATTAGTCGCGTCCCCGCTCAGTCCTGCTCACCGGTAATCTTACGATTGAGCCGCCGCATACCGTTCAACCAGCGGTCGTAGTTGTCCGCTTTGTAGCGGAAGAAGTCGAGCACTTCGGCATGCGGCAGAATCAGGAACTGCTCGGCAGCAAGACCCTGAATCACTTTCTCCGCGACATCTTCCGGCGTGACTGAGCTCAAACGCAAATACGCGACATGCGGATCATCCGCTAGCAGCATATCGGTCTCGACCCCCATCGGGCAGAGACACGAGACGCCGATCCCGCGCTCCCGATAATGAATCGACAGCCACTCCGCAAACGCTACTGCTCCGTGCTTTGTAACGGAGTACGGAGCCGATCCCATCTCGGTCAGCAAACCCGCCGCCGATGCGGTCTGCAGCAGATAGCCGCTTCCTTGTTCGAGCATTTTCGGCAGCACCGCGCGGGCCGCATAGACATGTGACAGAAAGTTGACCCGCCACGAACGGTCCCAGTCGTCATCGGAGGCATCCGCTCCCCCTTTGACGGCAATTCCGGCGTTCGAGCAAAACAGATCGATGCGGCCATAGGCTTCCATTGTGCGTCGCACGATCGATTGCACCTCCGCTTCAACGCCGACGTCGCAGCGCAGGGCCAGTCCGCTGATCTCCCCGGCAACCTCTGCGGCCTGATCCAAGTCTCGATCAGCGACAACAACCGCCGCGGCTCCTTCGGCGGCAAAACGCCGACAGAGAGCACGACCAATACCCCGTGCGCCGCCCGTGACGACGGCGATCTTCTGTTTCAGATTCATTCAACGACCTCGGAATCGTCTCTCATTCACTATCGCCATACCCACGAAAGCGGAAAATTTACCCGCGATACCCGCGGCGATCATCCTCACCAATTTCGTCGCTCGGGCTGCGGCCGACGAGCTTTCCCATCTCTTTGCCGGCGCTGCGGAACCAGTCGAACAAAATCGTCGTGTCGTTGCCGATGCAGAAGTGCTGCACCCCCATATCAAGGTATTCCTTCGCCTGATCGGGATGCGAGATTTCCGCGCGGGGATGAATTCCCATCTTGAGAGCGGTTTCGTTGACGTACCGTTCCGCCTCTTTGACGCGCGGGTGCTTGAATTGTCCCGGCAGGCCGATGCTCATCGAATAGTCGGCCGGGCCGAACTGCACCATGTCGACCCCTTTCACCGACAACAGCGCTTCGAGATTCTCAACGGCCGACTCTTTCTCGATCATCAGCGCGATGACCGCATCGTCAAGCGCCTGCACGAAGGCGGGAGTTCCCGCTTCGAGAACAAACCCGACGTCGCGCCGCATGCCGACGCCGTGACGCCCCTTGCAGTGCGGTGATTCCGACCGGACGGCCCGTACACACTCCTCGACGTCCGCGACGCTGCGCGGGTCGGCGAACAGCACGTTTTGAATTCCCGAACCGATTGCCCGTATCGTGAGGTAGGTACGCGGCTCCTGTTCGATCTTCATCATCGCGGTCATATGCGGAAAGAGGTCAATCGCCCGGCCGATGTTCTCCAATGCATACAGATCGTACGGAGCGTATTCCGCCACGAATTCGATGTAGTCGAACATCCGGGAATGGCCGACCAATTCAAAAATGGATGGCCAGGAACTGTGAATATGCGTTCCCAGGGTCGGTTTTCCGGCATTGAGCAGTTCGCGAAGTCGGTTGTGGCGCATTGGTGTGGCTTTCGTGGCGGAAACGGTCGGATCATGGACAATTCGCTCATTCTGAGGATTGCCGAGCGCGGGGGCAACTCACAATTCGCGGGGAGATTCGAATCGACGGTTGAAAGTTTCGCGGGAAGAGTCGAGAGTTGTGATGCCACTGTTCCCCGTCCAAGACCGAAAGTCAAACGCTCGAATGTCGCGACAAACTTTCCGGCTGGTGCTGCTTGTTTCTTGTGCCCACGCGCTGGTCCATGTGTACGAGCTGTCGCTGCCGAGCGTCGAACAGTTGATCGGTGACGAGTTCCATGTCGGCAAGAGCGTCACGGGCTGGTTGGGGAGCGCGTGGCGGCTGCCGTTCGGGCTGGGAGCGCTGTTGGCGGGGTGGCTGGCGGATCGATATGGATCAAAACCCTTGTTGATCCTGTATCTGGCGGGTTGCGCCCTGACGTCGGCGGCAACCTGGGCCGCCGGTTCGTTGAACATCGTCTTCCTGTTGATGTTCGGCATGGGTTCTTTCGCGAGCATTTACCATCCGGCGGGGCTTTCGCTGATCTCACACGAAACCACCCCTGAAAACCGGGGAGCAGCGCTTGGCTGGCACGGTATCTTCGGTTCCATAGGTATCGGAGGGGCTCCTTTTATTGCAGCAATCGTTTTCAGCACACGCACGGTGACCTGGCGGGAATATTACCTGCTGCTGGCGTTGCTGGGAGCCGTGCTGGCATTTCTGCTCACTCTCTTTCTGGTTGAGCATCATCGGCAACCGTCCGCCGCAATGACCAACGTTCATGCGTCGCATGGCCGTGAAGACCGATACTCGTGGCGGAGTTACTTTCTGCTGGTGACAGTGGGGGCGACGGCCGGAGTGATCTACGGCGCGTTCGTTCATTTCTTGCCGCGCTATCTGGACAGCGTGGGGGACTATCTGCCGGGGATACTCAAGCGAGAGGGGGATTCTGCCTCAGCGGTCAGTCCCGAAAGTCTGCGGAATTTCCTCACGACCCTCGTGATGATGTGCGCTCTGGTCGGCCAGGCGCTTGCCGGCCGCATCGCCCGTCCCGGGCGGATGGAATGGCAGCTCTCCATCATCATGTTTGCGGCGGCACCTGCTCTCGTTTGGGTGGGGTTTGCGGAGGGGGTCATGAGGGTTGCGGCGGCATGCACCGTAGCGTTCTTTCACTTCATGACGCAGCCGATCTACAACAGCCTGATTGCACAATACGTGCCGCCGGCCCGACGCAGCGTGGGATACGGGTTCAGCAACATGGTGGGATTCGGGATAGGGGCCCTCGGCCCCGCGTTCGCGGGACTGACACAGGACAACCGACTGATCTACGGCACCCTCGCGGGATTTGCCGTCTGCGCCGGGCTTCTTTCCTTTGCGCTCGCCCGGCAGGAACGACGAATCGCGGTTTAAACAGGGAATCACTGAAACCAGAGTTGCACGTACGCGGTAACCACATCTCGAGGTGCGACCTCAAAGCTGGCTGATGATTCCCACAAACGTTATGCTCGACTCAGAGGGTGAGACACAAGCTCCCTGGCCAAGGAAAGTTGGGCGACCGCGTATCTAATCTGCTCACGTAAACGACACGACAAAACGGAACCTATTTCATGAGTCTTCGACGGCAGTATCTTGCATGTTTCCTTGTCTTCCTTGCACTGGGCACTCTGCCGTGCCTCGCTGACGAGCCGGCGATCACCACGGGCACCGGGCTGGCAACCCTGAAAGAGACGCCTCCAGCTCCCCCAGCTGGTTTTACGTCGGAAGAAGAAGCGGTGAATGCCACGAAGTCGGGGAAGGTTCCGATTGCGAACCTCTTTGCCCCCACGCCGGAAAACGTGGAGGTCACGGGGAACATCGAATACGCCAAGGTCGGCGACAAGAGCTTGCAGCTCGATATGTACCGGCCGAAAAACCTGACGAAGCCGGTGCCGGCGCTCGTTTTCATTCATGGCGGCGGCTGGCGTGCCGGCAAGCGGAACGATTATCGGTTCTACTGCCAGCGTTATGCCTCGAAAGGATACATCGCCGCGACGGTCACATATCGCCTCTCGCAAGAAGCGTATTTCCCCGCGGCGGTGCAGGACGTGAAGACCGCCATCCGCTACTTGCGCGCCAACGCCGAGAAATACAAAATCGATCCTGATCATCTCTGCACGATCGGCGGTTCGGCCGGCGGATACCTCTCGATGATGGCCGGCTACAGTTCCGAGGTGGGCGAGTTTGAAGGCGACGCTGGGAATAAGGGCGTCAGCAGCCGGGTGCAGGCGGTCGTCAATCTGTACGGCCCGACCGACCTCACCAAGCCGATTGCACACGAGAACAGCGTCGTCATGGCATTTCTCGAAGGAAAGACCTACAAGCAAGCACCGGATCTGTTCAAGAAAGCGTCGCCGCTGACCTACGTCAGCAAAGATGACCCGCCGACTCTCATTTTGCACGGCACGGTGGATGCGATCGTCCCGATCGAGCAGTCCGATCTTCTGGCGGAGAAGTTGAAGGGAGTCGGCGTGACGTACATTTACGATCGTCTTCCCGGCTGGCCGCACGCGATGGACGTCGCCGCACCGGTCAATGACCGCTGTACGTGGTTTATCGATCGTTTCCTCGCGGCGAATTTACCGTTGCCGAAGTAGCAAACGCCGCGTCGAGGCCGTCTCGTTACTTCCGAGCGCTGGTGCTCACGCGCCGCACCGTGCCGAGGATCAGTTCTTCGATATCGTTGCCCCAGCGGTGTGCCGGCAGGCCGTAGACCATCATCGATGTGTTCCCTTCATAGCCCCCTTCGTCAAGAACTCTCACGGAGGGGATGTAGGCCATCACGTCGTTCGCGTAGCCGGTGACCCAGACGTCGTCACCCAATTCTTTTTTGATCGCCAGCGAGTAATCGACAACCACCTCGCCGCCGAGCGAAATCCAGAGCTGCTTGCCGCCAAGGGACCACGCCTGCACGGGGTAAGGATACGTGCGGATGAATTCCTTCCCGGCGTCCATTTCCTTGAGCAATCGTGATGCCCAGCGCTGCTGGTAGCTCGGTGATTCGGCAGCTATTTTCGTCAGTTCTTCGCGCGTCGGAGCCGCTCCCAAGTTGAGGGAGAGCATCTCGAACTCGGTGCGCAACGTCGGTTTGAGCGGCTTCATCTGCGTCACAAGTGTTTCATCGACGGCAGAGGAGAGCATCGATCCGTACTTCTGCGCCAGCTCCACGGTTCGCCGGGGAAGGGGGTTCTGATCGGCCCCGCATCCCATGTGGAACATGGCGACGGCGTCAGGGTGGGCCGCTTCGAGGTTCAGCTGCGCGAAGCCGGCGTAATCTCCGCACCACTTGTAGTAGCTGAGCGTCGTATTGTGGCAGGCGTAGCCGAACACGACGGCAATTAGTTTTCCATCGGTTGAATGGGCAGCCAGCACGGGAACGGAATGATCAACCGGACCTTTGAGCTTACCTTGTTCCCGAAGCTGGGGAACATCGGCTTCGGGATTATTGCGGCGATTGACGGCGAAGTCGGTACTTCCCTGGCCGACGGAAACGGATGCCGGGGCAAGTCGATCGAGTGCATCACCGATCGTCTTCACGAGCAACCCCTCAAATTCCACTGTGTACTCTTCGATGAGCTTGAGCTGCTGTTCGTCGAGTGGATAAGCGTCGTGAAGCGCGCGGCGGAGCACGGGACCACAGTGCGTATGTGAAGCATTGATCATGATCTGCGAGCGGTCGAGACCGTATTTCTCTTTGAGAGCGCGACAGGTGTTTTCATAAACCGACTGCTGAATGCCGACCGTGTCGGTCGATACCACAACCGCGCGATGCCCGGCGGCGTCTTCGAGAGCCAGCGCACGGATGTAGAGATCGTGTTCCTTCCCTTCTGCAACATGATCGCGGCTTCCGTAGCCCGCCATCCACATCGGCTTTGCGGGGGTCATCACGGTTCTGGCGGCACCGGCTTTCCAGGTGCCGTCGGCGGCTAGAAGTCTGCCAGAGCACGCGAACGACAACAGGGCCGCCACAACCGCGGGAAGAAAACCACATCGCGAAGTCTGTCGGAACATTGGCATCTCCAGGAATCCGAACGAAAATCAGATCGGGTCGGCACGGTGCGTCGTTTTCTCGATTCTGAGCAGTGAATCGTGGCATGACAAGCAATTGTGGTATGAAAGGTTCAAATCCGCGGGGAATCCGCGGAACGGGATGTCCCCTCTTGCGATGCGCCGCCCGCTGCGACAGACTGTGAACACTTGACTCCGGTTCGATTCATGAGACGCTCGTTTTTCTTCAGGAGCACGCATGTCACCCCCGCTGCACGAGGATCGGGAACGGAACGCTCCTCCGACAATCGCGCGGTACTTCGTGCTTTCTTGGCTGTGCGCCGCGGCCACCATTGCCTACATCCAACGGAACTCCATCGCGGTGCTGGAGAGCACCATCCGCGCCGACCTCGGACTCAGCGAAGGGCAGATGGGGTGGATCATCGGAATCTTCTTCCTGACGTATGGCTTGTTTCAGATTCCCGGAGGGTGGGTCGGCGATCGCTGGGGGGCGAGGATCGCGCTGCCGGTGCTCTCGACCCTGTGGTCGGTGGCAACCGTGGTGACTGCTGCCGTCGGGTTCGGATTGCTGGCGCTGCGCGACGGTAGCGAATCTCTCACCGCGGGATGGGCGCTGGGGGCATGCGTGGCATTGCTGGTCGCGCGCCTGGTGGCGGGGGCGGCACAGGCCGGGATTTTTCCTTGCTCAGCAGTGGTCATTCACGGCTGGTTTCCCGGTTCGCATTGGGCACTCGCAACCGGCTGGCTGTCCGCATTTCAGCAAGTCGGAGGGATGTTCGCGGCTTGGTTGACGGGATTGCTCGTCGGGTACAGTCTCGGTTGGCCTCTGATTCTGTTTCTTTACAGTCTGCCGGGGTTCCTCTGGGCCGGTGCGTACTATGGATGGTTTCGCGATAATCCGCGGGACCATTCCGGAGTGAATTCTGAAGAACTGCAACTGATCTCCGCATTCAAGCAGCACACGTCGTCCTCCATCATCGAATCCGATGACTTGAAAGACGGTGAGGAGTCCTCGACGCCCGCCAAGGAACCGGTTCCCTGGGGAGTTTTGCTCACAAGCTGGCCGATGTGGGCGTTTTGCGCGCAGCAGTTCTGTCGAGCGGCGGCCTACATGTTTTATGCGAGCTGGTTTCCGACTTACTTGCAGGAGACGCGAAGTATCTCCGTCTCGGAGTCGGGCATGTTGTCGAGTTTGCCTGTGCTAGCGACATTCGTCGGGACGCTCGGCGGTGGCGCGGTTTCTGATCGGCTGCTCGTCAGCACGGGAAGCCGCAAGATTGCCCGACAGGGGGTTTCGATCTTCGGACTGGCACTCTCGGGGGTATTGATTCTGGGAGCTTGGTTCGTCGAGGATGCCACATCCGCCGTTTTGGTGATTAGTGCCGGATCGTTGTGTGCCGCGGTCGCGGGACCGACGAGTTACGCATTGTCGATCGAGATGGGGGGCAAGCATGTCTCGACGGTGTTTGGCGCGATGAACATGAGTGGGAGCATTGGCGCGTTTGCATTCTCCGTGGCGGTTCCGATGGTACGGAATTTCACCAACAGCTGGGATTCCGTCCTTATTCTGTTCGCGCTGACCTATCTGGCGGCGGCGGTATTCTGGCTGTTATTCAATCCCAGCGGCACGGTTTTCGACCGACCGGGAGATGAAGAACCGCATGATTGAGGTGCCCGGTCGCGCGGCGTATAATCGATCTTTCGACAGCCGACTTCCTCAATCGATCGCTATAACTTTCGAGCATCCCCGCCTGTTTGTTGAAAGGGATCGTTCATCATGCTGACATCCGCATCTCGACGTCAATTCCTGAGATCCTCGGCACAGATGCTCGTTGCTGCGGGCACCGTTCCGCTTATTGGCCGGTCCGTGTTTGCGGCGGAGAAAAAGCCGCTGTTCGAGATTTCGCTGGCGCAATGGTCTTACCATCGGTCCCTCTTCGCCGGAAAGATGAACAACCTCGATTTCGCGCGGGTTGCGAAGCAGGTGCACGGCATTGAAGGACTCGAGTACGTGAACCAGTTCTTCAAGGACAAAGCCCGCGACCAGGATTACTTGGCGGAAATGAACAAGCGCGCTGAGGGGGAGGGGGTCAAGAGCCTGCTGATCATGATCGACAACGAGGGGCACCGGGGAGATCCCGGCGAGAAGAAGCGGGCTGAAGCGGTGGAGAATCATCACAAGTGGGTCGAGGCGGCCAAATATCTCGGCTGCCACTCAATCCGTGTGAATGCCCGCAGCAGCGGCACCTACGACGAGCAGAGGAAACTCGCCGCCGACGGGTTACGGCGCTTGACGGAGTTCGGAGCGACGCACGACATCAATGTGATCGTTGAAAACCACGGCGGGTTGTCGTCCAATGGCGCGTGGCTGTCGTCTGTCATCAAGCAGGTCGATCATCCCCGTTGCGGGACATTGCCTGATTTCGGCAATTTCAATCTGGGGGACGGCAAGACCTACGACCGCTACAAGGGGGTCGAGGAAATGATGCCGTTCGCTAAGGGGGTCAGTGCAAAGTCTCACGACTTTGACGGCCAAGGGAACGAAACCGGCACCGATTATCGTCGGATGCTGAAGATCGTGCTTGCAGCCGGGTATCGTGGGTTTGTCGGCATCGAGTACGAAGGCCAAAAACTTGGCGAAAAAGAGGGGGTCGATGCGACGAAGGCGCTGCTCGAACGAGTCCGCGACGAGTTGCAGTCCGCGTAACGGGTATTCCATTCGGAGAACTGAATCTGCCCGCCGAGCCCCCGCGTCCCGACAAGTCGCTGAGCGCCGCCGCCTCAGCGTCGACTTCCCCGCACGTGGAATATCAGCGGCGCCTGTCGGACTTTCAACGAGACGTCGAGCAGTGCTCACGGCTTGATGGTCGGCTTTCGACCGCGCGCGGCATCACCTTCATCTCGGGACTGACCGTTCTTGGGATTGCGCTCATTTCGGAAGATCTCTCGGCATTGCTCGTTCTGCCGTTCGTCGCGGTGTTTGTCGGGTTGGTGTTGATGCATGGAAGAGTGCTCCGCCGTCTGGATCGCGCGCGTCGTGCCGCAGCGTACTACACAGCAGCGATTGCCCGCCTGGAGGGGCGCTGGATGGGGGTTGGCACGACTGGGGGGCGGTACCTCGACGTCGAACATCCCTTCGCTTCGGATCTTGACCTGTTCGGCGGCGGATCATTGTTTCAGCTGCTCTGCCGGGCTCGGACGCGCCTGGGTGAAGATGCACTCGCCGATTGGCTATTGAATCCCTCCTCGGTCGAGACAATTCGGTCACGGCATGGGGCGATCGGCGAACTTCGTCAGAAACTGGAACTCCGCGAGAAACTGGCGCTCCTCGATGCGGAAGTGCACGACTTATTAGATCAGAATCGGTTGCGCCGCTGGTGCGAGAAACCGGCCGAGCCGATCAGTCCGGGGCTGCGCCTGCTCGCGGGTGTTACGGCGACCGCATCCATTGTCGCGATCGGTGGATTGCTGATTCGATATTGGGGGCTATCCGTTCCCTTGATGGTGTTGTTAATTCAGTGGGCCATTCTCTTTTCCATCGGCCGTCGGATTCGCGCGCTGGCGGTTACAGCTGACGAGGCGGCTTCGGGGCTGGAAATTCTTTCACAAGTGCTCGCTGTGCTGGAGAGCGAGAAATTCCAGGATCGCTCGCTTTGCGAACTCCACGATCGTTTACGGACCGAAGGGCGCCCTCCTTCGTGGCATGTGGCGCGATTGCAGCAATTGATCGGTTATCTCGACAACTGTTTAAAGAACCAGTTTTTCGCACCGTTGGGATTTTTGCTCTGCCTGCCGGTGCATCTCGTCCATGCAATCGAATGCTGGCGCGGCGGCATCGGACCGTCGGTCGTGGTGTGGTTGTCATCCGTGGGCGAACTGGAGGCACTGCTGTCGCTGGCAAACCACGCCTGGGAACATCCGGACGACAAGTTACCGGAACTGATCGACGGGGATGCCTGCTTTGAGGGGACCGGGCTGGCCCATCCGCTTCTTCCCGAGAAAGAAGCGGTGCGAAACGATCTCTCACTCAGCAAGAGTACCCGCGTGGCGATCATCAGTGGATCGAATATGTCGGGAAAGAGCACGATGTTGCGGACGGTGGGTACAAACACGATTCTTGCATTGGCTGGTGCGCCGGTCCGGGCGGAAAAACTACGATTGACGCCGTTGCGTCTCGGTACCGTCATGCGGGTGATCGACTCGTTGCAAGATCACCGCTCCTTGTTTTACACATCCCTCCGGCGGTTGCAGACGGTGGTCAAACTGGCGGGAGACTCGCCGCCCTTGCTGTTCCTGCTCGACGAATTGCTGCAAGGAACGAACTCGCACGATCGATGCCTGGGAGCCGAAGCCGTGCTGCAAACTCTCGTGCAGAGAGACGCGATTGGTTTGGTGACAACCCATGACCTGGCGATGACAAAACTTGCTGATAGTCTCGGCGCACCCGCGGTGAACCTGCACTTTGAAGACCATGTCGAGAACGGGCAAATGACGTTCGACTACCGTATTCGGGCGGGAATCGTGCAACGCAGCAACGCCATCGAACTGATGCGGATGATGGGAATCGACGTGTCACAGCGCTGACAACTCGGTGAACACCGCATTGCAGGCTTAAGTCGACGAGAGCATATCGGGCTGGTCATGCGCTCGCGAGCAGTTCACTTGTGCAGCCAGCCCTTTCGCCAGATGAAAAACAGCAGGCCGACGACGATCGCCCCCATTAATCCCAAAGCGAACGGGTAGCCGTAAAACCATTTCAGCTCGGGCATGTTCCATGGGGAAGAGTCCGTATTGAAGTTCATGCCGTAAACGCCGGCGACGAACCCCAGCGGGATGAAGATCGTCGAGATAATCGTGAGCACTTTCATAATATCATTGGTGCGGATGCTCAGCATGGAAACATGGAAGTCGCGCATGTCGTTGCACATTTCGCGGTAGATGTCGGTTGCGTCGATAATCTGCACGGTGTGATCGTAGCAGTCGCGCAGGTGGATGCGCGTCTCTGGCCCGATGAGCGGATGATGATCGCGAAGAAGTTCGTTGATCGCCTCGCGATGCGGGCCGATAGACCGCCGGAGTAGCCTCAGTTCGTTGCGAATTTCGTGCAGCGGAGAAATAGCGCCATGCCCCGCGCCTTCCGCGATCTGGTCGTCCAGTTCATTCAGCTTCTGATCGGCGGCGTCAAGAACCGGGAAATAGGAATCAATCACGGCATCAAGAATGGCATAAGCCAGATAATCGGGCCCCAGAGTTCTGGTGCGTCCCCGCGCTCGTCTCAGCCGGTCGCGCAAGGAGTCGAAACAATCTCCCGGATCCTCCAAGAAGGAGACGACGAAGTTATCGCCGAGGAAGATGCTGATCTGTTCGGTTTCAAGATGTTCCTTGAATGAAACCATGCGAGATGTGATGTAGAGGTGGTTCTGGTAGTCCTCGACTTTCGCCCGCTGGTGTACGTGCACGACGTCCTCGAGGGCCAATGCGTGCAGACCGAACAGCTTGCCGATCTCCTCGATGGCGTTGGGGTCGCCGAGCCCTTCGACGTTCACCCAGGTGACGCGATGGCGACCAATCAGGGTGCGAAGACGAGCGGCATCGACCCCCCTGTGCTCCTCGATGCCGTCGGTGTCGTACGCAATGACGTGAATCGATAGCGGCCGGGCTTCCGGGGCGGCGTGCACGGCACCGGGCATTGTCTTCGGATGCACTTGGCGTTTGAACCAGTGCTTGCGACGCTTCCGCTCACGTTTCTTTCGCGACATGGTTTGATTCCGCGGGATTTGTGATCGAAGCGTTCACCTCGCTGGGTGCCGGTCCGACGACCATTCCGGCGGCCGAGCGAATATGAATATCGCGTTGTGGGAAGGCGATTTCAATCCCCGCGGCGCGGAACTTTTGGTCGACGGCGGCGTGCAGGTCGTTGACGACATCAAGCCGAATGGGTACTTCCGGCAGATAGACCCGCAAGGTGAAATTCAGTGCGCTGTCGCCGAACGCGTCAAACGTCGCGGTGGGTTTCGGTTCCTTGAGGATCAACGGATGCTCGTCGGCGGATTCCAACAGCAATTTTCGTGCAAGCGCGGTATCGGACCCGTAGGCCACACCGACCTGCAAGACGATGCGGTTTGTCGTGTCTGAAAGGGTCCAGTTCAAGAGTCGCCCCGTGATGAACTCCTTGTTGGGGACGATGTATTCCTGCTTATCCCAATTTGTGATCGTCGTCGCGCGGATGCGTATCCGCGACACGATGCCGGAAACATCGCCGATGGTCACCACGTCTCCGACGCGGATCGGCCGCTCGAACAGGATGATCAAGCCCGCCACGAAATTGGCGAAAATCTCCTGCAAGCCGAACGCCAGGCCGAATGTCAACGCGGTCGCCAGCCATTGGATCTCCGACCACCCGATACCGATCGTGCCGCTGACAAAAACAACGCCTGCCAGTACGATGACGTATCGGGCGATGGTCGTCACGGCGTAGCGGGCGGCGGCATCGAGCGGCAGCCGCTGCAACAGTGTAATTTCCAGCAGCCCAGGTATATTTCGCGCTGCGAGCACGGTGATCACGGCAATGAACAGCGCGGCGAACAGGTTCGCAACGGTGATCGGCTCCATTTTCTCGACGACCTGAACCGACGTCTGCCCCGGCGAAGTTGATACTTGCTGAGTGTCTTCCACGACCGTGGTCCACAACGTCCAGCGGTCGAGGATGTTCAGTGCCGGGAGCATGTCGATCCAAATCCACCAGAACCCGACCAGCACCACGGTTGTTGTCGCGACGGTGAGCAACCGCTGCGTCTGTGAGCTTAGAACCGCCAGATCCGCCCCCTTGGAATCTTCAGTGGCGACGAGCGGGGGAGCGGACGAGGCGGCCTCCCCGGACGTGGCGCGTTCCTCCGCCGCGGCACGGCGCTGGCGCGCTTGCTGCATGCTCAACCGACGACGGTGCACCAGCAGCAACCTGAGCAGGAACGCTCGCAAATACACGCAGCCGGCCAAAAGAAAACAGGTGAGGGCGAGTCGCCACGCGAGCTGCCGGGCGGAATAATAATATCCCGCGAAGGCCAGTACGGAGATCGCGATCGGAATCAACATCCCCAGCCATTGCCACAAGGATTTGAGACGATCGAACCAGCCGCCCCGTTTGTAGGAGACAACCTCTCCGAACAACCCGCTGGTAGGATGCAAAATTCCCCGGATAAAGACCGCAATGGCGATCATCACGAAAATGAACGCGATGCGTTCCAGGGTGTCGTTGCCCTGCTCGCGCTGCTCCGTATTTAGTAGAACGGTTACAAACAGCAGCGGCAGCGCGGGGATCATCAGCCAACGGGTTCGTCGTCTGAGCAATCGGATTAAAGCCAGCGACCAGCCAAAATGCGCCTCAGCCAATCCGTCATTCCTGCAACTTTGTCGAAGGAACTCCAACGGCAGATACACAGCCGCGACGGCCCGAAGACCCTGTGCGACGGCATCGGCGAAAACGCCCCCCTGCGAAGCTTCCTTCATCCGCCAGGCGAGATACCAGACGATTCCGGGACCGAACAGCGAGATAATCGCGGTAAGGAGCACGGCTCTGGCCGTCGGCGCGAAACGGGTGTACGTTCCACGCTGGGCCTGAACTCCAATGTCTTTCAGTTCGCGGCGAAATCGAGTGCGGTAATACCCCAACGCACCGAACAACAATAACGCGGAACAGAATGGAATGGGGTTCTGCCGCACGTCGGAAATCAAAAGTGCCCCCACGCTCCTCCAGCTCTCCCTGTCTGCAATTTGTGCAAGCGAACGGTCGCGCCGCATTTCGGAAGGGCTGAGCCACTTCGTACTGCGAATCCAGAGGACGCGTTCATCGACATAGTGGGCGTATTCCTCGACTTCCTTCAACAGTGACTGATATTTGATTTCCAGGCTAAGCAGATTATTGAAATAATCGTTGTAGCCGCGGATTGCGGCATCCAGGTACTCGCGGCGACGTTGGAGAATATCGCGGGCCGCTTGCTCAAGGTTTTTCTCCTCGTCTTCGTTCAGCTCGAGCGCATAAGGGTGCTGTTGTATTTCCTGTATTTTTGGCTCGATATTGCTGACCTGAGCCCGCTCGTCGTACAGCTCGAAAAGGCGGAACTGGATGTCGTCGATCTCGTCGGATTGATCATTCGAAGGTCTGCGATAGTCATGGATGTCGGGGCGTTGCTTTCGCAATAACAAACCGACCGCCCAGGTCAGGCCTATGGAATCGACCTTGTCTTTGGTCTGCTTGAAATCGTTGTTGAGCGCTTTGGTCTTCTCTTCGGTTTCCTTCAATCGGCGGCCGGTAAGTTCAATTTTGGGAGTTAAGGACAACGCTTCCTGGGCCAATGCGGTGTTTGACTCCGCATACGCGCGGAGCAGGGGATGGTTCACTTCCTCCTGCTGCCGGCGTGCGGCCGCGACGGCCCGTTCACGTTCGATGCGTCTGCGCTCGTTGACGGTGTCGGTGAGCCTCTTCACCTGTTTTTCCAGCTTTTCGATCTGCTGGGAAAACAGGTCGCTTCGCATGCTGGTCAAATCCGCCGCATCTTCGGCGTCGTACAAGGCGATTTCGTTCTCCAGAGCCGCCGGTTCGCGCTGGAGCGCCTGGCGGCGTGCGGCCAACTCCGTCCGGCGTGCCAGTGTCAGTTGCGGCGATTCCTCGGCCGGAGGAGGAGCTTCAAGTTGCTTGGCGATCTCGGCGATGCGGTCCGGCGACGACACGAGGAGCGCGCGAATCTCTTTGCGGCGGTTCGCACGCCGACTCGGTTCCGCCTCCAACTCCGCGAGAGTTTTTCGGCGCGCGTCCAGCTCCGACTGATGCTTGGCAAGTTCCTGCTCGAAGGTTGGCAGCGGCGAGGCTTCCGGCGGCAATTCCGGTTCCGGCTGGGACTTGAGAGAAACAAGCTCCGCCTTCGTGGCGGTCGCTCTCTCTTGAACGGCGGACGTCTGCTTCTTGTATTCCGCGGCTCTCGATGCGAAATCCTGCGATCGTTTCAGCGAATCGGCCGCCTGACGATACATCTCGAGGATGCGCGTCCGGAGAGCATCGTCGAGGTCTTTCATCTCCTCGATCTGTTTCTTCCGTTCGGCGATCGACTCCGGCGTGAGCTCGGTGTCTGTACGCGGCGAAACGCCAGGCTCTTGAGCCTCCGCGCGGCCAGAGCAGGTTAACAGAACGATCACGAAGGCAGCCAACAGCAGTGGCGCCCCGAGCAAGTCTCTGCGGGAGTTGAGTCCAGGGTGCTCGATGCCTGGAACGAACATTGCCGCACACCTCCGTGAGAACAAACGAGACGACGTTCCATGACGCGTCCCCACGATTCGAGAAGTTCGAAGTCTAATGTGTATGGCAGTTCGCGCGAAGGCGATTCACCGATGCGTCTTCCTTCGCAATGGCTCTATCGACTTAAAGCGGCATGCGCCATGTCGAGGGTAGGCTTGTCATGATACTTTCAACTCGCGCGGGGGAAGGGAGCGACGGTCATAAGAGGTAAATCTCGGCGATCGAGAAAAAAATCACGATGCCGGTCACATCCACAAATGTCGCCACAAAGGGACTCGAAGCATAGCCGGGGTCAAAACCAAGTTTTTTGAAAATCAGAGGCAACATGGATCCCACCAGCGTTCCCCACAAGCAAATCGTCGTGACGGATTGAGAAAGGGTCAGAGCGAGCATCCAGCGATCAGCATCGCCTCGAATAGAGGCAGGTGTCATCGCGGCGCGCAAGAATGCGACCGTTCCAAGCGTGGCTCCGAGTGCCACACCTAACAAAAGTTCATGCCGCAGCACCCGCCACCAGTCGCGCGGGGTGACTTGTCCTAGCGCCATCGCACGCGTGATGAGCGTGGCTGCCTGCGAACCGGAGTTGCCTCCCGTGGAAATACAGAGAGGCACCAGCAGAGCCAGCACAGTGATCTCATCAATCGCTTTGTGGAAATAGGCCATCGCCGTGAACGTGAAGAGTTCCGCGATGAAGAGGCATGATAGCCACACCGAGCGTTTGGCCCAGATGCTCGCGAACGGAATGTCCAAGTAATTGTCCTGAATAACCGCCACACCTGCCATTCGCATGGCGTCTTCCGTGGCTTCCTCGATAACGACGTCGAGCACGTCGTCGTGCGTGACGATTCCGACGAGGTGTCCTTCGCCGTCGACGACGGGGATGGCGATGAAGTCGTATTTCGCCAGGGTCTGCGCCACCTGTTCCTTGTCGTCACTCACGTTGACGGAGATGGTTTCCTTCGTCTTGATGCGGGAAAGCTTCCAGTCCGGCCGGGCCAATATGAGATCGGTGAGCGAAATCATTCCCTTCAGACGACGTTGCTCATCGACGAGATACACGTAATAGATCGTTTCGCGATTCGGGGCTTGTAAGCGCAGCCGATCGAGTGCTTCCGCCACGGTGATCTCTCCGGGCAGCGAAGCGTACTCGGTCGTCATAATCGAGCCGGCGCTATCTTCCGGGTAACTGAGCAGCTTGCGAATGTCGCTTCGTTCCGCCTGGGCGATCAGCGGCAACAGGCTTTCGACATGATCGGGATCCATCCGCGCCAACAGGTCGACTCGGTCATCCGCCGACATCGCTTCGATGAGTTTTGAAAGGCTCGCGCGGTCGACGCTATCGACAAGCTCCACTTGCTTCGGGAGGCTGATGAACTCGAAGATCTCAACCTGCTGCTCCAGGTTGGAGTTGGCGAGAACTTTCCAGGCATCTTCATTGGAAAGTTTTTCCAGCACTTCGGCGGCGACGGCGGGATGGAGAACGGTACAGAACTCCCGGAGTCCCGAGAGATCGTTCTCTTGGAGCATCTGCCGCAGATCGGGCAGGAGCAGAGAGTCTAGCATCTGCCGGCCTCACCAAAAAAAATGCCCCACCCGGATCTCTCCGGCGAGGGGCTATGAGATTTGTCCGGCGCGGACTGACAGGCGGGCCGGTGAGAGAACCAAGTTCACCGCTTCGAGAACTGGAAGCTTCTACGAGCTTTCTTGAATCCGTATTTCTTTCGTTCAACCATTCGCCCGTCACGAGTTAAAAATCCGCCTTCAGCCAAGGTGTGATGCAAGCTGGGATCCATCACTTGCAGGGCACGCGCAACACCCAGCACGATGGCTCCAGTTTGTCCGGTTGTCCCACCCCCTAGAACGCGGACCCAGACGTCGACTTGCCCCTCGTTGTTCGTCGCACGCAGCGGTCCGAGCACCATCTCACGGTCCCGATCAAGGCTGAAGAAATCTTCCAGCGATCGGCCGTTGATGGTCAGTTTGCCGTTACCCTTGTTGATCCGCACGCGTGCCACGGCCGTCTTGCGGCGTCCAGTTCCCATCGCCACGCCGAATTTGTCGACGCGACCACGAATCACCGGTGCTTCGGCCGGCTCGGCAGACGAACCTTCCGTCGGAACGCCTTGTCCCAACGTCAAAGAACCGGCTGAGCCGGACTCATCCACGATACCGGTTCCAACGGATTCGGAAGTCTCGCTCATCATTGTCGCAAATTTCCTATATCTCAAAAGATGTCTTTATGGGCGAAGATAATCCGGGAGCTGCTCGGGCTCTTGCGCCTGGTGCGGGTGCTGCGGTCCCACGTAAAGCTTCAGCTTTTTCATCATCGACGGGCGCAGCTTGTTCTTGGGAAGCATCCGGCGGACCGCCTCGCTGATGATGCGTTCGGGATGACGATCCCAAACTTCTCCAGCGGTCGCATTCCGCTGACCGCCAGGGTATCCGGTATATCTCTGATACACCTTTTTGGCCATCTTCGTCGTGAAATAAGGATGCTTCTCGTGCGCGAGCGGTTGGCCGCTGAATCGTGCTTTCTCGGCGTTCACGACGATCACGAAATCACCGCATTCGACGTGCGGTGTGTATGTCGGTTTGTGCTTGCCCATCAAGACAAGGGCGATCTGAGAGGCCAATCGTCCCACCACCATTCCGTCGGCATCGACGACATACCAACTCGGGTTGACCTCTTCCTTCTTCATCAAATAGCTGCTGGACGCGGCTGGCATCTCGACACTTCCCTCTGCCACGGACCGGGAACGATCCGTCTGGTCGCAGTGACGTAAAGACACACGGTGCGCTTGGGGAAAGGCCGAAGAGGCCTCCCCTTAGCGGAAAGAGAAGAGATTAACGGTTTTGCGCGCCCTCTTCAACGGCAGCGGCTCGAAAAAACTGCCGGAGTAAGGTCGCTTGGCGATGCCGAAATCTCCTTCCAGCAAGTGGCGAAGACTCGGCACGATACGGTCCATACGTACACGTATCTTGGCGCCGCGGGTCGCGTGGCGCAGCCGGCTTGGAGGAGCAGGAGTTCACAAGTAATTCAGCAGACTCAGATTGAGCGACTGAGCCGCGACTTGAAGCGTTGCCTGCAATGCTGTGGTCATCTGCGTGACACGTGTGATGGCTTCGGTCAAATCGACGTCGAACTCTTTCGACAGCGATTCGCGCAGAACAACATCTTCATCTCCAAGGCGATTTCCGACCTGTTCCAGCAGCTTCAGCCGACTGCCCACGTCGCCACGCACCACATTGAACCGTTCAATCTCCTGGGTAAACAGCGGTTCGAGACGGCCAAGCTCATTGTCATCTCCAGAACGCAACGCGTTGGAGAGCCGCAGCAGGAGGTTGATGGTCCCGACAGCCTGCCTCGGGTGAATCTCTTGGCCGACCAAGGGGACGGCAGGGTTGTTTCCGGGTTCTGTGCCTGCTATGCCGAGCGTCGTCGAGATTTCGTTCTCCTGGACGATGAGCGGGCCGGTGCTCGAACCGTCGTTATCGAGAATCGAAATACCGTTCCCAACTGTGTTGATCGATGCCACCAGGTTTCCGGGATCGACGGCATTGATCGCGTTCAGTACCTGTTGAACCGTCTGCAGCCCCTTCAAATCGATCGAGACGTTGGCGCCGCTGCGGCGTGTGATTTCCAGCAGTGCCGGCATCAGGTTTCCCTGTGCATCCAGGTTGTTGACGGGAACACCTCGGCCGAGATTCAGGTCGGCCAGTAGAATGGTTCCATCGAACGTCCGTATGCCGAGACTCGCAGCGTCGTTTCCACCGTTTTCACCGATGGAAAAATTCGCCCCACTCAGACGGCTGGAAATCGCGAGGCCATTTCCGGCATCGTTGATGCCGACGTCGATTTCCAGGTCTTCCGCCTTCAAGAGGTTGAACAAGTCTTCAACAGTCACGGCCGAGGAGATATCCACCGTCTTCTGAATTTCCCCGTTGGTGATCAACAGGCCGTTGGCCTTCGTCGCTCCTGATCCCCCGTTGAGCGCCGAAAGCTGGGTGGTCAAGGTCAACTGGGGGTCGATGCCGCTCCCATTGATGACCGCGGCTGCGGCGCTGGCGATTCCGAGATGGGCGGCGACTTTGGAGCCTGCGACGTCCGCGACGGCGACGGTTCCCGCGGAGGGTGTGAGTCGAATTCCGTTGGCTGGCGGACCGGCAACAATGCTGACGGTGATATCGCCGGGCGAAAATGCATTTTCCACCAGCGTCTTGATATCGCCGATCGTCTTGGCACCGGAAAGATCGACCGTTGCGGCGACGGGTCCGCCGCCGGTATCGACGGTGACGACAATGGGACCGAGTTCAACACCCTGGCCGCCGAGCAGGTCGGAAATGTTCGTCGAAAGCGTGAGTGCAGGATCCAGGTCTTTTCCAACGGGTTCGGTAAAGGCACCGAACGCGGATTCACCGTCGACGTTATTGACAACCAACAGTTCCGTATCGATGAACGATTGCACATGGTGTTGATCGCCGTTGTAACGGACAAGGCCCCCACCTAGCACTTCGAATGGCGCGGCTTGGCTTTCGCTCCCGCCGAACAGATAACGTCCGCGGAACTTGGAATTCGCCGCATTGACGACGCTCTGGACGAGCGAATCGACTTCGGACGCCAAGGCTTGTTTCTCGGCCGGCGTGGTGTTGGCGCCAATCCCCTGGAGCAGATAGGCCTTTGCTTGAGAGAGCGCATCCCCCACGGATTGCAAGGAGGCATCGGTCGCGCTCAACAGGGATGTATCGACCTGGACGTTTGCCGAAAGTTGCGTCTTCCGCTCGATCGATTTCTGCAACATGATCGATCGGATCGCGGCAGCGGGATCTTCACCGGGACGAAAGAACCGTTGTCCGGTGGCTACTTGGTCTTGCAGGTAGGCCAGTGTGCGGTTTGTCGTCTGCAGATTCTGCCGCAATCGATCGGCGATCAAAGTGCCGGGGATTCGGCCGGGAAGGATTGGACCAACACCCATGTCGAGAGACGCTCCTCAGGACTACACCTGCAGCAATGTACGAAACAGTTCATCGACGGTGCTGATGATTCGCGCGGAAGCTTGATACGAACGCTGGAATTCCAGGATTCTTACCGCTTCTTCATCGAGGCTGACACCGGAGAACTGTTCTTTCTGGTTCTTCAACGATTCTTGAAACGATTTGAAACCGTCGGAAATCGCGGTTTCCGCCGCGGATTTCTGCCCGACCTGCGAAACCATCGTGTTGTAGTAATCATCGAGGCTGACATCCCCCAGCGCGGCAACCGGCTTGTCGAGAAATTCCGCCAACCTCAGTGCGTTGCGACCATCGGAGGGGCCTCCCCCCAGCGATGCCGCGAACAGCGATGGATTTGCCGTCAGCGCGGAGTTCACGGCGATATCACCCGAGTCCGATCCCGTGAAGAATGTGTTCAGTCCCAGTGCAGCCAGAACACCGCTGGTATCGTCGGCGAAGCGAAACTCAAAGTTCGGATCGGCGGTAATGGTCAATTGCCCATTTGTTGAAATGGACGCATTGAGGTTCGTCACGCCGTTGAGAGCCGCACGCAAGCTGTTGAGTGTGGTGTCGGTCCCAATTCCGTCCAGATCGATCGGAATGTTGGTTGTGACGGTCAAATTGGTGAGCTTATTGGTCACTTTGACCTGGAAGCCCCCGTGCACGGGAGTAAACCCCAAACCTGCCGCGTTGAGTACCGCCGTCGGGTCGTCGACGTGCTCCACCGAGGTGAGCGATGTAAATCCTTCGAGCCCCTCACCCGATGCGTGAATGCGGTTGAATTCCCAAATCATGTTCGATGTGAACGTGTCCAGATCGTCGATAAACTTGCCGAGGATTTGGTCACGGCCGTCAAGAATTCCTTTGATCTCACCCCCGGAAGATGCATCGAGCACCGAACCGGTTTTCGACAGGCTGATGTTTTGGATCAGAATGTTGCGGTCATCGACCGTAACCGTCTTCAACTGCTGCGTGGTTCCAGTGAGAATCAGATAGTCGGTCCCCGTGAAGACGTCGACGCCGCCCCCCTCTCGTTCATGGAAGCGGATCGGGATGATCTCCGACAAACGACTGAGTGCGTTGTACCGCTGTGTCCGCAGGGCTCCCGCATCGCTCCCGAGCAGACCACCCGCTTCCAGCTTCGCGATTTTCGGATTCAGATCGTCGATCTTCGCGATCAAGTCGTTGGCTTCCGCCACGAGTTCGTCCAGCTTGACCGTTTGTGCCTGTCGCAGTTCATCGACTCGCAGTCGCAACGAAGAGATATCGCTGGCAAGCTGCGTTCCCTGCTGAAGCACAAGCTGACGCAGTGATACCGATTCCGGCTGATTCACCGCTTCATTGATTGTGGAGAGAAAATCGTTGATTGATGTCGAGAGATCCTCACCGCCGAGTTCGCGGATCTGCTCTTCAAGTTGCTGATAGATGGTTTCGCGGGCGTGGGCAGCCGTGTAATCGGAGTTGGCTGTATGAATCCGTGTCTCCAGATACTTGTCGATCTGCTGCTTGACTCCGGACGCGAAGACGCCTGTTCCGAAGACCAGCCCTCCCCGAACGTAGGGGAGGGCCGTGTCAAGTTGCAGTTCCTCGCGGATGTATCCGGGAGTATTGGCGTTGGCAACGTTCTGGCCAGCCACCTGAATGCCGGCGGTGAATATTTCCAGCGCTCGGCTGGCAATTCCCAATGCGGCGTTCAGACTCATGGTTTACCCTCGACCAAAATTCGCAAACGATTCACCTACGCGGACGCATCCAAAATCGCGCCTCCACCGGAGATTTCCTGACCGGGTCGTCGGCTGTAGGTCGGCGAAGTGCGGCCGCATTGCGCGACAAGATCCAGCAGATCGCGGTAATGCCCGAGTGTCCGCTGGGCGATGATCCAGTGAATCCAGGTCTCGCGACGGACGTCATCGGCGACCTGTCGAGCGCGCGTCACTTGTGGTTCCAATTCGGCTCGAATTTCCCCCCCCAAGGCGGAGACGACCTCCTGGACCGTATTCCCGGGGTACCCGGCTTCCGCGGACTCGCGTAACAGCTGCCGCCTCTCGGCCAGCTTTACCTGTAACTGCTTCGCGAGCCGAGTTTCAGTGTCTGCAATTTGCAGAAGCTCCGCGGCGCGCGCCTCGGTCATTGCGATGCGCTTGCGACGGTACAGAACGGACATCTCGTCCTGCAAAGCCAGAGTTCCGCGCAAGAAGCGGCGGATATCCTCAACCAGCTGTCCCCCCGGCATCTGGTAGCCCCCCAATTCCGCGACTCACGGTCGGTTTTCACCAGCCGTTACAATCGCCGAAACGCGCATAATCACCACAAGACCGATATCCCTTATTTTCGGCGGATACCGGTCGGGTTCTTCCGTTCGAATTGGGGATCAGTGCGAATCTCTGCGCGTAACTCCCTTCCAGAGCCTACTTAAGGTAAGGACCGGGGGTGAGGGGTGATCTTGTCGATCGGCAGGACAGGGAAGACTTGGTAGACCTTTCTGAGCAGCGAGACTTTGCGGCTCTGTTTTTCGACTTTGGGGCAGGTCGAGAAAGTTCCGGATTGAGTTTACCCAGGTCCGTTCGAGTCATGCGGCACTCGTTTCCGCTGACGTGATACGGTTGCGTACGGAAGCTTGATAGAGGGCGTCTGTCAACGGCGCTCCGTGGGACTTGGCGAATTCATCCGAGAGCTGCTGGTCCATCTGGTTCTGAAACATTTCCTCTGCCTGCCCGCCATGGAAATAAGCCGGCTTGCCGTGCATTTTATGCAGCGATTGCAGCATCAGTTTGAAGAACGTCCCCGCCACCGCCGATTGAAAAGCTTCTTTTTCCGTCAGGGGCTGGCCGCTCGTTATCGGATCGGCAGCAACCCCGCGAGCTGCGTCGAAGCTACTTCGCAATGCATTCAGGTTGCCGACAGAATTCATGAGACGTCTCGAAATTTGCTTTTATGAAAACCCGTGTTGCTCCGCTGTCGTGGCCGCGACTGGAGCCGGGTTCGGTTCCTTCAGTTTTCGATGTACACCGCGTGCAGTGCGCCGCTGCGGTTCAGTTCCCGGATGATGGCGATGATATCTTCGATCGGGACCCTGAGTTGTTCCAGGCCATGGACGAGATCCTGCAACTGCTGCGGGGCTTCTTGTCCTTGCGTGTTGAGCGATACAAACGGGCTGGCTTCCCCCGCCACTTCCACGCGCAGCCCTTTGTGAGAGATGACGACGGGACGAATCTCCACGTCGCCGTCGATCACCACCGTCTTGCTGCGCGAATTGATGACCACCCGCGCCTCCGACTGCGGGTTGTCGAGGTCGATTTCCAGGAGCTTGGCGACGAAATCCACCGGGTCATCCAGGTACAACTGCGGAATCGACACCTCGATGACTCCGGCGGACCGAGCGTTTGCGATCCGGTTGCTATGCCCGATTTCATATTTGAAGTTATTGTTGATCTGCACCGCTACGTCGTTGGCGCCGCTGAACGTGGCATGCCCGGTATCGAGCAGCAATGTCACGATATTTCCCCGGTTTCGGTCAACGAACGGGGACGTAAAATCCTGCTCGAGCATGACGCCCGAGGGAATTCTGCCGTTCGTCTGAATTTCGGAGTCTTCAATGATGATCGCTCCCGAGGCGAGCGCGACCATTCGGTCATCGTCGACAGCGGGAAGCTGCATGGGAGTCAGCAGCAATCGTCCGCCGCGGAGGCTCTTGGCTCCGAAAATCGACGACACGTCGCAGTCGATTTTCTGGCCGCGGCGCAGTCCTTCTTTGGGAATTTCCGCAGTGACCGTCACAACCGCGACGTTGGCGGCGTCCTTCAGTTCCTTGCCGGGATCGACGGGATTGTTGAGAAATGACAGCGTCGACGCCAATGCGCGGGCCATGGCCGCATTCTTGCCGCCGTCCCCCGTGCCGCGCAGTCCCACGACCAGCCCCAGACCGATGATCTGCGTCGATTTCTGCCCGTAGACGGTGCAGATACTCTTTAATCGCACTCGTGCCTGAACCTGTGTCGGAACAAGGAGCAGCGCGCAGGTTGCAACCACCGTGGCCGTGATGAGCATTCGTCTCGTGTGATGTCTCATCTTGACTCCTCCTCTTCAACTCCATCCGATCTCACACATCCACGGTCGGCCGAAAGTTCCCGGCACGAGCGATCGCCGTGCATTCGGCCTCGATCCGCCTCAGAAGGGCGACAATGCGTCATACAGACGGATTCCCCAGGGGTTCTGCGTGCTCGAATAAACCTTGCCGTGCGATTTTTTCACGATGGCGAGGTGTGCGATGTTCTCGCTCAATGCGGTATTGTCCGGCTGGATGTCTTGAGGGCGCAGCGTGCCGGTGAGCGAGTATTCCCAGAGATCTCGGTTATTCCGAATCGACTTGCGGGCTTCGAGGATGATGTTTCCGTTGGGGAGCACATCGACCACGGTGGCCGCGATTCGATATTTGATGGACTCCTGGTCGAGCGATTGCCCCGTCGATTGCAGACGCCCTTGCAGGTTGGTGTCGATCGTCGGCTGATTGGGAGCGGCTGTCGCCAGGTGTCCGTCGTCGTCGAACCTCATGAATTCCTTCAATTCAGCCTTTAGGTTCCCGTTCCGTTGACGGTTGAAGCGGGATTGCGCGCTCACTTCCGCCTTTTCGCTGACGATAATCGTGATGATGTCGTGCACCATGATCTCGCGTGGCTCCGGAATTCCGACGTAGGCCCAGGCGTAATCCCGAACATGCAGCACCGGCGGCGGAGCGAAAAAGTCCGGGTGGGGCGGGCCGAGAGGCATCGGCCCCGGGCCATGTGGGGCCATCGCCTGAGGACGCATCGGCACTGGGGGGGTTGGCATCCTCGTCGGCGGAGCGGAAGGAGTTAACTGCGAGCCTTCATCCGGCAGCGGAGGATCCTGCGCGAATACCGACCCGAGACTTGTGAGCAACAGGCTCGTTCCCGCGAGCACAACGCACCGCGACCTCGTACGCACCACTCGATTCCAGTGCCGCAATTTTTTCATCGGTGTTCCCCCCGAAATTCAATTCGTCCGGTGGCATCTTGTAACGTGTCGCTTAGGGATGGTCCCGCGGAAATCACTTCCGCTTCATGGAGCCCGGTCACGCGCGCCAAAACCATATCGCGGCCCTTAAGGCTCGTCAGCGTCACCGTCTCGCCAAGCGTCCCTTCATCACGAGACTTCATTTCCGCTCGGATCGTCACGCCGCCGATCCTCGAGATGACGGTGACAATATCGTTCGACCGCACCAGCGGAACCTCTTGGATATCGGTTGTGCGAACCGGCTCATCTTGCCGAATCGAACGCTTTGTTTCCCGGTTCAGCGCGTCTTCAAGCCGCGTCACGGTTCCCTTCGCGTCTTCCGCCTGCCGCCAGACGAGATCGGCCTCCCGAAGAATGTGTCCGGGTGGAATGGTGTAGCGAGCGGCAAGGATCATCGGCTGGGGAGAAAAGCGACAGCGTGCACCGATCTCGGCCGGCAACCCCTTTCTGTCTCGAAAACGGATTCCGACGATTTGCTCGTGCGGATTCTTCGGATCACCTCCGACGACCTCGCAGTCACCGTAGACGATGTGTTGCAGGACCGGCGTCACGTCGCGATCCGCGAGTTCGACCTGCACGATGAGTTTTTCTTGAGCCGGATTGCGTGCCACAAGCGCCTTCTGAATTTTCTCCGCGATTAACTCTTCGGCCCGCTTACGCTGAGGAGCCAGTTTCTCGGAAGAAATTGTTTTGTTGTCGAACCCGGCCGATTTTGAAACGACGACGACCGTTGCGCCCGAAAACTCCATCGTCGCAAGATTCACACCGGTCGCGTTCAACCGTGATCGAATGTCGGCGAAGCTCAGACGCAATTCCCGCCCAGCGGCCGGGGCAGGTCCCACCACGGTTTTTGCCAACTGGTCGGCCATTTCGGGGTCTGCATGGAGTACGTCCGCGATGTCTCCGAGAGTGATTACTCCATCCGTCACGGCGGCACGCGGTTTGAACTGAATCATCGCCGCGCACAGGTTCCCGCCGGTGACGGCGCAAATCAGCGCTGCCGCGATAAAGATTCCAGCGATGTTCGTTTGATGACGCATGGTTGTAGGTAATTGCTCTGCGATTGACTGAAAAGATTCGTAACGCGGGGAAGACATCCGTCACGGCCCGATCAACACACCTGCCGAGTCGATTCCGCTTCTCAACTCTCAACCCTCCTAGAATCTTCGCAGGTTCGCGACTAGCTGCAGCAGCTGATCGGATGCCTGTACCACCTGGCTGTTCAACTCGAAATTTCTTTGTGTTTTGATGAGGTCAATCAGCTCGCGGACCGGTTCGACGTTGGATGCTTCGAGAAATCCCTGGCGAATTTGGCCGCGTCCCTCCAAACCTGGTGTGCCGACCTGCGGTGATCCCGACGCGTCGGTCGCTCCATACAGGTTTTCTCCAAGCTGAATCATCCCTTGCGGGTTGAGGAACTTGACGGTTTGAATCTGGCCGAGCTGCGTGGGGGTTTGGTTCGGTGGTTCAAGGACCGAAACAACTCCGTCACCGGAGATCGAGATGTCGGTCGTCCCCGGAGGTACCGTGATATTTGGTTCCAGCAGTCGACCGATGTCGGCTCCCGCCATCACAACCGCACCGTCGGCGTTCACCGAAAAAGTTCCGGCTCGTGTATAGACGATTTGTCCGCTCGGGTCCTGCAACTGAAAGAAGCCGTTCCCGACGATCGCCAGATCCAAAGCGCCGCCGGTTTGCAGCAGACTGCCTTCTTTGTGATCGACCTCGACCCCTTGAATGCGCGTTCCCAGACCGACCTGAATTCCCACCGGCGCGGCTCGTCCGTTCGCATCTTGCGCACCAGGGAGCTTCAAATGCTGATAAAACAGATCCTCGAAATTCGCTCGCGATCGCTTGAACGCCGTCGTCCCGGCGTTCGCCATGTTGTTGGCAATCGTATCGAGGTTGAATTCGTACGCCTCCATTCCCGTGGCGGCGGACTGTAATGCGCGAATCGTCATGGTTTGTTACCAAACGGCGAGAGTTGAAATGTGAAGTCCCGAGTCCAAAATCCCAGCTTGAGGAGAACCGCTCGCAATCGGGGTCGGATGTCGCTTTTCTCGTTCTACTTCTTTCCCTAATTCCTGAATCCTGATTCCTTCATCCCTACCGTGCCGCAGCCGTCTGCAGCAGTCGGCTGAGTGATTCGTCCTGATATTTGATCATGTTCACGTTGGTCTCGAAGCCGCGCGTCGCTTGAATCATCTGCAGCATTTCCATGACGGAATTCGTCCCCGAAGCCTCCAGATATCCCTGACGGACAGCGGTTTGCGGATTTCCCGGCCCGACGTCCGTGTGCGGGCGGAAGAGGCTGTTCCCGATTTTCTCGAGCCCGTCGAGCGAGGCGGGTTCAACGACCGCCACTCGCCCCAAGATGGCGCGGGAGATGCCGTCGTCGAGCATAACGCTGACGGTGCCATCGGGAGTGACATCGACCTGAGTCGCGTTGGCCGGAATCGAGATGTTGCCACCCGATTCATTCAACACGTGCAATCCGCCGTCGGTGACAAGATCACCGTTCACGTCGATGGAGAATTGTCCGTTCCGCGTGAGAAATGTTTCGCGTTCGTCGGCCACCTGGAAAAATCCGGGGCCAGCCAACGCGAGATCGTAGGTTCCCCCCGACTGAATCAGCGAACCATTGGAATAGTCGGTCACGATACCGGCGAGTGATAGTCCGCCGGTGTGGTCATCCCACCCTTCCGGGCCGGGGTTCCCACCGCCGTTCTCCACGTCATAAGTGGGATGGGCCTGATAGATGGCCAGATCGCGCTTAAAAGCCGAGGTCGAGGCGTTCGCCAGGTTGTTGGCGATCACATCGAGACGAGTCGATTGGGCTTGTGCCCCTTGCGCGGAAAGATAGAGGCCGTAAAGCATGGCGGATCTTTTTCGCCTGGCGCGCCCCCCCGCCATAGGGGAATCATCGACCACCAATAGCCCGCATCTTCAACGCAATCGGCAAAGTTCACGAAGTCGGTATTGTTAACGGCTATGGAGTGCTAATTTGGGGTGAATGGGGAGAGTGGTGCAGCTTCACCTGCGAGAGCTGATCGCTGACCGCTCCCTGATCACATCTCACCAGCGGCCCGATTTGACCACCATGGCAGACTCACGCCTCCCTCCAGCGCGACCGTGCTTCCGGTCATGTAATCGGCGTCGTCGCTCAGAATATAGGTTACGGCCTTGCCGATTTCCTCCGGCCTGCCCAGTCGGCCCCACGGAAGTTTGGACCCGCCGACCTGGATTTGTTCCTCCGTGAAGAACTTCCGTTCGCCGGGCGTGTCGATCCAGCCAGGATGAACGATATTTACCCGCACGCGGTGGGGAGCCAGCTCAATGGCGGCGGTTCGGGCCATGTGGTCAATGGCTGCCTTCGACATGTTGTAGGCCATGGAAGTGGGGATCGCGAGGACGGCATGCGGAGAACTGATCACCACCATCGCCCCACCTTTCCCTTGTTTGACCATCTGCTGGGCAGCGGCCCGCACTCCGTAAAACGCCCCCCACATCGTCACGTCAATCGTTCGCCGAAAACCCTCCATATTGGCTTCGACCATTAATTCCCTGTCACTGTACGCGGCGTTCGATACAAACAGATCCAGGCTGCCGAACTCCTTGACCGTGCGAGCGACCATCTCTTCGACCGCCGGCTGTGAAGAAACATCGGCCTTCAGGACGATGGCTTTTCCGCCGAGTGCCCGGACCTCACCCGCCACCTCCTCCGCCTCCTCCGGATGCGAGCGGTAATTGATCGCGATGTTCGCCCCTTCGCGAGCCATTTCAATCGCACAACCCCGACCGATCCCCCGCGACGCACCGGTCACCAGTGCGTTCCGACCTTTCAGTTTCATTGCTTACCTGCTCCGCAAATTGTTCGACTGAAAACTCCGGTTCCGGCTCTCCAGGCATTCTGCATACGATCACGTCATCATAATCCACACCAGATGAGATTGCAGCCGTCGTGGAAACTGTCTCACCGGTTGGCTTTGCGTCTCCAGCGGTCCTTGTGGTACCGTGAACCCTCTGCTGGTGTCAGTTGTCTGAACTTCAATGGGAGCCCGATCCATTCCCCGCGCCGTCCTTAAAGATCTTGCGTTTCAGCGTTGTATCGTTCCTGGGTGTGAAACCACGATATCGGTGGACGACGTGCAGACTGCCTGTCCCGCGTGCGGCGGGTTGCTTGACATCGGCTACGAGTGGGATCATCTACCGGTCCCCCGGTCGCTGCGCGAGTTTGAATCCCGCTGGTCCAATCGTCGTGATCCCCTCGATTTCAGCGGCGTCTGGCGGTTCCGCGAGTTGCTCCCGTTTACTCCCCCGGACGCGATTGTGACGATTGGCGAGGGGCAGACCATCCTGCGCCCCTCCGAATCGGTCGCGAAATACGCCGGCCTCGCGGCGGACCGCTTGTTTCTCCAATACGAGGGGCTCAATCCCTCGGGCAGCTTCAAAGACAACGGAATGACTGCCGCCGCCACGCATGCCCGCATGGTCGGTGCGAAGGTGGCGGCTTGTGCCTCGACCGGAAATACGAGCGCCTCGTTGGCGATCTTTGCCAGCGCAACCGGCTTGTTCCGCGTTGTGGTGTTTGTCGGCAGCGGAAAAATTGCCTATGGCAAGCTGTCGCAGGCTCTCGATTACGGATCGCTGACCGTGCAGATTCAAGGAGACTTCGACGACGCCCTCATCCGCGTGCGCGAGGTCTGCCAGCAGCTCGGTATTTATCTTTGCAACAGCGTGAATCCTTTCCGACTCGAAGGGCAGAAGGCGATCATCTATCGCATTCTCGAAGCGCTTGCCTGGGAGCCGCCCGACTGGATTGTCGTCCCGGGGGGAAACCTCGGGAACTCGAGCGCGTTCGGAAAGGCGTTCGCGGAGTTGAAACAACTGGGTCTGGTAACACGAGTACCGCGGTTGGCCGTCATTAATGCCTCCGGCGCAAATACCCTGTACCAGCTTTATGAGGAACAGGGAGTGCGCTGGAACGGCGGACATCCTGAGCAGCAGAGGATCGACGACTTCTTCACGCAGATGGATTCCGAAGGTCGCCGTGCTTCGACTCTTGCCAGTGCCATTCAGATCAATCGGCCGGTGAATCTCACCAAGTGCCTTCGCGCACTGGAAGCCTGTGACGGTCTCGTCCGCGAAGTTTCCGATCAGGAAGTTCTCGACGCGAAGGCGCAAATCGGGGCAGGGGGCTTCGGCTGCGAACCGGCCAGTGCCGCCAGTGTTGCAGGGGTCAAGCTGCTGCGGGCACAAGGCATCATTGCTCCAAGCGACCGGGTTGTCTGCATTCTCACCGGACACGAATTGAAAGACCCGAATGCCACCGTCGCCTATCACTCAGCGAAAGACGGACGGCTTGATGAGTCGCTGACCAGCCATGGGGTGAAAACCGCTCCCTTTGCCAACCACCCTGTCGCCGTTGCGAATGAACTCGACGCGATCATTTCGGTACTCGCGGAATCGGGTATCCGTGCCTGATGCGACGCCAGATTCGATAGGCCAACTGGGTGGTTTTGCGGCAGCCGTTGTTTCGAGACAAGGAGTGATCGCGCGTGCGGCGGTTCCGCAGCCAGCTCTGCGCCGATTATGCAATTGTTTTGCAAAATGTGTGATTTGGCCCCACGCAGGTTGCGTCCCGATCGTAAGACCGCCCGGGGAACGGCTGTTCTTACCAAATGAGGTCTGCGTTGAACTTGCCTGCCGCATCCGCGAAGATGGCCCGATCAACGTTTGCAAAGGTGCGACGGAGGAGCGATGTCACTGCTGTTGGAAAATGTTCAAAAGGCCTATCGCGAACCGGACGGGCATCTGCTCCCGGTCCTCAATATCAAACGTTTCGAGATGGCGAGTGCCGAGCAAGTGGTGCTCGTCGGCTCCAGCGGCGGCGGCAAGACAACTCTGCTGAATATCATTTCAGGAATTAGTGCCCCGGACAGTGGGACGGTGCGGATCGACGGAATCGATATCGCTCGGCTCAACGAGGCGGCCCGCGACCGTTTTCGAGCACAACGAATCGGGTTTGTTTTCCAGACGTTCAACCTGCTGCCGGCCTTCTCGGCACTTGAGAATGTGCTGCTCGGGATGAGTTTCTCCGGCAAACGGGCGGACCGCAATCGCGCTCAAGATTTGCTCAATCTGGTCGGTTTGGGACATCGGCTGGCGCATCGCCCGGGGCAGTTGTCCGTGGGGGAACAGCAGCGCGTGGCGGTCGCGAGATCTCTGGCGAACAGTCCTTCGTTGCTCTTGGCTGACGAGCCGACCGCCAACGTCGATGTCGCGAATCAGGACGTCATTTTGAAGTTGATTCGAGAAGCCTGTGCGGAACACCGCGTCGCCCTGCTGATGGTCACGCATTCTCCCGACGTGGCTCGCCAGTTCCAGCGGGTCGAGAAACTCAGCGAATTCAACCAGCCTGCCGTGAACACCCCCGCCAACGTCAGATGAAAAGCCTCGGAGTCCGGTGATGAATCTTGTGACGATTGCCTACAAAAGCATCAAGCAGCGGGCGCTGGCGTCTTCGCTCACTGCACTCAGCGTCGCGCTGGGAGTGATGCTGATGGTCTCCGTGCTGGTCATTCATGGCATTGTCGAACGAATGTTCTCGCAACGGTCCATTGGCTACGACCTGATCGTCGGCCCGAAGGGAAGCGACTTGCAACTCGTCCTGAATACCGTCTATCGCATCAGCCAGCCGATCGAGAATCTTCCCTACCTGTACTACCAGGAGTTGCAAAAGGATCCGCGAATAGAAGTCGCCATCCCGATCGCGCTCGGCGACGTCACGGAAGAGGGGAACTTCCCCCTGGTCGGCACGACCGAAATCTACTTCGAGCATGAATACGCCCCCGGACGAGAGTTCCTGCTCCAGAAGGGGGACATCATGCACACGTCATTCGATGCGATCATCGGATCGGAGGTCGCTCGCGTGAACCGCTGGGACATCGGCTCGCAATTCCAGTTGATGCACGGCGGAGCGGCTTCCGAAGGGGGGCATAAGCATGATGAAAAATTCACCGTGCAGGGAGTGCTCGCTCCGACCGGAACGCCGAACGACAAAACGGTGTTTATTCATCTCACGGGCTTCTTCGCCATCGCCGGGCACGACAAGCCAATCACCGAAGCGGTCAAACGCTGGCGCGACTTCAACGGCCAGCCGGACGATCCAGCCGCCCTGGCTGCCGACGTTCAAGAGTGGCGGAAGAAATGCAACCTGCCGGAAGAAGAGGAAGAGCATGGTCACGAAGGGCATCACCATCACCACGCGTTGTGCGACATTCAGAAAGAGGTGACGGCGGTCCTCCTGAAGATGAAAACCGATACCGCGGCTCTGCTGTATGCCGCGAAGCTGAAAAAGGAATACAAAGCCCAGGCGGTCAACCCCATCATTCCGATGACGCGGCTGATGAACGACGTGGTGGGGAACGTGCGGACGGTGCTGATCGTGCTCACCGGGCTGATTATCGCCGTCTCCGGTGTCGGCATCTTCGTGAGCATCTACAATTCGATGGCTGACCGCCGCAAGGAAATTGCCATCATGCGGGCGCTCGGCGCGCAGCGGACGACCGTCTTTTCAATCATCCTCGCGGAGTCGATTCTGCTCTGCTTCGGGGGTGGGATGCTGGGAATGCTGCTCGGGCATGGACTCGTGTATGGAGCCGCGCCGATCGTGGCGCAAAAGACCGGCCTGCTGATC
>CAZVJA010000002.1:22095-82955 GCA_964626885.1 uncultured Planctomycetaceae bacterium | reverse complement strand
CGCCGCACCTGCGGCATCCCCCGACCGACAGTTCCCAGCATACCGGCTTGGAAGCATGGCTCATTCGAAAGCATCCCCTGCAAGGATTTCGAATCAACTACAACCTGATGAATTACGAATATCTGGGAGATCGCAAGGGCTCCTCTGCCTCGCAGAACTTTCGCTTGATGATCGACGACATCCTGCAATACGCGCCGCATCTATACCTGACGCCGGCCACTCGCGCATTCCGCGAGCATGGTTTGCTGCATCATTACGAATTTCACACACCGGATGAACTTCGGAGACATACGGAATTTCACGCCTTACTCGCCCAAGAAACCATCCTGAAACGACTTTGAGATTTCTTCGTAATTTCAACGATAAGTTCCGGTGACGAGTTGCGCGCCGCCGTCGCCCTAACACTTTGGAGATTCCTTTGGAACGACGATTTGTCACAGTCGATGGAAATGATGCCGCGACGCACGTTGCCCACCTCACCAGTGAAGTGATCGCCATCTATCCAATCACACCGGCGTCTCCCATGGGAGAACTCGCCGACGCCTGGTCCGCTGCCGGGCGGAAGAACATCTTCGGTACCGTCCCGCAGGTGATCGAAATGCAGAGCGAGGCGGGAGCCGCGGGAACGGTGCATGGCTCGCTGCAATCGGGGGCCCTCACGACGACCTTCACGGCGTCGCAAGGGCTATTGTTGATGATCCCGAACATGTTCAAGATCGCCGGAGAACTGACGCCGACGGTTTTCCACGTCGCGGCCCGTTCGGTGGCGACACACGCCCTGTCGATCTTCGGAGATCACAGTGACGTGATGGCGGTTCGCAGCACCGGTTGGGTAATGCTCGCTTCCTGTTCGGTGCAGGAGGCGCAGGACTTCGCGCTGATCGCCATGGCGGCGACTCTTGAATCACGCGTTCCGTTTCTGCATTTTTTCGACGGCTTCCGCACATCGCACGAAGTCAACAAGATCGAACAGCTCTCGGACGAGGATGTTCGCGGAATGGTCTCTCCGGAACTGGTTCGCGCCCATCGCGACCGTGCGCTTACTCCCGACCGGCCGGTGCTCCGAGGGACCGCCCAGAATCCCGACGTTTTCTTCCAGGCGCGTGAAGCGTGCAACCGGTTTTATTCCGCCGTCCCGGAGACCGTCGAACGCGAGATGAAACGCTTCGGTAGTCTTACTGGTCGGAACTATCGGTTGTACGAATATGTCGGCGCGACCGATGCCGAGCGGGTAATTGTGCTGATGGGTTCGGGAGTCGGAGCGGTTGAGGAAATGGTTCAGTCTCTCGTTGCTCGCGGTGAGAAAGTCGGCTTGCTGAAAGTGCGGCTGTTTCGGCCGTTCGTTCCGGAGAGGTTTGTGGCGGTGCTCCCTGCTAGTACTCAAAGCATCGCCGTGCTCGATCGGACTAAAGAGCCGGGAGCAATGGGCGAACCGTTGTACCAGGATGTCGTTACGGCACTCTCAGAAGCATGGGCTGGTCGCGTTGTGAAGAAAGACAACGACAATCAGCCGAACGGCGCTCTGCCCCGCGTCATCGGCGGCCGATACGGGTTATCGTCGAAAGAATTCACGCCGGAGATGGTCAAAGCGGTCTACGACGAGCTGCGGCAACGAACACCGAAACGTCATTTCACCATCGGGATCGTCGACGACGTCACCCACTTAAGTCTGAAATGGAACCCGGAGGATTGGTCCGAGCCGGCCGACGTCACGCGGGCGGTATTTTACGGCCTTGGCAGCGACGGTACCGTCGGAGCCAACAAGAACTCCGTGAAAATTATCGGCGAGAATACGCCGTTGTACGCGCAAGGGTACTTCGTCTATGACTCGAAGAAAGCGGGCTCGGTGACGGTCTCGCATCTCCGCTTCAGCCCTCGCAAGATTGAGTCGTCGTACCTCATTCAGCAGGCGAATTTCGTCGCGTGCCACCAGTTCCAGTTCCTGGCAAAGATGGATATTCTGTCGATTGCGGAGCCGGGGGGAACGTTTTTGCTCAACAGTCCCTACGGGCCGGACGAGGTCTGGGACCAGTTGCCGGCGAATGTTCAGCGGCAAATTATCGACAAGCGGCTGAAGTTCTACGTGGTCGACGGCCTGAAGGTTGCACAGGAAGCGGGGCTGGCGGGACGGATTAACACCGTATTGCAAACCTGCTTTTTTGCCCTCTCCAAATTTCTGCCGGCTGAAGAGTCTATCGAGCACATCAAGCAGGCGATCCGCAAGACGTACGGCAAAAGGGGGGAGACGGTTCTGCAGCGGAACTTCGCCGCAGTCGACGGCGCCCTGGCCGCGATGCACGAAGTGCGGGTTCCCGCCAAAGTGACGGCGACCGAAAGTCCGATGACCTCGATTCCCGAACATGTTCCCGATTTCGTAAAGCGGGTTACTTCGATGATTCTGGCGGGTCGCGGGGACTTACTTCCGGTCAGCGCGCTTCCGGTCGACGGCACTTTCCCAACGGGGACGGCACGGTACGAAAAGCGAAGCATCGCTCCGGAGATTCCGATCTGGGATCCCGAAATCTGTATTCAGTGTGGGCTGTGTGCGCTCGTCTGCCCGCATGCCGCCATCCGCATGAAGGCCTACGAACCGGAATGTCTCGCCGGTGCGCCGGACGGGTTCCTCTCGCGCGAATGGACCGCCAAAGATCTCTCGGGGTTGCGGATGACGATTCAAGTCGCGCCCGATGACTGCACGGGGTGCAGTGTCTGCGTCGATGTGTGCCCCGCCAAGAGCAAAGAGGTCGCCAAGCACAAGGCGATTAACATGGAGCCGAAGCACGAGCATCTCGAACGCGAACGTGCGGCGTTTGAACACTTCCTCAAAATTGACGAAATCGACCGTGAGCGCGTCGATGCCGAAACCGTCAAAGGTTCGCAACTCCTCGAGCCGCTGTTCGAATTCTCCGGAGCGTGTGCCGGCTGCGGCGAGACGCCCTATCTCAAGCTCCTCACGCAGTTGTTCGGCGATCGGATTCTGGTGGCCAACGCGACCGGATGTTCGTCGATTTACGGCGGCAACCTGCCGACAACTCCCTGGACGAAAAACGAAGCGGGACGGGGCCCAGCCTGGGCGAACTCACTGTTCGAGGACAACGCGGAATTCGGCCTTGGCATGCGGTTGGCTGTTGATCAGTTGCACGAGTATGCCCGCAGTCTCTTAACGCGACTCCATGAAAAACTCCCCGCGGCGCTCGTTTCAGGGCTGCTCGAAGCGGATCAGAGCACCGAAGCGGGCATCGAGTCACAGCGCGAGCGCGTTGCCGAGTTGAAGAAGGTACTGCCCAAGCTTAATGACCCGCTTTCGCCCGAATTACTCTCGGTCGCTGATGCTCTCGTTCGTAAGAGCGTCTGGATCATTGGCGGTGACGGTTGGGCGTATGACATTGGCTTCGGCGGCGTCGATCACGTGCTCGCGTCCGGACGGAACGTCAATATCCTCGTGTTGGATACGGAGGTTTACTCGAATACCGGCGGGCAGGCGTCGAAGTCGACGCCCCGGGCCGCGGTCGCGAAGTTCGCGGCTGGCGGGAAACAGATTGGAAAGAAGGATCTGGGGATGATCGCCGTCGATTACGGCAACGTCTATGTTGCACAAATCGCCCTCGGCGCACAGCCGATGCAGACGATTCGTGTGCTGCACGAAGCGGAATCGTACCCGGGAACGTCTCTGATCATCGCATACAGCCATTGCATCGCGCACGGCATCGATATGTCGACGTCGATGACTCATCAGAAGCTGGCGGTCAACAGCGGCTATTGGCCGTTATATCGGTACGATCCCCGTTCGGCGGGGGGCGGCGAACTTCCGTTTCGCCTCGACAGCCGCAAGCCGACGGTGCCCTTCCGCAAGTTCGCGATGGAAGAAGCACGATTTGCGATGCTGGTGCGATCGAATCCACAGCATGCAGAGCATTTGCTCAACCAGGCGCAGAAGGACATCGACAATCGTTGGCATTTTTATGAACAAATGGCGGGAGTCGAACGCTCCGCCGAAGTGAAAGAGCAGGCCCACTCATGAGCGTGGATCTCGGAACAACATATTTGGGGCTTAAATTGAAGAACCCCGTCGTGGTCTCCGCCTCGCCCCTCTCCGAGCGGCTAGATGTGCTCAAGCGGCTGGAAGATGCCGGTGCCGCGGCAGCGGTGCTCCCCTCGTTGTTTCAAGAGCAGATCGAGCATGACGAGCTGGAAGCGCACAAGCTGCACGCCTTCGGCACGGAAAGTTTTGCGGAAGCGCTCGATTATTTCCCCGAGTTGGACGACTACAACACGGGCCCGGAACGTTATCTCGAATTGATCGACTACGCGAAAAAGGCGGTTTCCATTCCGATCATCGCGAGTCTGAATGGATCGTCGAAAGGGGGATGGGAGCGATTCGCCCGGCAGATGGAACAGGCCGGGGCGGATGCCCTTGAGTTGAACGTCTACTTCGTGCCGACTGATCCCGATACCGAGGGAGTGCAAGTCGAGTCGCAATATCTTGATCTGATTGCCGCCGTTCGTGCGGCCGTTTCGTTGCCGCTGGCGGTGAAGATCGGCCCGTACTTCAGTTCGTTGCCGCACATGGCAAAGAAGATGGTCGAGGCGGGTGCGAACGGGTTAGTGCTGTTCAATCGCTACCTGCAGCCCGATCTCGATCCCGAATCGCTCACGGTCACTCCCGATCTGGTCCTCAGCACGCCGCACGAGCTTCGCTTGCCGCTCCGCTGGACAGCGATTCTCCGCGGGCGAATTCGAGCGTCGCTGGCGGTTACAAGCGGCGTGCATTCGGCGCGAGACGTGTTAAAGGCGTTGCTCGTGGGGGCTGACGTGACCATGATGGCCTCCGCCCTGTTGCAGCGAGGGCCGAGTCATGTACGTGGCGTGTTGACGGAACTCAACAACTGGTTGACGGAGTTCGAATACAGCTCCGTCGAGCAGATGAAAGGGAGCATGAGTCAAATCAACTCGCCAGATCCCTCTGCGTTCGAGCGTTCAAATTATATGAAGGCATTGATCTCTTACACCGGTCCGGAAGTGTAATTCCTCATGATCGATGAATCCGCGTGGGATTTGGTTCGCTTGCGGCGAGACAGCTTTGTTCGCGGAATCGAATACCACGATGTTCTCGGTTCGACCAACGACCGCGCAATCGAGTTGATTGCCGGCGAAAGTGTTGATACTCCCTTTCTCGTACTTGCGGACAAGCAGACCGCAGGCCGCGGTCGCGGTAGTAATGCGTGGTGGTCGGCGGACGGAGCGCTGACGTTCTCAGTCATTATCGACGTGGTTGCACATGGTTTGGCGGCGGAGCGTTGGCCGCTGGTTTCTCTGGCGACCGGACTTGCTGTTTGTGACGCATTGATGGAAACAGTTCCGGCGGCTTCTCCCAAGTTAAAATGGCCCAATGACGTTTTTCTTAACGACCGCAAGATGAGCGGCCTGTTGGTGGAGGTTCCGGGGGCGCGAACCGGCCAGATGGTGATCGGTATCGGCATCAACGTCAATAACTCGCTCTCCATGGCACCCGAGGAATTAACCCGAACCGCGACCTCACTGATTGATGCGGCTGGAATGCGGCATGATCGGACGGAGTTACTCCTGAAAGTGCTGGAACATCTCGATACGAGCCTCGCGATGCTGGCTGTCGACGGTAGAAGGCTCGTGGAACGATGGCGCACGTTTAGCTTGTTGACGGGACGTACCGTGCTACTGCGCGTCGGGGCCGAAGAGGTGCTCGGCGATTGTCACGGCGTCGACGACGAGGGGGGACTGTTGTTACAGACGCCGAGTGGAATGCGGCGTTTTTCGAGCGGCGTGGTGGTCCGATTCGACTAAGATCGGCGCCGGGAACAGAAACAGGCCCGTGACAGGGCCTGTGTGCGTTTCATTTCGATTCCTCACGCCGTGAGGAAATCAATATAAGGACCGCGTTATTTTGCCGGTCCGCTGAAGAGCCGAAAGAGCCCCTTTCCCTTTTTCGAGTCAGACTCTTCGCCGGCAGCTCCGATCGATTTATCGATGCTCTGCGCCAGTTGCTGCAGCGACCGGGTGAGTTTCGATTTCGGTGCCTGGCTGATGAGCGGAATTCCATTGTTTCTCGATTCCACCATCGTGGCGTATTCGTTCGGGATCTGCCAGAAGATGTCACGGCCGATGGTTTCTACCGCTTTACTCAGGCTGATTTGTGTTTCTTCCAGCCCCAGGCGATTCACGATCACCTTGATCTTTTCTGGTAGCCCGTCGATGGTATCGATGAACTGCATCAGCCGCACGATATTCCGCAGACAAGGGAGATCAAGCTGCGTTACCAGCAATACTGTGTTCGAGGCATTCATTGCGGCCAGATCCAATGGGCCGAAATTCTTGCTGACGTCGATAATCAGATGAGTGAACGTTGCCTTGAGAAGCGCGACGACGCGGCGAAGCTCATCGGGAGTAATTGCCGTCGCTTCACCCATTTGTACGGGCCGAGGGAGCAGAAAAGCCCCACAGTCATGCTTCGTCAGTGATCGTTTCAGCAATGAGTAATCGAGGCGGGTAATGTTCTCGGCCACATCTTGAATGGTGTAGTCGGGAATGATATCGAGCCAAACGTCGGCGTCGCCGAGCGCTAAGTCGAGATCCATGATGGCGACGCTGTTCTTGGGGTTCTGCGCAAGTATACATCCCAGATTGATCGCCAGTGATGTGCAGCCGATTCCCCCCGCCGCGCCAGCGATGGTGAAGACCTGACTGGTCCGCACTTCCCCGTCGGCATCTTTCGCTCCGCGTGCCTGGTTGATGCGGTCCAGGGCTGCCAGAAAATCGTCGAGTCGCAAGGGAAAATTGAGGAACTCCTTGGCACCGTTGCGCATCGCCTGCAGGATCAGGCTCCCCTCTTGCGAACTGCTCGCGACGAGCACATTGCAGGTGGGAAGTTCCTGGCTGACGCGTGCTACCAGTGCCAACCCCTGAACTGGATCGGAATCGATGGAGATCAGCGCGATATCCGGCTGCGTTTGCGTCACGACGTCCGTGAAGAACTCGTAACGTGAGCATTCGGCCTCGAGCCAGACCATATCGATACCAAGCAGCAGGTTCTTCAGGCCGTACCGCGAGGCATCGTTAGGATCGACGATGGCTAACCTGGAAACACTTCTCATCGGTCATTTACTCTTGGATGGTTGCTCTTCGGAATCTTTCTCTCAAATTGTTCTACAAAAATCCGTCGTGCTTGCGGGGCAGTTGATTCCTTCCATCTCCGCAAGCACTGGGTGACGTCCTTTCGGCCTTATCGCGGACCGACGGTTCCCGAAGTAGGTTCAATCAGGCCTGCTTTCGAGATGCGCCGCTTGGCTGGGCCAGACGGCTCCGGCGAGTTCTCGGCAGCATGTGCCGTCTCCGCTCCGGCCGGTGATGCTTTCGATTCCTGCACATCCAATCGTACAACCCGAGACGGCTGACTACCTGCACCGGTTAAGCTCAGTCCGGCATTTCGACGGTGCGCCCCAGCGGAAGTTTCTCCTTCAAGACCCGGTGCAGGCGGAATAGCCTGGGATGACGTTCCATTCGCGGGAGCAGGAGCGGGTGCATAATTCGGGTCAGCCATTGGCGGCGTGGCCATCATTTGCATCGTCCCGTCTTCGCATCCTTCACACCAGTCTCCGTATTTCGGAACTTCGATGAAGCCAGACTTATACAATTCGCGATCGGTCGGCACGTCGGTGAATTGCCCAGGACCGCCCGGCGGCACCTGATTCTGCGCCATCGGAGCGACGAGTTCCGGCGTGACCATGATGACAACTTCCGTTTCCGATTCGTCATACCGCACACGTCGGAAGGCGGCGCCGATCCACGGCAGTTCGCCCAGGAATGGGGTTTTGTGGGTTTCGGCGGTGTTCCGGATGGAAATCAAGCCGGCAAGCATGAACGTTTCGCCGAACCGCATTTCGACTTCGGTGTTGACTCGTCGGGTTGTCAAACCGGGAACGGTAACGCCATTTGTCTGGACCGCGTTTGAGAAATCGCGATCGCTCACCTCGGGCTGCAGATTCAACCGGACGCGGCCACCACCGATTAAAATGGGCACCGCCTGCAATCGCACACCGAATTCACGCCATTCGATGGTGGTTGTTCCCAAACTCTGCGGCACCAAAATCGGGAATTCACCGCCGGCCAGCATGTTCGCAGGGCGACCGTTGGTGGTGATCAGCGTCGGTTCCGCGAGGATTTTTAGCAGCGATTCTTCCTTGAGCGCTTCGAGGAATGCGTTAAAGCTCTGGTCGTCTCGGACAATACCGCCGACAACGTTCGCTGTCGTTTTCGCTGCCAATGGACTCGAAAGTCCCGCTAAAGGCGCCACTGCTCCCGGGACGCTTGCGATGAAGTCTTGATCATTTTGATACAAAAAGTTGAAGCCGAATTTTCGAATCATTGACCGCTGGACTTCAACGACCTTCACCTTCAGGCCGATTGTCTGGACTCCGCCGACTTCCATCTGGTTGAGTACTTTGGGATAGAACTGCTCGGCGATTTCCACCAGACGGGTGATGTGCTCCGGGCGAGTGACCCAGCCGCGTAGCACAACGCTGTCTCGGACCGCGACCGCCGTCACCGAAGCATTGGGGAACAGGCGGTTAATATAGGCCTGCAAGTGCCGCACATCGCCGGTCACGAAGACCTCGATGGTGTATGTCGCGTTCTTCTCATCAACGAGCACCAACGACGTTACACCGGGCATGACGGCATGCACGCGGATTTGATTCGGCTTGTATTCGACCTTGGTGACGTTGATCACCTCCGGATCAAATCCGAAGACCGTCGTGATCCGCGTCGGCATCTCAATGATCTTGGCGAACTTCTCGACGATCTTGAGATCGCCTTGAGGCGCTGTGACTTGATAGACCGGATCGTTATTCACTGGAGCAGCCGCTGCATCTTGAGCCGGCAACGCACCCGGGTAGGCCGCACAAGTTACGATCAACGCCAGAACAGCCAATCGCCACTGGTTTTTGAGCATATGCATCCATGCACCTCAATAGCTCGAACAGCGGAATCAAATGCCCTTCTCATCGGCCGGCCGGCCCACGGGCCGGCCCACGAGAAAAGGTATTTGTCATGGCTGTTCGATGTTTCGCAGTCCGTTACGCCCCCCCGGAAACAGCGTGGTTGAACCAGCTCTTCCAGGACTTCTCTCTCGCGCCGCCGGTACTCGCATCAGAAGTAGATTCTGAGGCAGGTTCCTGCGGCAATTCCACTTTCTCTTCCCGCAACTCTTTTCCGTCGTAGACCCGGATCGTCCAGGTCGGGACCGGTTTCACTTCTTCCTTCTTGATCTTGGTGTCTGCGGTTTTCGCTTCATTCTTCGATTCCTCTTTATCAAGGAATTTGCGAACGTCGCCCGAGCCTGCTTGCTTCCCTTCTTCCGCAGCCCCGGAATTTTCCGAAGGCTCCGCTGTGCCGTGGCTTGCAGCCGCGTCATCGAAGATCATTTCGTCGATAGCTTTCGCATCGGCGATGGTTTCGTCACCGGCGCTTCGCAGCGCCAAAGTCAGAGTTCCTTTCGTCTCGGCCAGCATCAATAGGTTGTATTGATCTGGCGTCACCAGCAATGAAATGTTTTTCGCGTTGATTTCCTGGTTTTCGCCCGCCTTCTCCGCCACCGTCGATCCGACGCGGATGTTGTCGGTTGCGAACACCTCAATGTACTCTAGTACGGTCTTGGCTTTGGTGATCATTCCGAACCCGGCTGCCTTCACTTTGTATGTCACCACTACGTCCACTCGATCACCGGGCATGATCGATCCGCTATGAGTCTTCGTGGTATTGACCTGCACGGTCGCGACACGCATTCCCTCGGGAATGGCTGCCGACACGCCGATCTCCCCCTTGTTTCCCAGCTTGGCCTGCATGATCACCTCGTTGGGAACCGCGCCGACTCGCAGCGAGCGCTCTTCGTATTGCTCCTTCGTGGTTACTGCCCCAACCGGAATGTTCTCGACAGGCCATTCGCGGAAGGTCGTGTTGGTTTCGTTGAGCGGATGCCCTGGCGCGATGTCAGTCAGCGCCACGAGAACCTTGCCAACTTCCTTGCGTTCCTTGTTTCTGTCTCCCGACAGAACCTGCTGCATTCCCACCATCGCCACCAGGCCGCAGCCGGCGGCAACCGCCATCAAAACGAGTGACTTCATCTTCATCGCAAGATCCCCTGGTTTGTCGGCCGGTTATCGGAGAAGTGCCTCAACCGGAACAAACCAGAGGCCGGGCGCTTTGGGAGCGACCCAACCTTATCAATCTTTACATCGGCAACGGTGTGGCAAAGGCTTCAGCCTTTAACGTCCGTAGCGTCTGGAATGATCGTCGTGGTTATTCCGGTGATGGAACCCTTGTGCCGACATGGCCTTGTCTCCGACTGAGGCCACTCCGCACAATCAGGTTCCCAATGAGGTTCTCCTCACTTCAATCGGCACAAGTTGTTATCCAAACATCCTTTATGGCCCTGGTAGCAACGCACATTACTGTTCCAAAACAATCCACGCGGATTTTCAAACGAGTCCCGCGTAGAGGAAATAGCCAATCGAGCCAATGCAAATTGGAATGCCATACGGCAGCAGGAACATGCTGGGTTTGCGCTCCGCAGCGATTCGTGAGAGCTCTTTGGGGCTCCGAATGGTCATCCACTCGTTGAGGATCGTAAGCAATTGCGCGTAGTGTTTTACGAACGCCTTACGATACAGAACCATGAGCACGGCCATCACGGCACCGACCACCGTCGAGACGCAGAACGCGTAGAAGGTGATTCCGGCCCCCAGCCATGCTCCGACACCGGCCATCAGCTTCACATCGCCCGCCCCCATTCCGCCGACGCTATACAGCGGAAGCAGGCAGGCCAAGCCGACAATCATCCCGATCATTCCCTCGCCAAAACCGGACATACCGCCGATCCAGGCGTTGAAGATCAACCCGGAAAAAACCATCGGGTATGTCAGCCAATTTGGGACCCGCAGTTCCTTGCCGTCGATGTAAGCCGCCCAGATCAGCAGCACGCACACGAGCTTGACGTGCCAGTTCTGAATCAGCCAGCTTTGCCACTCCATCCCGTCCATTTGCGGACCTTTCTATATTCAATTCGTGAAGACTCGTTATGTGCGATTTTGATTCGCGCGTGATTCAATTCAACGTATTGCAAGCGATTCCAATGCGTGCTCGCTCGCGGCAAAAAGATCGGCAATGAATAACGGAGCAAGCCGCGAGGGTATGATTCCACCGGTCCGATCCGTCCTGACGGACTAGGTGGCCGGTCGTCGGCAAAGGTATGTTGAAATTTGCGGGTGTGTGCCTCCGTGGCGAAGTTGGGCGTCTTCCAACCCAGGGGATTGCGCCGTCAACCCCCTGAGGACAACTCGATGTGGTACTAACCGCAACGTGGGGATGTGAAGACGCTCAGCACCCCCGCCGCAACCACGACCATCACGGTTGCGATCTGCAACCACGATGTCATCGAAAACTCAATCCAGAATGGAAACATTTTTCACCACCGTTTCTGGCTGTTAAAAGTTATGGAGCCGCGCACAAGAATAAACCGTCCAACCGATCGAGACTTCGCCCGGTTGGACGGCTGAACCCATCAGGTGTAGCGCCTCCTGCCGCGTCGGCCTCGATTAAGTGAGGGCGTCGCGCACTTCGCCGAACTTGGTGTTCGCGTTGTTGCCGACCGCCTGAATGGCCGTCAAGCAAACAACCACGATCAAAGCCAGCATCACGGCGTATTCCACCGCGGTGGGGCCGTCTTCCGAGACGAGGAACTTCTGAATGCTTTTCGCGAAGTCTTTCATGGTCGCCTTCTCTCTTTCGATATTTGGCAGCCGCGGCTGTTCGCCGTCGTGCGCCTGAACCCTGGAGCCGACCCGACAAGTCCATCCTCAAAACGAAGACGTCTGCCAGCCGACCCATTACCCAAAACACGTCCCCGGCATTCGGGGATTGACCCTCTGTCACCCCTCTTAAAATCCTTGCCCGTCCGAACTCGTTCCCTGATGCAATCCCTTGGCAACAGAAACCTATGTCACGGCCAGTGCGAGTCAAGAAATCGCCACTCCCTTCGCCCAAGATTCCGGCACATCCCGCAGAACCACTTCTCCAAATCGCAGATTTTTCCAGACTTGCACCGGCGGCATGTTGACAAAAAGCAACACAACGGAACGTTCGTGTTGACGGGAGACCACCGTTTTCGCCGTTCCCAGAAACCGGGTTAAAGATCCGAAGTCGTGGATTGAGATGCGCGATGCTCATAACGACCTCGCCGCTGATTCTTCGTGATCGTTGTTGCCTCTCTCGCCTTGGTCGCTGACCGCCCTTTGCCTCCCCGATAGTTCCCGCCACTCTGTCAGCTTTCGTAGAATTCGTTTCCGATCGGCTTCATCGGGACGCGTTTCGATCAGCGTTCCCTCGAGCATTGCGATCGCTTCCTCGGGTTCTCCCGATCCGTAAAGTGCATCAGCGAATTGAATCCGGACGACCGGCAACTGCGGCGCTTGTGAATACGCATGATTCCACAACGCGAGGCTGCTCTCCCAGACTGGCATCTGGCGTCCTGTTGCAATGGCGTAAGAGGCGATCATCACCCCTGAGATGGCGAAGGCCATCCCCCATCGCAGATACGGTGGTGTACTATATCGCGGATTCGGAGCTTGGTCGGTGTACGGCGCAGTGCGGCGAGCTGTGACGAGCCAATGCTCAATTCCCCCCGCCGCAAGCGCGAAAACCGGGATGCACGGAATGTACAAGTACCGATCATTCATCAACGTGGTGATCGGGAAGAAGTTCAGCACGGGAAAGAGAAACAGGAAGAACGCCGTCAATGCGAACGGCACCAGTGGGTATCGCTTCCGCAGCCCCCACGCTCCGATTACCACCATCAGCCATGCTGTGCCTGCCAGCACAATTGCCAACCAGATGCCTTCCGTTGGAGGGTCGTACATCACGCATAAATCGATTGGGGCCGCGAGCATGCCCATGTATTTCCATACGAGCACGGCATCGACCGCGACTACTTTCGCCTTGCTCCATTCGAGGTGCCCGCGCACTCCGCCGATTTCCGACGTCTGTGCGCCCATCGTCACGAGCAGCAATAACAGTGCGCAGAACCCCGGTATGATCTGACGGGTCAACGCCTGCGAGAATGGCACGCGACGCACGAGTACGTCATACGCCAGCACAACCGGCGGCTGCACGATCGCCAATGCCTTCGCGAGCAAAGAAAGCACATACCAGGCCAGGCCGATCGCTTCATCGCGCGCGGTACGCTCCGGCTTAAGCCAGCAGAGCAGGCTTGCGAGCAGGAATGCTCCGGAAAGCAACCCTTTCTGCGACGAAATCCAGGCGACCGACTCCAATTGGACCGGATGCACCACAAAGAGGGCCGCCGTCGTCCAGCCTACGAAACGGCTCCCGGTCACGCGCAATAAAAGAACGTAAACCAGCACTCCATTCACTGCGTGCAACAGCATGTTCGTAATGTGGTACCCCCCCGGCCACAATCCGAACAGTGTGTGTTCGACAAGCAGGACGAACATCGTCAACGGGGCGTAATTCCGGACTGCGACGCGCGTCGCCACATCAAACAGGTTGGCCGGATGCCAGCTTTTGATGAGCGAGTTATTCAGCACATACCATGGGTCGTCCCAATTGAGGAACCCGTACGAAGAGACAGGCCAATACAGCCCGAGGGACAGTACAACCAGACTCAGCACGCACCAGACCGCAGCTCGATCACTCGAGTGGCTTCGCCCTGGGTGTTCCCCTTCCTGCGGCGTCTGGCGGACGTCTCTGGCAGAATTTGGAGAGTTTAGAGTCTGTCCGGTCACGTCGTCTGTTCCGATAGGTGGGGCGGTGCTGCGTCGGTCGAGAGCGAGAACATCCGCGCAGAGCATCGCTCCTCGCTAGCTTGCGATCGGCATCCGTTCGCTCAACGCTGTAATGCGAGCACGGCACAGCGCGGCTGCGGAATGATCCGGGAGCCTCACGAATCCCGGAGATCCGGAACGTTTCGTTCGACCGGCGCGCAAAGAAATCCCACGGACGGTCGCCCGTGGGAATGGAAAACCGTGCGTGTTGCGCGCATTAGCGGGGGGTGATTCGTTCTTGCCCGACCCACTTCCGCAGCACTTCCGGCACAACCACCGAACCGTCCGCCTGTTGGTAATTTTCGAGAATGGCGATCAGCGCTCTTGTGACGGCCACGGCGGTGCCGTTCAGTGTGTGAACAAACTGCGTCCCTTTTCGGTCGGGAGACTTGCAACGAATTCCCAGCCTGCGAGCCTGGTAATCGGTGCAGTTCGAGGCGGAGGTGACTTCGCCATATTCCCCCGATTCCCCGCGACCGGGCATCCAGGCTTCCAGGTCAAATTTGCGATAAGCCGGCCCGCCGAGATCTCCCGTGCAGGTGTCGATCACGCGATACGGAATGCCTAACCCGCGAAACACGTCCTCTTCAATGCCGACGACCAGATTGAGGAAGTCGTTCGACGCGTCGAGGTCCGGCGCGGTGAAGCCGAACATTTCGACTTTCGTAAATTGGTGCACCCGGTAGATCCCGCGGGTCGCGCGGCCATGTGCTCCGGCCTCGGTGCGGAAGCAGTGCGACAACCCCGCGTATTTCATTGGCAGGCTTCCGATATCGATCGTCTGGTCCTTCTGCGATCCACCGAGTGTGATCTCGGCTGTCGCCACCAGGCTCAAATCACTGTTCTGGATGGAGTAGATTTGTGCCTCGGGACCGCGCGGCAAGAACCCGATTCCTTCCAGCACGTCGTCTCGGGCCAGATCGGGGGTGGTGAAGATCGTAAACCCGGCGGCGCGGACCTTCTCGAGGGCGTACTGCACAAGTGCCAACTCCAACAACACGGCTTCATTCTTCAAGAAATAAAATCCGTGTCCCGCGACGCGGCCTCCCGCTTCGAGATCGAGCAGGTCGAGTTTCTCGGCAATCGCCACATGGTCGAGCGGCTTGAATGAAAACTTCGGCAGATTCCCCCACGTCCGGAGCACTTTGTTCGCGTTGTCCCCCGCGCCGACGGGGGCATCCGGGTGCGTCACATTGGGAACTTGCGCTTGAAGCGTCCGCAATTGGATCTCAATTTCCTTCAGTTGCGTTTCGTTCTGCGAAATAAGCTCTCGCAGCTCTTTCCCGCGCGCGATAAGTTTTTGCTTCTCGATGGGGTCGGAACATTTCGGGATTCGAGCGGACTGTTCCTTTTGCTCGTGCCGCAGGGTGTCCCCGGCGGGGATCATTTCCGCGCGGCGGTTTTTCATCTCGACAAGTTGCGCGATATCGACTTTCACGCCGCGATTGCGGCAGTTTTCCGCCACGAGATCCTGGTGATCACAAATGAACTGCAGATCGAGCATCGGTGCGCACTTTCCCGAAACATGAAGCCGCGTTAAGGCCGACTGGACGCTCTTTAGCGTCGATGGGAACCGACGGCTGCCAGTTCCTGCCACAGATGAGCGCTTGCGCGGATGCCGCGCTGGTAGTCGGCCAGTCGAAAACGTTCATTCGGGCTATGGAGATTGTCCGTATTTTGCCCCCAGCCCAGCAGGAGTGTATCGATTCCCAGTAGCTCCCGGAAGGTTGCCACGACGGGAATCGAGCCTCCTTCGCGGATCAGCACCGGCCGGGTGCCGAACGCCTGCTCGATTGCCTTGGTCGCCGCCGACACATAAGGTCCCTCGACGTCCACAATGAATGCCGGACAGCCGTGCCAGGTTTTGAACTCCAGTTTCAATCCTGGTGGACACAGGCTACGAAGATAATGTTCGAGCGCCCGTGTCAGTTTTTCGGCATTCTGGTTCGGCACGAGTCGGCAGCTGATCTTTGCGGTTGCTTTAGCGGGAACGATCGTCTTCGGGCCCTCTCCGGTGTAGCCTCCGATGAAGCCGTTCACATCGCAGGTCGGGCGAGCCCAGCGGCGCTCGAGCGATGTGAAACCCACCTCCCCGAACGGGGCAGAGGCGCCAATTTCGTTGAGGAAGGCAGCTTCGTCAAACGGTAGAGCCGCGAGCCGTGCCCGTTCCGCTTCGGTGAGTGGAACAACGTCGTCATAGAATCCCGGGATGGAAATGCGACGCTGCTCGTCGTGCAACAGGCCGATCATCTGTGCGAGCACATTCACCGGATTGGCCACGGCACCGCCGAAGACACCGCTGTGCAGATCCTGCCTCGGTCCGCGAAGCGTCACTTCGCAGGCGAGTATGCCGCGCAAGCCATAAGTAATCGCGGGGATCTCGGGGGCATATTGACTGGTGTCGCTGATCACCGCGACGTCACTGCTCAATTCGGCGCGGCGTGCCGCGAGAAACTTCTCCAGATTGTTACTGCCGACTTCCTCTTCCCCCTCGATAACGAACTTCACGTTCACGGGGAGGGCGCGATGGGTTTTCAGCCATGCTTCGACCGATTTGACGTGAGTCCACATCTGGCCTTTGTCGTCGGTCGCGCCGCGGGCATAGATGTGCCCACCTCGAATCGTGGGCTCGAACGGCGGGCTTTCCCATTCGTCGAGCGGGTCCGGAGGCTGCACGTCATAATGCCCGTAAATCAGAACGGTCGGCGCGTTCTTTGCATGCAGCCAACTGCCGTAAACAATTGGGTGCCCGTCGGTCGGCACAATCTCGGCGTCCAGTCCCGCAGTACACAGACCGTCGCGAACGAAATCAGCTCCCCGTGCAGTGTCGTCGTTATGTGCCGGATCGGCACTCACACTCGCAATGCGCAAAAAACTTTTGAGTTCCTCGACATATCGTTCGGCATTCCGGTCGAGGTATTCGTCTATCTGCTGCATCATGCAGTCACTCCGGGCGCAATCCGAGTTGCGAGTCTTGTTAACGAGACGCTGACTCGTCCACGTTGAGCTTTAAGGGGGACTTATTCCAGTTTCTCCCGGGGGAAATCCACCGCCAATGGGATCGACTTCGGCGTATCGGGGCTCAGTGAATCATCATCCTCAGAGCCGTCGTCATTCGGTTTGGAAATGACGACGGGGAATTCCTGACTCAAATCCTCAGGGGCGATTTGCGGCCGACGCGCCCGGCGCGACGTTCCCCCGGCATCCTGCACGTCTTCCGCCTGTGGCCGACCCGCGCGAGATGTCGGTTCATCCCCCTTTTCAACTGTCAGCACGTACGTCAAGTCGCCGATCGAGACTTCATCGCCGATCTTCAACCGCGATTCGCGCTGCACGACTTGTCCGTTGAGGCGGATGCCATTCATGCTTCCCAGATCTCGAACCACGAAAAAGTTATTGACCTGAGCAATCGCACAATGTTTGCGTGAAACTTTGCGGCTGCGGGTCAGGACGACATCGCACTCCGGATGCCGACCGATAAAGACAATCGCCTTGTCGAGTGGAATTTTCAGGCTCTTGGGATCAGTAGGAACGAGATACGCGTACATCCCATCTCACTTCACTGGGGCACCAGCGTCGGCGGGAACATCGACATAGAGAACAATCCACATCCATCATAGCCGATGAGTAGACCCGAGGAAACGACGATCTTTAACCATCGCCGCGCGAAAACGCTGCATTCGTAGGGTCTCTTTACTCTCGGTCGTGCCTCCACCGGGCGAGCACCTCGGCATAGAAATCGAGCGTTTGCTCGGCGAGCGTGCGGGGGAGGTATCGCGTGGCGACTTCCTGGCGTGCCTGGCGGCCAAGACGGACCGCTAATTCCGTGTCATCCAACAGGCGTTCCATCTCCCGTGCGAGACTTTCCGGCTGCTCCGATTTCGCGAGCAGTCCAGTTTCATCGTGCCGTACAATTTCCTGTAACCCACCGATGTCGCTTGCGACCACCGGGCACCCGGTTGCGATGGCTTCCAGGGCCGTGTTCCCGAAGGTCTCGTAGCGGGACGGGACGACAGTCAACATCGCCCCGCGACGAAACTGACGAATTTCAACCGGGCTCTTCGCGCCGTGCACACGGATTCGCCGCCGAATCCCGGGATCTGTGATAGTTCGTTCCAAATAGTCGCGGAGCATGATTGTCCCGCCGTTCGGTTCCGGAATACCGCGGTCTGGCCCTATGAAATCGAGTTCAAGCTGCGAGCGGGTTGCCGCGAGCCGAGCAAAGGCCTGGATCAGCACATCGGCCCCCTTATGCAGGTCAAACCGGCCGACGAATGCGATTCGATTGCGATCACAGCCCGCGAGCGACCACGGTTCTCCCCCTTCTTGCAATTCGATGGGATTGGGGATCACCATCGCCTGCTTGAGCGGCAAGCCGTAATACTCGCGCGTACGGTTGAGCACATCGAGCGATGGGGCCGTAATCGCGTCGGCCCGCGCGATTGCTTCCCGTTCCGCGGCGACACGTCGCTCGAATTCGTTGTCGTGCGGTGCACCGCTGACCTCTCCATTTAAAAACCATGGGCCGTGCAGTCGGACGACGATCGGAATTTTCCGCAGTTCGATAAGCCGAACAGGTAGGCCGAACGCTTCTTCCATCTGAAGGATTTCGATGGGAAAACGCGCGATCGCGGTCGCATACGCATCGCGGAGAATACATTCCTTGTTCGAAAACGCGCCAGGCCAATGGATTTTCCTGCCCAGATGGCGGAGCGTACGAGCGGTATCCGTTTCCGCCCTGCGGCAGGCCGGCATGTCGATGACATCGGTCGTGGCGTCGTCACCCTCGAGCTGCCACGTCAGCACGACCGGTCGAATTCCCAAGTCACGAAACGCAGCCGTCAGACGTGCCGTGTACGATACGATTCCATTGGGGAGCGCTCCGAGCGGCCAGCCCGAAGTTACCATCGCCAGGCAGCGCGGTCTTTCGGCGATCATGACGTTCCGACCGCCGGCCGCTTAGCATCGTCGACAAGAAACGGTTCGATGCGGCGGTACAGTTTGGTCGAGGGCCGGACAAACAGAGCGTCGTATTTGGATACGTTCTGTTCGCCGGGGATTCTCCGCAGTACAAGCCGCTTGCTCCACCGTCCGGTCACCAATTCGATGGTATAGGGCTGATATCCATTCGCCTGCAAATGATCGTGCAGGATCTTTCGCGAGCGTCCTGCGTCGCGCAGCATCTGGTCGGAGACTTCCGCGATGATGCATACTTCTGGAAGCGAAAGGATGCGCGGCATTCCCTCGAAGGCCTGCACTTCGAATCCTTCGACGTCGATCTTCAGAATCGTCGGTACCTTCGGATCGAGTCGGTCAGCGAAATCATCCCCCAGATACGTTGTTACTTCCACAGAGCCAGTATTTCCTTCCGCGCGTTGAGAAAGTGAACTCAACCCCGTGTGAGATCCGGAGAGAAATAGCTTGGCAGTCCCCTGGCAATTCGAGAGAGCCGCCGGTACAGCCTCAATATTCGACAACCGATTCGTCTCGATGTGGCGAGCAAGTCTGGCAAACACGACGGGATTTGGTTCGAATGCGAAGCCGCGCCCCGTCGGCCCGATGCGGCTGGCGGCGGCCAATGTCGTCATGCCGATGTTGGCTCCAATGTCCAGATACTGGTCTCCCGGCTGCAACAGGCTCAGCAACAAGCGGTCGATTTCCTGCTGGTAATATCGGCCGCTGAAGTACGCTCGCCGATCAGACCAATCCTGCAGGTTCAGAAACATTATTTGCCCGTGAAGCTTACCGCGTACCCCCGGTTGCAAACCGGCGGGCCAGCGGCAATCGACTTCCGGATTTTCGGTGTAAGGCCCGCCTCCCATGCGACGGTAAAGCGCATGCCAAACCATGTCGACGCGACGAATGTCGGTCGGGAAACGACGCATCGTAGACGCAAGTAGTCGCAACCAGAAACTTGGCTGACGTGGTGCCGGAACATCGGGAGGTGGCGAGCCGGTAGCGGCTTGTCCCGCGAGAATCATCGACATACTCGAACATCCCACGGCGAGAGGGACGCAGGCCGCTTCGCCGTTTGAACATGAGGTTGACTTTCCTGAAGTTATGAAACCGCCATTTTCAGTAGCCAGCCCGCAATCCAGCCCGCACCAGACAATAACAACGCGACACTTTCGCGGCGAAGATCAAAAACACCGAGCTTGATTTGCGCTCCCCAGAGTGCCAGCAGCACTGGGACTTCGGAAATACCGACGCCCCAAATCACACCCGCAATTCCTCCAAAATGCCAGCCAATGGGAATGGCGGCAACGATTGAGATGGCCCGAAGAAGTCTTGCGAGTGTTACGTGTCGTGGAGTCCCCATTGCCATGCAGACGGCGCTACTCGGCTCGGTCAGGCATCTTAGGGATGTCCGTAGGCAGAGGATCTGCAGCATCCAGCCCGCCTCGGTAAACGGACCCCGGTACATCAAACTCACGACGAGCGCGCCGGCTGATGCCAGAAAACCGATTACCGGGAGGTGTAGCGCGTCAATCCCAAGCCGCGCGCGATAATATGTGTTGCGAGTAAGTTCCGGTGCTGCGCGAAAAGTTCTGCTAAGGGCCGGCATCATGATGTTTCGAGTCATTTGCGTGTTGAGCCGTACCACCGGTTCGCTCAAGTTCACGGCGACCGCATAAATGCCAAGCGTTGCAAACTCGACGTAATGTCCCAACAGAAATTTGTCGGACTGTCGCGCTATGAATTCCAGTGCGCTCGATAGAAAAATCCACTTCCCAAATTCGCGCAACGTGCGTACGGCGTTCCGGTCCCAGCGAAATCGATGACCAATGTTCGGCAGCATCCGGTGCGACAACAGGAGCATGAGAGCTGTGTCAACAATCCCAAATACAGGGAGTGCCCAGACTGTCGGACTGAAGTAAGCCCATGTGACCATTGCAGAAGCCGCGATCACATGCGCGATCAGGTCTATCATGGTTAATCGCCCGAGCGACATGTGCCGCTTGGCAGTATGAATGGCAGTCGAGTTGAATCCTTCCATTACGCAGGTCAATCCAACCACCGGAACGAGTTGCGCGAGCTGCGTATTACCGTAGAAGCGCGACATCGGCCAGGCGAGCAGGCAGGCGGCCAGCCATATGTAAAGGCCGCGGAGTGCCTGCACGGTCCACGCCGTATTTAAGAAGTCGGGATCATCGCCGCGTTTGTCGCGGATGATAGCCGGCCCTTCCCCAACCGCGGAGAACATGGCCAGCCCTTCGAGTAACCCGTAACACAGTAACATCAGGCCGAATGCCTCGGGGGCCAGCCAACGAGCCAGAATCACGTTCGTGGCCAATCGCAAAAGCTGCACGCTCCCGAAGCCGACGATTGTTACCACCGACCCGCGCATAGCTAACGTTCGCAGAGATATCGGAGATGGAGCCGTTGCCGGGGGAACTTGTGCTTCCTGGCTGACCGACAGCTGCACTCTGGGGTCTCTCTGGGGGTTATGCTGAGAGATATCGTCCTCCACGGACGGCCCCTGTGTAATGCCGCGAGCAACAGCTGGCTCTAAGGATCGGTGAGATTCCACCAGGGGTGGATTGATCGACGGGTCTGTCACAGTCTGGTCGTCACGGAAGTTAGCAGAGCGCCACCGCCCGACAAGCCATCGGCCGAAGCACCTGTTTCTGGGGGTACATCTATTCCAATTCGACGAGGGACTCCATTCCCAGACCCACTTGGCCCTTTGCTGGCATCTGGTGAACATCCTGGTGGCGTACAGGATCTTCTGATTGCTGATTCTCGCTGATCAGGGGAGGTATTGTCGAGTGTACGCCCCAGCGGATGAAGAGTGCAATTCTGATGCCAGATCACCGCGGATTGCCGCAAGGTTTTCATGCGGCTTCATCGATTTGACTCGGGATTTCCCACTTCGTCCGAGATTCCGTTTACGGTACGATCGTAACTTTGTATCGTCGGAGTACTCAGTGGAACTGCGGGCCGGGTTCTCGTTTGTTAATCGCGTCGATTACCGCATCACGACAAGGACCGTCAATCATAAAGGAGCAAACGATGTCACTCATGGACCTGCTCAATCCTATAGACCGGGATGAACTCCGCTCCCAGGTGCGCGAGTCGCAACCAGTGCGAAATTTTGCGATCGATAATTTCCTGCGTCCCGAATTCGCCGAGGAGGTACGCAGTGAGTTTCCTCCATTTCAACAGGCACTGACGCAGGGGAAAAGTTTTTCTGCTGTAAACGAACGCGGAAAGGTTCAAGTCACTGATTCGACGAAGTTTGGGCCCGCCACGTTCAAGCTGCACCAATTGCTCGCATCACAAGAGTTCCGCGATCTGATGTCCTACGCAATGGACATTCCGAATCTGCTCGACGATCCTCAGCTTGTGGGGGGGGGGCTGCATCAGACAAACTCACGCGGGCATCTCGACGTGCACGTCGACTTCAATTATCTCGAGGACCGCCAGTTGCACCGCAGAATGAACATTCTCGTCTTTTTCAATCGCGACTGGCGCCCAGAGTGGGGGGGGAACTTTGAATTGTGGGACGCCGATGTTAAGGTCTGCCACCATTCGCACGCGCCGCTGTTTAATCGTTGCGTGGCATTCCAGACGACAAACGTCAGCTTCCACGGTGTAACGGAGGTGCAATGTCCTCCCGAGAATTCGAGAAAGTCGTTCGCCGCCTATTACTACACGGTCGAAGCCCCAGCACATTGGAATGGAAAGGCCCATTCGACAATCTTCCGTGCCCGCCCTAACGAGCGGCTGAAGGGAGCGGTTACGATGCCCGCGGAGAAGGCCGGCCGCTGGCTGAGACGGACGCTGAGACGAGTCAAACAGAAGACTTTGGGATAGAACCTTTTTCGCTTGTGTGGAGCTTCGTCGTTCCCACTCCCCCCTGATTTGGAAGCCGGACGTCCGTCCGCGTGCTATGGATGTTATGAAGCCGAATTACATGGTCATCGGTGCGGCGAAGTGCGCCACCACCACCATCTGTTCGCTCCTCGGCAAGCACCCCGACGTATTCATGGTCAAATGCAAGGAGCCGCAATTCTTCAACCATGATGAAATCTTCGCGCGTGGCTTCGATTGGTACGAGTCGTTGTATGCCGATGCGGGAAGGAAGAAAATGCGCGGCGAAGGTTCAAACGCCAGCAGCATGAAGGAGCAGTTCCCCAATGCCCTGCCCCGCATTGCCGCGTATGCTCCGGAGCTGAAGCTGATCTATACTGTTCGCGATCCGTTCGATCGAATCGAATCCTATTGGATTGAAAAACGCTCAAACGCGGGGGATCCCGTACATCGCGATTTCAACCATGCCCTCAAGGTGAATCGGCATTGGTTCGTCGATAGTAGCAATTATCTGGCACAACTCGATCCATTCCGGGAGATCTATTCGGACGAAAACATTCACGTCGTGTTCTACGAAGATTTCAAGGAAGACCCGGCAGCGGTGATGCGCGGTTGCTTCGAGTTTCTGGGGGTCGATCCCGAAATCGCGATTCCCAATGCGGGAGGACATCTCAACCGGTCAGAAGGGAAACGCGTTCCCGGTACAGTCCTGTCGAGGTTGCAGTCAGTCCCTGGTTATCGCAAGGTCGCCCGCCGATTTCCCCGAGAACTGCGACAAAGAGTCGCTCGCCGCTACTTTTTCAAGGAGATGAAGTGTCGGCCTGTCTGGAATTCCGAATCGCGCGAATGGGTCGGAGATCTGCTCCGCGACGATCTCCGTAATTTTCTAGTCCGCTACGGAAAACCGGCCGATTTTTGGAACATCTGACGTCGCCTGTCGAATGCAGGGAACTGCCGGAGATGAGGGCGAAAGTGCTGCTGTCTGGTCGTGGTTTCTCCCCGCGTCGTATAATCCATCGACGTCAGCGGTCCACCGGCGAAAAGTAGTTTCGGTCGCAGATAATAAGACCGGTTATCGATCAACCCCTCTGAAATCGTCGGTTGTCGATCGCGATCGTGCGAGCGGAATGGCATGCATATCTGGCAGCGGCTTTTCGAATGGTACTTCAACATCCCAGCGGCACAGCCGGGACAGGGGACGGCTTGGAGCATTCACTACGACGTACCGTGGCCTAACTGGCTGCCGACGTGGTGCGTTCTTCTCGGTGCGGCGGCGATTGTCTATTCGGTCTCCTTCATTTACCAGCGAGATGCCGCGGGAGTACCGCTTGTTCGGCGGATCGTTCTCGTCGCATTGCGACTTTCACTTCTCGTGATGCTCATCCTTTTCCTTTCCGGGATGCGACTGACCATCAACCGGATCGGCCTACCGGTGGTCGCGCTTCTCATAGATGATTCCGGCAGCATGACTATCGAAGATGTGTACCCTCGCGCGGCCGACGAGGAAGTCGCACGGCGGCTTGTCTCCGAGAACAATGCTCCGTCGCACTCGCGTTGGAACATCGCTCGTTCGTTGCTGTTGTCAAATGACGGCCAATTCCTGCAGCAAATCCTTGACCGTCACAAGTTGCGTGTCTATTGCTTTTCGGAAACGGCGGTCTCGCTCGGGACAAACGAATCTGTGAGTTCCGACAATCTCCCTCCACTTGTTACCAGCCTGTCCGAAGCCAAACCCGAAGGAACCCGTACACGCCCCGGTCCCGCGGTTCAGAAGGTGCTCGACGATTTGCGCGGCTCACCCCCCGCGGCGATCGTCATCGTGTCGGACGGCATTACGAGCACGACCGATGCGGATCGGCTAACCCAAGGGGCGAAAATGGCTCGCGGCAGCCTGGTACCGATCTATACGGTCGGCATCGGCAGCGAAGAACCGACGCGCGACATCGAACTGTATGATTTGCTTGTTGACGATGTCGCGTTTGTAAATGATCCGTTGGCGTTTACCGCGACAGTGACTGCACACGGACATGCCGGCAAGACCGTGACGGCGACACTCAAAGTACAAGGTTCCGATGAAGTACTCGCTAGTAAGCCGGTACGTCTGGTTGCCGACAGTGAACCTGTCACGCTCGAGCTGCCTTATGCACCGCCGAAGCCGGGAGAGTTTGACTATGTTGTTGCGATCTCTCCCGAACCTGGGGAGACAAATAAGGAGAATAACGCCGAGATTCGTCACGTCTCTGTGCGTGAGGAAAAGATCCGCGTGTTGCTGGTCGACTCGGCGCCGCGGTGGGAGTTCCGTTTTGTTAAGCATCTGCTGGAACGAGAACCAACCGTCGAAGTTCGGACGGTGTTGTTTGAAGCCGACAACGAATATGTTTCGGAGGATGCAACAGCGCTTACAAACTTTCCGGTGACGCGCGAGGAGTTGTTTCGTTACGACGTTGTGATTTTGGGTGATGTCAATCCGGGATTTCTCAGCAGTACGGCGATTGAGAATGTGCGTGATTTTGTGCGAGACGCTGGGGGGGGATTGATCGTTGTCGCCGGACCACGGAACGTCCCGTTGTCCTTTCGAGGGACGTCGCTGGAAGCTTTATTGCCGATTGAACTGGAGCAAACATCGGCTTCCGGTGATTTATTGGCGACGGAAGGTTTTCGCCCGCAGCTCACCGTCGATGGCAGAAAGGGATCGCCGATTTTCCGGTTTCCGGCAACCTTCGACGAAACTAGCGACGTCTGGGACTCTTTACCGCTGATGCATTGGCTGTTTGAATCTCCAGTGCTGCGGCCGGGGTCGCGCGTCTTCGCGGAATATCGCCCACCGGGAACATCGACCGATGCCCTTCCGGTTATTGCCATGGCTCCGTTTGGCGGAGGGAAGGTTCTCTATCACGCGACCGACGAGCTGTGGCGATGGCGGTACCGAGCTGGTGACCTTTACTATGGCCGCTATTGGGTTCAGGCGCTTCGCTTCCTCAGTCGTTCGAAACTTCTCGGCCGAGACCGGAATGCCGAACTGACGGTCGACCGGCTTGTCTATCAGCAGGGCGAACCCGTGAATCTGCGCGTGCGTTTCCTGGACGAGCGAATGTTGCCTCCGGACGCAGAAGGAGTGCGAGTTGCAATCGAACGCCGCGGTGACGTCAGCCAAACGGTGACGCTCACTCGCCGCACCGACGCGCCGAATGTGTTCGAGGGGCAATGGCGGTCCTCCGTTTCCGGATCGTTTCATGCTTGGGTGAGTTCCCCGTCGTTCACCGAATCTGCCCCCTCGGCCGATTATCGGGTGGAGGCTCCTCGCGGCGAACTCGAACGAAGGAGTCTCGATCGTCAAGAACTCGAGCAGGCCGCACTGATCACGCATGGGCGGTTCTATCGTCTTTCCGACGCATCGCGGCTGCCGGAAGAGCTGCCGGATGGTTCCCCGATGGTGCTGAAGTCGCATGATCCGATTCCCCTCTGGAATCGGCCGGAATTGTTGGGGCTGTTCGCGTTGCTCCTCACGGGAGAATGGATTTTGCGGAAACGGTCCCGACTGATATGATTTGAACGGTGAGTAATTACTGTTGCCGGTGAACAATTCGTCAAAGCCATCCGGTGACTCTCAACTTTCCGGAGACCGGGCGTGACCCTTCCGGGCACTCTTTTCGCTCGTCTGACGCGTTTGCGAAGACGTATTCGCCGCCTGGTATGGACCCATGGTCTCAGCCGGGTATTCGCGATCGTGGTCGGCCTGCTATTGGTCGCCGGGTTGGCAGACTGGGCGCTGCACCTGGATGACCCTGGAGTGCGGTTGACATTTCTCATCGGAATCATTGGTGCCGCCGTCTGGGGGGTGCAACGGTTCCTTGTGGTCGGCCTGTCGCAACCGGCCTCCAATCTCGACGTCGCTCAAAGAATCGAACACCGATTTCCCGATTTTGCGGACAGCCTGGCCAGCACGGTTCAGTTTTTGGAAGAAGGGACCGACGCGCGGCTTGGATCGCCTGAATTACAGAAGCGCGTGATTGAGGAGACGGTTGAACGGTTCGAGAGAATTGATCTCTCAAAAGTCGTCAACGCTGCTCCTGCCCGGCGTGCGGCGGCTACGGCATTGGTCGTCTGCGTCGTGGCAATCTTGCTGACTGTCGCGCATCCGCCCAGTGCCGGGTTGGCTCTCAAACGCCTGCTGCTCCCGTTCTCCGCTGAAGCTTGGCCGCGGCGAACCAATCTCCGCTTGCTCACCGAACAGTTCGCACCGGTGGAGTTCCCCACGGATGAGCCATTCCGCGTGGTGCGCGGACGCCCCGTGGAGTATTTCGTGGACGATGCTGACGGGCGACTTCCGAAGGACGTGCGGCTTGTTTTGCAGATCGGGAACGAGGAGCCCGTTTGGGAAACGCTCCGCCAGACGACGCTTCGTGATGAGCAGGGAGCAACACACGAAGTCTACGCCGTGAAGATTCCGACAGCCGAGGGTTCGCTGCGATTTCGAGTTGTCGGCGGCGATGACGATTCAATGCCGTTCCATAACATTGAGATTGTGCCGTCACCGGTTATTGTGGATTTGCAAGTGACGCTCGCGCCACCGAATTACACGGGTATCTCCGTAACGAATCTCTCGCCGGGCGTGGGTCATATTCAGGCGCTTGTCGGCACGCGTGTTAACATCGCCGTTCGGGTCGATGTTCCAGTTTCCGAGGCAATGCTTCATCTGCACGAAAAGGATGTAGTGCCACTGAAGCTCGACGCCGCGGGCACGGGATTTCAGGCGTCGTTTGTCGTCGAGTCGGCCGGCGCGTTCCCGTATGGATTCGACTTTGTCGACCGGTACGGATTCACGCACAAAGATGTGCGATATGAATTGCGAGGCATCGCGGATCTCGTCCCGCAAGTATCGATTGAAGAGCCCCCTTCCGATATCAACGTCACCGTGGATGCGGAAGTTCCCCTGCGGGTTACCGCGAAGGATGACATCAGTTTGCGCGACGTCCGCCTGCGGTATCAATTGGGGGAAAGCACCGATGCCGTTTCTGAGGCAATTTCGCTCGCCATGCCGTCCGGTTCGGCGGGACCGGTCACTGTGGAACATCTCTGGAAGCTTGCGGACCTGCGTCTGCGCGAGGGAATGCGCGTCGTTTACCATGCTGAGGCGACTGACGACTTACAATCGACATCGAATGATCCCAATGCAGGCATCGGCCGGAGTCCCTCGCGGTCATTGCTGGTTGTTTCGCGGGAAGAAAAATCCAACGAAATCGCGGCGCGGCAATTGGCCCTGTTGGAACAGATGGAAAAGGTTCGACAAACGCAGCAGCAGGCACGAGACGAAGTCAACGTGCTTCAATTGCAGTGGAGCAAGGCTGGGCGATTACAGGCATCCGATCTCGACATGCTCAAACGAATCGAACTGGATCAGCGTCGAATTGCGGAAAATCTGCACGATCCACGTGTGGGAATTTCCAGCACCGCGACCGATCTGCGCAATGAGCTGCGGAGGAACAACGTCGAAAATGCCGACACAGCCGGACGGCTCGATCGAATGGTCCGCGAATTGTTCGAGTTACAGCAATCGCACTCCACAGCCATCAACCAACAATTGATCGAAGCGCTCAAGGAAGCCGAGAATTCCCCAAGTTCCCCGAACGACGCTGAACGGACCCCGAATACAGCCCGACGGGGTATCGCGTCTCTGGAGTCAGCTCGGAACGGTCAGACGAGCATTGTTGAAACGCTCGAATCGATGCTCCAGGATCTTGGAAGGTGGCGCGATCGCCGTGAACTCACTGCCGAACTTGACGAGATGATTGCCCGGCAAAAAAAACTTAATACGGAGACCGCGGATACTTCGCGGAAGACGCTCACCAAAGGAGTTCCCGAACTTTCGCCGCAAGAACAAGCCGATCTGGCTCGCTTGGGAGAACGTCAGACACAGCAGGCGGAGCGTCTCAAAAACTTCGAGAAAGAGTTACAGCAAGCAGCCGAAAAACTCAGTGAACCACAGAAAGAGGAAAACCGGCTGCAAGAAATGCGGAACTTCCTTCAGCGGCAGGCAACCGGTGGAAAGATGCAAGACGCATCGCGTAGCCTGCGGGAGAACCAAATCGGGCAGGCGATGATCGATCAGCAACAAGTGCTTGAGACCCTTCAAGAAGCCGATCGGCTCATGAAGACTCGGGACGATCTCAGCCCGCAAGCGCGTCTGGAACGAATACATGCGGCCGAGCAGGATCTTGAAGCGCTCCGCAATAAGGAAGCACAGCTACAGTCCAGGGCCGATAAGGCCGCCGCCTCGCGCCCCACACCCGATTCCCCCACAGCTGAGAAGCACAAAGCAGAGCTGGAAAACTTAAGGAAAGAGCAAAGCGAGACGCGGGCGCACGCTGACGAAACGGCCAGGCAGCTGAAGCGTCTCCAAATTCAACGGGCCGAGCAGACCCTTCATCGGGCAGCCACCCGGATGCAACAGGTCGAGCAAAATTTTGGCGAGAATTCGAGCGAACAAGCAGCACAAAACGCGAAAGAAGCGTTGGAAGACGTCGAACAGGCACAGCGCGAAACCGCCCGCGCTCGCCGTGAGTTGGAAGACCAGCTTGCTCGCGAAGCTCTTGAGAAAATTGCGGATGCCTTGCAAACGATGATTCCGCGCCAGCAAAGTGTAATCGATGAGACGACCAGGCTCGAAGCAGAGCGTGTACGTCGGGGCAACTGGAGCCGGGGGCAACTGAAATCACTGGCGAACTTGGCGGAAGTGCAGCGCGGCTTGAAGACAGAAACCGAGGTTCTGGCTGCCAAGATTCCAGACGCCGCAGTCTTCGAACTCGCGCTGCGGCAGGCCGCGGATGAGATGGATCGAGCGGCAGCGCGATTATCGCGCCGGTTGACGGACGAGCAGACTCTCGATCCCGAGCGTCGAGCCCGCAAACGGTTTGCCGATCTTGTCGCGGCTCTGACGCAGGATCAGAAAGCACAGGCGGATCAACAACATCCGGAACAGCGGGATCAACCCGAGCAACCCGACCGGGAAGGGGCACCAGGCGAATTGATCGCGCTTGTGGCGCAACTGAAGCTGCTTAAGACAATGCAGGAAGATCTCCGCGAACGAACGACGGGTTTCGATCGCATTCGCGAAGGGAATCAGTCGCTCGATAAAGAGCAACAGCAGGAACTCGCGCGGCTGTCTGAGGAACAGGGGCGGCTTGCGGAGCTTGCCGCCGACTTGGCCCGGACGATTCTCGGGGCACATTCGCAAAAGCCGGAAGGTGATGAATTGAAAATCCCTCACGGAACCGAGTCGGAATTGAAAAAGGCTCCTTGATATGACACGCGCCGTTAGAATTTACGCGTTCGTCGCAGGGGTGATCTGGATGTTCGGCTCAACAAGCCGCGCCGACGCCGCCGCGCCACCAAAGTCCGATCCTTCTCCCGCGATCGAACAGCCTAAGAATCCCGCCGCCGAGACGGCCGGCCGAATAATTCAACGGATGCGTGCGGCCGAGCAGCGGATCACCAAGCAGGATACCGGCTCCGAGACCCGCGACTTGCAGCAAAAGGTCATTGACGACTTGCAGGCACTCATTGACGCGGCCAGCCGGATGCAGTCTCAACAGCCGCAACAACCTTCCTCGCAGTCACAAAGACAGCAACAACCCTCGCCGCAGGATCAGCAAAAGCAGCAGCAACCAGCCGGCCAGCAGGATACCGGCCAAGGGGGGGAGGCCCGGCGACCGGGAGATGAGGGGATCAGCCCGACCGAGGCCCGAGGGAAAATGTCCCCCAAAGAGGCCGAGGCGGCCCGCCGTGCGGGATTGACCGGGGAAATCTGGGGGCACCTCCCGGAAGCACTTAGACAGAAGCTACGTAATGATTTAAGTGAAAAAACGCTCCCCGGCTACGACGATCTGGTTCGGAGATACTTCGAGTCTCTGGCGGAAGAACGGAAGCCGACGTCGAAATCTTCCGAAAAAAAGATAGAATAGGAGTGAACCTTCTTCCCCTCCGGACTGTCTGGGGTGCGTAGAGGGGATTTTCGCACGTTATGCGTGCATACTCTCGTGGGCGAACCAATCGCCCCTTCAGTTTCCTTGTGCTGCGGCAATCCCGCAGGAGGGTGAGCAATGTTTCACATTTGCCAAAACAACCAAGCGATCAACCACAACCACGCGGCGAATTGTTGTCATGTCGTGGTCAATGGTACCGAGCTGGTTCGTGGCATTGCCCAGCCGCAGCGCGACCTAATGGGAAAACGTCCGTCGGAACCCATGCGCAGCTCCAAACGGAGCACAGCCGCAGAGGGCTTTAGCGAAAGCACCGGCCTACTCGGTCGCTATTCGCCAAGCTCGATGTCGGGCGCGTCGGGGTCGATGCGCGTCGATTCGGATGACCGAATGACGCGTACGCCTCGTGCGTGGGAACCACCGGCCGCCATCTGGGCTTCGCTCGTGATGAGCAGAGCGTTGTCCAGCTAAGCGGCGCGACGGGTCGTTTGACCGGTCTGTGTTTCGGGAAGTGCGACAAAAAATCAACTCCCGAAACCGCTTCTCGGTGCCTCCCAACGCACTGTCTTCCGGCGGAAGCAGGGTCTGGCGTATTTGCCTTTCCCTTTTTTCACCGAGGACAGCATCGCCTGGGTTTTTTGTTCCAGCTGACGGCACCGCGAGTACCGGTCGTTTTTCCAAAAGAGACAACAACCCCGATGGCCACGGCCGGCCCGACGGGAGAAGGGAACTGAGGAACCATGGACGAAGAGCGGATTGTGATCCTGGTGCGGCGGGCTCAAGCAGGCTGCCGCGAGTCGTTCGGTGAACTGGCGACCCAGGTCGAATCGACCGTTTTTGGAACGGTCCTGCAGCGGCTGCGCAACCGGGCTGAAGCGAGCGAAGTGACCCAGGAAGTTTTCATCCAGGCGATGCGCAAGCTCTCACAGCTCCGCGAGCCGGAGCGGTTCGCCGGCTGGTTGAAGCAGATTGCGGTCCGCATGTCGATCAATCGGGCGGTGCGCCGTCCGCCGGAGACGCCGCGCAATCCCGAAGTGTTCGTCTCGGTGAAGTGTGAGCCGCGCACCCCGCTCGATGATCTGCTCCGAAACGAGGCTTCGCGCCAAGTGTGGGGTGGGCTCGATCGGCTGCGCGATCTCGACCGGCGAACGCTGATCGCGTTCTACTTCGAAGGACAGTCGCTGCAGGAAATGAGCGATCGGTTCGAAAGTCCGATCGGTACGATCAAGCGGCGACTGCACACCGCGCGCAATCGGCTGCGGGCGGAACTGCACGAATTTCAGCCGGCATAGGCCCGGTTGATAATGAGCTGGCATCGGCGGGCGTCATCCGGCTATGTCTGGGTGACACCCGTCAGCCATGCTCCCAAAGAGCCGCAGAAGAAGAGCGGCACCCAGGCCGCCATCTCCGGCGTCACCAGATTCACCTGCCCCAGGTACATCGAGAATTTCGTGATTCCGAGGCAGACGGTGAGCACCCCGGTGCAGATCGCCATGTTGGCGATCAGCCCTCGGCTTTCCTTGCGAAGCACTAGCGGCACCGCTACGAGCACCACCGCCAGATTGATCAGTGGCCGCGCCATGCGGAAATGAAAGTGCAAAGTCTGCCCGCGAATAGACACGCTGCCGAAAGCCGGATTTTTCAATCGACGGAGCATGTCGGGAGTTGACGCGAACGCGTACCCCTGATCGCGATTGTAGAGCTGGTCAAATCCCAGATCGGTCACCACGAAGATGTCATTCGGACTCCCTTGAATTGGGCGAACGTATTTCCGCCCTTCGGGAGTTAGCCGGATTGCATCGAACTGAGGGGAAGTGTTCTTCAATCGCCAGCCCGCCGGGCGGTCCCCATCGGCTTTGAAATACTCTCCTTCGGGAGATTTGATGGTAGTGATATCTCCCTGGGCAATCGCTGGAGGGAGCACGAACGATGGCTCGATAATTGTCCTATTCGCCAATGACAGTCTTCGGCCATTGAGATAGATATGGCTTGAATTATCGTACAGTGGGTCAACCTGACCGGTTCCTTTCTCGAGTCCGCTTCGAGACGCCTGAAGCATCGGTGCAATGCGCGGAATGATCAATTCCTGATTCGCGATCAAGCCAAGGTTGATCAGCAACGTGCCGAAGAGGACAGGCACATACAGCCGAAACGTTGGAATTCCCGCCGCGAGAATCGGGTGGATCTCACTGTGGCGCTGCAGCAGTGCAAAGACAATCAGTACTGCGATCGCGGCGAGGATCGAGCCAATCATGTCAAAGAACAGGCTCGACTGATACGCATAGTACGTCAGCATCTTCGACAAAATTGTCGTCGCGCTGTCGCCGTCCTTCTGAAAATTATCGACGTTGGTAAACCCGTCAATGACCACAAACAGACCGAACAACGTCACGAATAAGATGACGTAGACGTGTAGAAACTTGCTGAGCAGATAGCGGTCGAACGTTTTCACGGGGCGGATTACAGAGGAAAAGGAACAACCGGTCAAGATCGGTGAAATGTGTGCTCTGAGAAGTTTTCATTCTCTATTTTTGGGTGGTCGGAGTTGAGGTGAAACATCGCATGTGTAACGCTACCCAAAGCTGGATTGCTGGGAGACAGCGGTTCGGTGATAGCTTTAACCACCCGAAAACCGCAAAGTCAGGTCGCGAGATTCGCTCCACGACTCAAGACGCCCGTGCTCGGCGATTCTCCATCTGACGCGAAGCTGTGGAAACTGGTGGTCGAAAACCCGGCAACCGGCGTAATCGTTGCAACCAAAACCGGTTCCTCGTCCGAAGGTTGCGATTCCCATGTAAGGCTCGAAGCCAGCGCCTCCCCGCCTTCCCAGGTCTCCCACCTTGTTTCAGTTGTGGCAAACGAGCGTAGATCAGCGGTTTCTGCGTCGTAACACGTTAATACAACACATATTACTAAACATCCATCTTTTGGAGGACGCAGATAGGATAATTCAACGGACGACGGGTTGATGGCGTAGTTATTGGAGTCCCAATGAGTGTCCACCAAGAGGGAATTGCTCAGAATCCCTGGTGTCTTTCGCCTCCCCTTTTCGCTGTTAAGAGAGAACGATTCTACAGATTGTAGCGACAGAATCCGGCGTAATCCCCTGATTTGTATTGCTTTACGGCAACGCCTTCCAACAAAGGTTAAAGTTTTCGTGAACCCGATCATCCGGACGATCAAAACCCTTTTTGGCGGTTTCCCCTCCAGGAAAACACAAGCTATAGTTGGCACGTCGCCGGGATGGGGGATAATTGCATCGCCCCGGCCGGTGGGCCGAGAGCAGAACCATAATCGACTTTGATTGACCGAGTAGACCCGCCAAGAGACTGCCGCCATGACCCGCAAAGACGCCCTCCTGAGATTGCGTGAACGCCTGTTGGCCAAGCGCGATCTGCTCCGCCAGAAGCTAGCCGACGATTTGAGCGAGGCACTTCCGGCCCATGCGGGGGGAGATGTGGGAGACGCCGCTAACGACGGCGCCCAGAACGAAATCAACTCCCAATTGGCCGCCTTCGAAAGCCGCGAGCTTGGACAAGTCGAACGGGCCATCCAGTTGATGCGCGAGGGAAGGTACGGCGTCTGCGAGATTTGCGAGGAGTCGATTCCGATTACCCGGCTCAAGGCCCTGCCGTTTACGCCCCTTTGCGTTGCCTGTCAACGCAAGCAAGAGGAGCGTAGAATCAACGGCGAAGACGTTTCGGACGCCGACTGGGAGTCAGCGTATGAACACGAAGGGCGCATGAGCGACAAGGAATTCTCGCTGGGCGACTTCGATCTGGCAGACTGAACAATGCACCGCCGTTCCGCCTGGCTAATGTGCGGCACCGCGCTTGTCGCTGGTGTCATCGTCGGAATCTCCCTCGAATCGTGGGCGCTGACCTCCGCTGCCAACGCCGATCCGGCGTTGAATGCCACTGAAGCTGCCTATCGCGAGATTGACAGCGGTCCCAATCCGTTTGTCGATGGGGGGCAGGTTATCACGAAAATCGCGAAGCTGGTCATGCCGAGCGTGGTCCATATTCAAAGCGACCGGCAGACCGCTGAGCGGGGAACAATTGAAGAGACCGGGTCGGGGATTATCGTCACAAGCGATAAGTCCCCCGGAATGTACGTTGTGACCAATCGGCACGTCGTTCGCGGTATCGATGATCTCAACCACGTCGGTATCCGTCTGCAGGATGGCCGCGTGATTCACCCGGTGCAAAAGTGGATCGACGGAGCAACGGATATTGCCGTGCTGAAGGTTCTTTCCGACAATCTCACCCCCGCACGCTGGGGAGACAGCGGCGCGGTCGAGATCGGCAATATGGTTCTCGCCATGGGGAGCCCCTTCGGTCTCAGCCAGTCGGTCACGCTGGGCATCATCAGTGCCAAGGGACGCCGCTCGCTGCAGCTTGGCCAAAAAGCGGAAGTCCTGAATCAGGACTTTCTGCAAACCGATGCCGCAATCAACCCCGGTAACAGCGGAGGACCGCTCATTGACCTGCATGGACGAGTCATCGGTATCAATACTGCCATCGCGTCCAACAGTGGAGGCAATGACGGCATCGGCTTCAGTATCCCCAGCAATCTCGTGCGGCGCGTCGTTGAGGAACTTCTCGCGCACGGAGAAGTAAAGCGGGCCTATCTCGGTGTCAAACTCGATGCCGATTTTACTGATAAGACTGCGCGGAACCTAAAGCTGGACCGTGCCCGCGGCGCGCGTGTCGCGCAGGTCTACCCGAATACTCCTGCGTCGCGTGCCGGACTTCAGACCGATGATGTTGTGCTCAGTTTCGACGGAACTAACGTCGAGGACGAAAACCATCTGATCAATCTTGTCAGCCTGGCTGAAGTCGGAAAGAAGGCGACGCTCGTCGTTTGGCGAAACGGAGAAAAAGTGATGATCGAGCTAAATCTCTCGAACCGGGCCGACTACGACCAGCAATCGGAAGCCCCCACGCAGCCGGGTATGGGTTTCCCCGTTCAAACGATGGGATTGACCCTGCATGAGATCGATCCCGATTTGGCCGATCAACTTGGCTTTCAAGGTTCGCCGCGAGGATTGTTGATTCTCAAGATCGACCCGCGAAGCCCGCTTGCCGGGCAGGTACAACTGTACGATCTGCTCGAGGAAGTGTCCCGCATGCCGGTCGCTAGCAGCTCCGAGCTGGATCGTGCCATCGCAGCCAATGCCTCCAAAGACGCCGTTTTGCTGAAAGTTCTTCGGCGTGAGCGCGGCGAGGCCCATAGTCACGTCGTCATCTGGCGTCGCTAAAAGCGGCTCGTTGCTCAATGCAACGTCGAATGACCACCGTAGATGGGACGGCCGCGGCTTTCAGGAGAGATACATCTCCAGCCACTCAGCGATCTTCTCGAAGGCGTTCGGTGGGACACTGTGCCCCTGTCCGTGGTTGTACATGCCGATCCTCACCGGCTCGCCGTACAGCCTGCAGATGGGGTGGGCTGCTTCAAGATACGGCCACGAGCGATCGCCGTCGGCTACCCCACGGCTTCCGGATTCTCCCGCCAGCAACAGAAACGGACGTGGCGCGATAAGTGCCACGAGCTGATGATGGTTCAGCTTGAAATCGGGCTGCTGAATCGCCGTCCCGAGATACCACGGCGCGTGCCAGTTAGTGTAAGTGAAACCTATTCCCAGTTCGCTCGCGACGGCGGCTCGAACACGAATATCGAACGCCGCGAGATATAAGGATTCCTTCCCGCCAAGTGAATGCCCGGCACAGCCGATTCGGTTCGCATCGACGTTGGGGAGGCTCGCCAGTACATCGACACCGCGCATCGCGTCGTACAACATCTTGTGCATGCCGAGCGTTTCCGGATGCTGCTGCTTGAAGCGGGCTACTTCCGCCTGATAATCGTCCGGCTTCTTGTGTTTCCAGAGAAAATTACGGGGACAGAAGACCACGAAGCCTCGACGGCACAGTTTCAGGCCAAGGTGCTGCGCCTCAGGGCCTTTCACTCCCGCGATTTCATCGATCGTGTCGTTGGTCGTCTGGTGCAACGCGACGACGGCCGGCCGCTTTTTGGACGAATCATCGAGCGGAGAAAGGAGAAAGCCCTCGACTTTCTCCCCCGGCTCGCTCTCATATTCGACCAACTGCCGTCGACACACCGCATCCCGATCCTCGCGAAGCACCGTCAAGGTGACCGGTGGACGATCCTGCGGCATGGGTCCGAGAAACTCATACCACGCTTTCCGTATCTCTTGTCGCTTTTGCTTCCACTGATCGAGCGTGGTAATCGGCTGTCCGGCCGAATCCGTCAGCAACGGTTCAAAGCTTCCCCGACCAGCGGCTGGAACAACGCGCGGGCCGCGCACCACCTGCTCGAGCCACGAAACTTCCGTGGTTGACGCTTGTGACCGAGTCGGAACAAACTGCGAACCGAACAGACCGGCTGCGAGAACGCAGAGCGATTTGCGTCGACTGATCGGTGCCCGAATGTTGAGATTCTCCATGGTCGCGAAGGGCCTCATTTCTCGGACGACGCGGATTCCGGTTCCTTTGAACCGGGTTCGTCGTTCTTCTCCGGTTTGTTTCGTTTCAGCAAACCCTTGAGCCGATGGGCGGCATTCTTTCCAACTTCCCCGGCCTTTTTCAACTGCGGACCGGCTTTCTGCAGGACGGCGTCTTTGAGGTCGTTCACCTTTTCGACGACCACCTCGAACTTCGCACCGACAAGTTCCTCGAACGTCCGCGAGGCCGATTCGCGCACGTCGGTCCAAAGCCCGACCGTGGTCAGTGATGTCTTCCCATAAAATGCACGCTTATCGACAACCACATGAAACGCCAGCGGCAACCGATTCTCATGACTGTTCAAATAGGCCACGGCTGGCTTCGAGAAGAGGACCATGGCCGGATGCGCATCGGCCGGAACTTTTACTTTCAAGTCATGGAACACGATGTGCCAGCCGAGATCGACCGGGGGAAATTGTTCCGCTCCCCAACGACTTGTTACTTCTACCGTCGCGTAACCATCGTGGAGCATCTGGAACGGACCCGACAGATAATTCACGAGCAGTGGCGCCGGCACGCGATCCGCCTTCCAAACGGCGGTATTTTCTCCTCCTTGCAGCGCGCTCTTGATGGAAAGTGGATGGCCGTCAATGTGTCCTTCCGCGTTCGATGTGAACATCAAGTTCCAGATGGCCCATTCGCTTTCGTAGCCGTCGACCCGCAGGGAGTCGATCTCCAGTTTCATCCGCGCGATGCCGCCGGGGGGAGTCTGGTCAATGACATCGAGGTTGGCATCGCCGATGGTCAGGTGATCGATGACGAACGGCTTCCTTGGCTTGTCGTCCTGCTTTCCCTTCCGTTCAAACGAACCGTTGATCCCGTGAACGGCGAGACGGGAGAGACGACGTTCGCGTGCGAGAATGCTCGACATCGCGAACTTCAGATCGAGATCGTCGGCCCGCAGGTCGTAATCAGAGGCCGGATTTCCCGAGCGGACGACGTGCATCTTCGTCAGACGGACATTTCCGGTGAAGAGACTTCCGTCCGCGTTTTCAAAGTCGATGGAGATCCCGGCACGGGCCGCCGCGCGGGACGCGACGAAACGAACCACGGTGTCAAAGAAGAGATAGTTGGCGGCGAGCAGGAGGACAAGCGAGATTCCGGTGATGGCGACGCACGCGAGCGTGATTCGACGTGTCCAGAGGCGGAAGCCCGTTAGCGGTGGTTTCTTGGGGCGCGGCTTTTGAGGTTTGATAACAGTTTGCGGTTTTCCGGCCGTCTCAATTGGTGTTGCAACCGATTCCGCTTGGATTGGTTGTGCCTCTTTGGCTGGTGGGCCAGGGCCTAGTGGTTCCCAGATCTCCGGATGGGGGAACTGGTACTCGTATCGACGCTTCAGAAAAACGCGGCAAAAGAGATCGATAATGATGCAGACGATCGTCACGAACAGCTCGAGCGCCAATAAGAGCAGGAGCTGGAAGATCAGCTCCATGAAGATGTAGACGACGGCGATTATCAGAAATACGAATACTTCCATCGCATCGTCCCCCGGGAAGATTGATCAGCGGGAGCGGAACTGCAGCGAAGCAGAGGCCGCCGGCTGCGGCAGAGAGTCGCGGACTCTCGCGGCGCAAGCAGAAGGATTCTCGCGATTGAGAAAAGAAAATGGGCGGTACTGGACTCGAACCAGTGACCTCCACGATGTCAACGTGGCGCGCTAACCAACTGCGCCAACCGCCCGATTGAGAGATCGTCCAAAGTGTACAACACCCTCCGTCTTCTCGCAAGAATCCCAAATCGGCTGGAATCCCCCGTAACTGCGAACCTCGCCACCGGTTGCGACATCCAATGAGGGTTTGAGGGGAGATCCGGCGTTTGCCCCGCGATTTTGGCCTCAAGACATAGAAATTTCGGCAGGTTCGTGGCTTGGCGGTCGCGGCGATACCGCCGCTTCTCGCAGGTTGCCCCCCGGTCTATAATCGACGTAACGAAGAAGCAGCACATTTGGATGGAAATCATGGCAGCGGAATCCCCAGCACGGCCCGGCCGGTCCGAGCCGAAACTAGACAGCGCCATCAGCACCTCAAAGCCTCGCCATTTTTGCCCCTTCGCCGCTCTCGGTCTCGTTGATGATTGGGACTATGAGTTCTACTGCGAGATGCGCAAGTTGCTCAAACGGCGGCTACGCAACGCGGCGCTGATTCTCTTCGGTGGCTCGCTGGCCTTCCTGATTCGGAACCTGCTCTTTCCTCCTCCCGAGATGGCGGGCAAGTGGGAAGTCCACGTCCCGCACGTTTTGTTGACGATGCTTATGGGGGGGCTCGGGCTGTCGCTCTGGTCACGCTGGGTGCCGACATTCCGTGCTTTGCGCATCATCGAATCGGTCGTGTTCGGTGCTCCGATTGCTTATTTCCTCTGGATGCAGAATTACCGCATCGGATCAGTTGCGCAGGGTGATTTTCACCTGGTTCAATTGTATTTGGGCGAAACATCCGCTTTCTGGCTGCTGCTGATGCAGATGTACGCGCTGGCGGTTCCGAATTCGTCTAAACGAGCGGTGGTGATGATCTTGCTGATGATGGTGCTTCCGCTGGTGACGACTTTCGCCATTTTCGCACGGCACGCAGTCGTTGCCGGAGTGATGCAGCAGCAGGAAACGTTGATCACCATGGTGCTGGTACTGGCGCTCGGCGCGGTCGTCTCGATCTGGGGTTCGTTCCGCATCAGCACCATGCGCCGCGAGGCATTCGACGCGCGGCAAGTCGGCTCGTATGCGTTGAAAAGAAAGCTCGGCGCCGGCGGAATGGGAGAAGTTTATCTCGCCGAGCACCGACTGCTGAAGCGCCCCTGTGCGGTGAAGCTCATCCGCCCGGAGATCGCCGGCGACAAGGCGGTGCTCGCACGCTTTGAAACCGAGGTGCAGGCGGCGGCCTGCCTCACGCATCCGAACACGATCGAGATCTACGATTACGGCCATACGCCCGATGGCACGTTTTACTACGTGATGGAATTTCTCCCGGGTTTGAGCCTGCAGGAGATGGTCGAGCGATACGGGCCGATCGGTTCGCATCGGACCGTACACCTGCTGCGTCAAGTCTGCTCTGCACTGCGGGAAGCGCACGCGGAGGGATTGATCCACCGCGACATCAAGCCGGGGAACATCTTTGCGGCGGAGCGCGGCGGCGTATATGACGTCGCCAAGCTGCTCGACTTCGGGCTGGTAAAGTCGCTCGACCCGAGCAATGACTCGCCGCACTTGACGACGCATGGCACGGTCGTCGGTTCGCCCCTCTACGCCGCACCGGAAGCGGCGGTCGAAGGACGCCCCGATGCGCGGTCGGACATTTATTCGTTAGGTGCAACCGCGTATTTTCTACTGACAGGGCAGCCGGTCTTTCCGGGAGACAACACACTCAAAGTTTTGTTCGCGCACGTGAACCAGAATGCGGAGCCTCCGTCGAAGTTGAATCCCGATGTGCCGGCGGACCTCGAGGCGGTCGTGATGAAATGCCTCAACAAAGATCCCAACGCGCGCTATGCCGACGTAATCGAACTGGAGGAAGCGCTCGCCGCAACTTCTTGCCGCGACTGTTGGACGCAGGAGATGGCGGCCGACTGGTGGTCTGGCGTGACCGTCGAACCACGTGGCTCTGACGAGCCAGGAACTGATCAGGCCATCACCGCAACGATTGTGCAGGGAGCGGAGGCCGTGCAGGCGTAGCTGTATCGCGTGGTCTACTGGCTCCTAGGTGCAAACGAGTGTGTGCCACTGGATCTGCCAGTGCCGCCGTGAAGCGTGTCGGTGGTGAATTTCGGCGCTCAGTTCGACGCGGCGTTGAAACTCACCCGCGCAGATCAGCCTGCCGCATCAGCCGGTCTGTCTGCCGATACGCTTCCGCAACCCACTCTTCAATGCGGTCCGGCTCGGGCGAATACTCCAATTCAATCGAGATTGCTCCATCAATTCCGAGGTCGCGGATTTCCTTGAGATATGGTGCAAAATTAACGACACCGCGACCCGGAGGCAGATCGCCATGGACCTTGCCGTCGCAATCGGAAATGTGCACGTGGATCGCTTTCCCTTTGAGTCGGCGGACCTCCTCGGGCGGAACCTTCGCCAGCAGCAAGTGAGAAACGTCGATGTTCGCTCTGAGCGCCGGATGATCGACGTCGTCAATGAAATTCACCATGTTGTCGACATTGTTTAACAGGGAGAGCGAGAACGGCTCGAGTTCCAGAGCAATCTGCAAATCGAGTGACGCCGCATATTCGGCGAGCCGACGGCAATTCTCGACACCGGTTTGCCACTGCTCTGCCGGCGGGATCACTTCGCGATTCCAGATGTATTCGCCGAGAACCAGCAGAAGATTTTTCCCCTCGAACTCGTAGACCAGATCGAGATAGGCACACACACGGTCAAGATGAAACCGCTGCACGCTCTTGTTGAAATCGATCAGTCCGACGGCAACACAGCAGACGGAAATAATCGGCAGATCAAGCCGGTGACATTCGTCGCGAATCAGACGCTTTTCCCGAACGCTGGCCTCCAGCGGGTCGATGAAAATGTCGACAGAGTCGAAGCCAAGCTCTTTTGTCTTCCGCAGTCCCCAGGCGGTATCGCGCCCCGCCTGAGCCCATGCGGAATTGATTAACCCGAGTTTCATGGCGGAGTCGATTCAAGAAGAGAAAGCTTGATGCCGGATTGCACCGTCGAGGCGAGCTGTAGCCACCCAGGCATGTGCCTTGAGCAGAGCACGCAAGAATCGAAAGAAATTGCCCGGCTAGGATTCGAACCTAGACTAAGTGAGTCAGAGTCACTCGTGCTACCGTTACACCACCAGGCAATGGTGATTTCCGCAACCGCCCGCGAGGAAAGCATTTGGACCTGCTTCGCCCCCGGTCACTGAGGTTCCAGATCGTGAACGATCCGCGTCGAACATCGTGCGCCGGGCTGGTTTTGCGAAATGATTCGCAACGAACGCAACCGGGCCGCGTTTGTTGTGACGTTCGATAGTATAGGACGAGCAGCGGGCTTCGCCAAGCCATCCCCCTTGGAGCGGAATGCCGAAAAATCACAGGGGGTTTCGTGTCACGGAAGCAGGAAGGTTCGATCGCATTTTCGGCGGATTGCCGGGCGCAAGGCTCGGTTTTACTCCGCTTTGGGCGGGCTTTTTTTCAGCGTTTTTACTTCTTGGCCGGGGTTGTACTTGCTTACGGTATGGGCAGCGACTTCGTCGGGATAGAACCATGCCCGTTTGAGCTTTCGATCGGAATAAAGCTGCGCTTGATCGAAGAAATGCGGTGACGAGGCGACTCCGCTGATGCCGTACTGCAGAACCGTTGCGGCGCGAATCCGCGGGCCGAACTCGACAACGCCGATGTACGATGCACCGACGACGCCAAATCGTTTCGGCCGCAGTACTGGCACCGGAGGAGTCGAGTATACGGTAAACACGATCCCCAGGGGGCCGGGTGTACCAGCACACGGCAAACTCGAGCGGTAATCGTTGAATACCAGGGCTGCCGAGAGAACGTCCGGCTTTTCGGCGGTGCGCTGCATGCGGTGCACGTCCCCCCAGCGAACTTTCCAGTCGCCATACAACTGCTTCAGTGTGCCGGCCGACTCCGAAAGTGCCCGGAACTGTGCGGCAGGATTCTCGACGTACTCCGATTTCAACTTTTCAGCGGGATACCCCTCGCCAAACAGGGTGACGTACCACTGCACGCAGAGCGTGGTCTGCGTCGAGTCCGAAGCGGCACGGCAATCCCAGTCTTGCAGGTGTTTAAAGTACGGCTCCACTTCCACTGCTAATTGCGGGTTTGTCTTGCGCAGCTTGGCGAACTCCTGGGTGAGCTTCGGAATTTCCTCCAACGGCCAGTACAACGTGGTGTCGTATGCCAACTCCTGCATCTGCTCGAAGGTCACTCCGGATGCTTCCCGGAGCAGCTTGCGAGAGACTTTCGCCCGCCGCTTGTCGTCATCGGCATCTTCAATCATATACTTCGGAAATTTCTCACGTAGCGGGTTCGTTCGATCGGTGGTTGTGAAGGGGGTCGAATTACAATTCTGCACGTAACCGTCAACCGGGTTGAACACCTGCGGAAGTTCGTCGAATCGGTGCAGCCCTTTCCATTCCGTGCGAGGATCGCCGCCGTCGACAACACCCCGCCATTGGAACTGGGGATCACGAATCGGAACCGCGCCGTTGTACACGTAAAAAATGTTCCCCAGCCGGTCGGCGTAGGCGGTGTTGAACATCGGCAATCCGATGAGGGAGGCCGACCGCTTCCATTCCTCAAAGTTGTGTGCTTTGAGCATGCCGAGCGCTTGCCGCAGACGATTCCCCTCAAAGAGATTGGCGATACGCACCGCGACGTAATGTTGTTCGTCCTCTTGGCGAACGACTGGTCCGTAATGCGACTTGCGAAACTTGTATTGCTTTTCTTCGAGTCCGCCGGGAGTTTGAACTTTGATCGTCTCGGGCCACTCGACGGCGGTTCGATAACCATCGCCGTATTTGTAGTTCAGCGGATTGGCGGGATCATCGAATGTCAGCCGAAATCCGTCTGCCACATCGGGTTCGTTGACGGCGTAGGTCCAGCCGAGATCGGCGTTGAAACCCATTGCTGGTAAAACGGACCCGAAGAAACACGCTCCCGAGAAATCGAGTCCTTCCCCGCTTTTCACGTGTGCTTCGTAATACTGTCCGAATCCGTACCAAGGTTGGTGTGGATTCAAGAAGAGCATCGACGAGCCGGATTGAGTCTTAGATGGCCCGACGGCCCATTGATTCGACCCGACCGACCGTCGTGCGGTTTCCTCAAATCCCGTACCGTCCGGCCGCGAGACATGTGCCTGCCGGTAAAGAAAGTCAAGCAGGATCTGCCGTTCAAACGCGAGAGCGTGCCACGGTTCGAAGTGGGTAATCATCCGGGGCTTAATTTCCGGATGTGTTTTCAGGAAATAATTCAAGCCGGCGACGTAACCGGTAGCGATGGCTTTCAAGTCGGGGTCGAACGATTCGATGTCGGCGCGCGATCTCCGCTCGACCTCGAACTGTCGATTGAGAATGTCGCTGCGGAGTCCTTTTTCACCGACTACTTCCGCATAGCGTCCGATCGCTTGAATATACGTATCCTCGACCTGCCAGAAGTAATCTTCGCCCTGGGCGTAACCCATGCCGAATGCCACCGCAGCATCGGTTGATCCTTCAATGTGCGGAACTCCCCATTCGTCCCGGGCAATGGTTACTTGGCTCGCGAACTTCTCACCCTCGTCGGCCATTGCGACCGTACCGGTCAAGCCAACGGACGCCACCAGCAGAATGGATATCGCGACATCCTTCGGAATATGACGTTGATGAAATTGTTTGTGCATCATTTGCTCTCGTTGGCAGTCTAAACAACGTGAATAGCGTCGAGGAAACACGTCCGTTCGTCACGTGGGAAATTCGATCCTTACCTCGTCAAGTTGTACATACCCTTCCGGGAGCCGGCTGCGCCAGATGGGGTAATCCTTTTCCGGACGCAGAAAATGCGGATCACCGTCGAGCGGCCCCATCGGCGCGACGTCCAGTGGAAACAACACGAACAGAATATCCGCATTGGCGTCGGCCAGCACGGTCTTCATCGGCGTGCGGCCGTAGTAGTCGACGCGATCATGCCGGCTGCCGAGACAGCGCCACTGCGACTCGTCTGGAACACAGGTGATCGTCTGCTCCGACCAGTCTTCAGTCACGGCGATCGGCTGCCTCGTGAGCAACCAACCTGTACAGATTCCGTCGTGTACTCCCTGAACCAACAGATGCAGGTTCGTCCCGCGCGTCAGCAGTTCGCCACGAAGTTTCAATGTCATCCGGGCATTCGTAAAGTCGGTGCCGAACCCGCCGGCGATGTAACGGTTCTTCCCTGAGACTTCCCGCTGATGTTCACCCGGCGCGCCGCGCGTGAGGAGCAAAAACAACAGATGCAGATAACCCACTCCCGGCGGTGCGTGGTTGTAATCGATCCACCAGGGGCTGCGGGAAATGACGCAACTGTCGCAAAGTTCTAGCGGCTTGGGTCCACCGGAATTGTTGACATAGCCGAACCATCCGCCCGGTCCGTCGTCGAATGTTTCGCGATAAACCCGCATCCCGAATTCTCCCGTCAGCATTTTTCGAGCTATGGATGAATGGAGTGTTAACGACAGCACAGGCGAATCACTTGTCGCCGATTGTTCAGCGGCCTGGGCGTGAAGCGGATTCACTTTGACGTATAACAACTACACGCGACACACGAAAGCGCGGTGCATCCGTCACGAGTCGAAAGTCGGTCGCCGCGTTCTGTGAGCCTGCGAACCGCGCATTCGGCAGCGAAAATGTGGCCGTCCGCCATTGCTTCGTCCCTTTCAGCTGCACGTTCTTTGCGGCGGCGGTGTACGCGCCGTTGAGCGTCGCCTGCTCATCGTGTGAATCGTATTCGACGTGAAACGCCCCGGATTCGTCGTCAAAGTATTCCACTTCGACGGAGACGTCCATCTTCGCAGCCCACTTGAAGCTGTCGTCGATCCGGAAGTAGATGTACCGACCGGGGCGTGCGGTCGGTGCAGCTTCGCGGCAGGGTTTGCCGGCTTCCATTGCCGCACGCGTGATGCCGTCTTCGTGCTCGACCTGCATCAGGCCGTGCTCGTCATTCTTTTCACCAAGCGCCACTTCGACGGATTTGACCCCCGAATACTTACCGCGAACCGGCGGCGGCATCCAGCCTTGCTTGAACAGATCGACGTACTTCCGCGTGAGTTCGATATACTGTCGGCCGTATTCCTGCGACTCCGCGATGTCGGTCCCTTCGTGAAATTCGTTCCATGTTTCGACGGCAACGATTCGAGGCGATCTGCGGAGTACGGCCAGCCAGCCTTCCTCGTAATGCTTGCCACCGTCGCGCGGCACTACCAGCGGAGCCCGTCCCGGTACGGCGGAATGATCGTATCCCGGTCCGACCTCGCCGATGCCCCGGATATTCGCCCGGATGGCCCCTCCCCAGGCGTAGACACTGTCAGCTTTCACATTCCACGAAACTTCACGGATCACGTACGGCACTCTACCTCCGAAATCTTTGGCGAACTGCTCGCGAAGGTAATCGAACGCGCTCTGGTCGTGCGCCTTCGCAAACGACGCGGAATAGAGATCGATGACCGGCCGACCTTCGATGAGCGCCCAGTGCCGCGGTGGAATCATGGAGAAGAAATCGCGGATGCTCGCGTAGAACCACTGTCCGCCGTAATGGGTGGTTAGATCGGCGTGCACATGCCAGCCGTTGTGCCGCAGCGTGGACGTGTCGTAAAACAGGCCGATCCGCGGCGGCTGCTTCCCTTCTCGTATGAGTTGGTCGGCCGCTTCGACAAGCGGCCCGAGCCCCTCATAGCTCCAATGCAGCCCGGCGCGGGGTTCTCGTTCCGACGGCGCTCCCCAATAGACCGGCATGACCACGTCGATCCCCGCGGCGATCATGTCATTCAACTGTTTTTTGTGCCACGTGATCGACTTGTATGAAAAGTCTCGCATGTCCGCGGGATGCGTGGTGAGAGCATCAGTCCCATCGCCGTCGATGATGTGCGTCTGACTTTCCACGTCGTACCAATAGAAGTAGTGCGTCATCACGATCTTGTCATCGGGGCCAAACGATTTCGTTCGAGCGAAGTCCGACTCCTTAAGATTCACATAGGGACCGAGCGCCGAGGGAATCGGACGTTCTTCTCCCCACAGCATGCCGACGTTCAACACCAGCGCGAGCATGCTCCATGTTGCCCATCGCATTTGAATGTTTCTGTGCATCGGTTTTCTTCTTATCATGAGAGGTGTCGTCAGTTCGGCCGTTCCATGTGAGTCAGCCAGTCTTCGTTGAACTCAACATGCTTGATCGAGTAACGGCGATAGGTATACGACACGTGGATCTTCCCGTCGCGTGTTTGAATGACACACGGGTATGAGTATTCACCGGGGTTCGACTCCAGATGCAGCGGCGTCTCCCAGGTGCGTCCTTCATCGGTCGAACGGACGACGCTCAGCGGCGTGCGGTGCATATCGGAATCATTGAAGACAAGAATCAAATGCCCATTGGCAAGCTTCTTCAGGGAAATGCCCGCATCGGGGTTGCGCAGAGTCGAATCCACCGCATCGGTCCAGGACTCCCCTCCGTCGCGCGACTCGATTTGCGTCAGCCGCGGTGCTTTGCGCATCAGCGAAAACAGCGAACCATCCTTCCGCTGGATCACCCCCGGTTGGCTCCCCCCCGGCGTGAATCCCCCCTGACGCCAACTTGCTCCTCCGTCGGGTCCAATCAAGAACACGGAGCCTTTGACGCCGTTGACGATCGCTTCCATCGGCAGCACAAGAGCGCCGTCAGATCGGCGGATCGGTGGGTTGCGCGGGACCGCCCGCAACTCGGACCCAAGAAATTCCTCATCCTTGCTCCAGGTCGTTCCGTTGTCGGTTGAGAGACGGTACATCAGGCGGCAATTATCCCAACCTTGTCCCCGGCCGATCGGCCGGACACTTTCCATGCGACACCAGATGATCCACACACGCTCATGGCCATCGACAAAAATCACCGCGTTCCCCGGCAGCGGGTTCGGTCCACGCAACAGCACCTGTGGCTTTTGCCAGTTACGTTCATCCGGTTTCCTTCGGGAAAGAAACAGCGATTGATCGTCTGCTGACTCGTAGCTGCCGCCGTACCACAGGCAAAGCAAGTCGCCGTTCGGGGCCTCGGTGATCGTCGAGCAGTGATAAGCCGCCGCACCGGGAATCCGTTCGAACACCAGTTCGGAGGAATAGGAGAGTGAAGCGAAAACATCATCGGGGGATCGCTTCTCACCCGGTTGATCAATGGGGGTCGGTACAAGGGCCATTCCTTCACTCGCCCGGGGAGTTGTTTTGGAAACGACGGCGGCATCGAACGCCAGCAATCCCCCCTCCGATTCGAGTCCGCCCCGGTGCAAGAGCTTTCCCGACGCGTCGATGAGAGCTACCGAGGGAACGGTTTTGATGCCGAGTTGTTTGGCGATCGTCGCTTTTGGATCGCGATAGATCGTGAAGATTGCGCCGTTGTTGCGGGCGAAATCTCCCAGCTCGCCGGCGCTCTCGACGGAGTTCGAACAGATGCCGACATAGAGCACACCCAGCCGGCGATGCTTGCGATACAGCAGATTGATGAACTCCATGCTTTTGGCGACGGTATCACTCCGGCTGGAAAGAAATACGAGCGCCGTCGCTGCACGCTCGGTGTTGCCGGTGAGCGTCAACGGCCGCTCCTCCGCGTCGAGAGCCTTCAGTTCGCCGACGGGGCGACCGATTTCGACGTCGGCAGATGCAGTGTGCGTCAGGGAGAACAACACTATCAGTAAGAGGATGAAACAGGGCCCAGTTTTTCGTGGCATGGCACCATTTCCGGAGGAAGTTCGTTGCTGTGAAATCAATGAGTATGTCTCTCGGAATCATGGCGAAATCGCTTTCCGCCAGTAGTCACCGAGGGTACCGGCCTGATGGAGGAATTTCTACAAAGGAGGTTATCTACAAGCTTGTGTTGAACATAAGAACAAACTGAACAGCATGTAGATCGTGATTAGTACCGGCTAAAGCTCTGTATCCGGCCGCACCGTCACCGCCACATGCTTGAACGCCGGGGTTTTCGACAGCGGATCGACCGCTGTCGGCACGAGTACGTTCGCTTCCGGGTAATACATCATTGCGTTTCCCGCCCGAATCTCGAACGGTCGCGCGAGAATGTGGCGCATTTCTCCCGTTTCGCTTTTTACACGCACCCGTTGGTCAGGTTGAAGGCCGATCCGTTCCATATCGGCGGCGTTCAATAGAATCACGTCGCGGCGCTCCTGGCCGCGGTAGATGTCTTCCTCGTCGTAGACGACCGTGTTGAATTGCCCTTCGGAGCGGAGTGTCATCAGCCGTAATTCACCGTTCCGCGATGCAGGTGGGGCGGGTATCGGAACAGCGTGAAACTTCGCTTTTCTGGAAGGAGTGGGAAACCGGTATTCGTCAAGCACCCGGCCCGGCACGTGAAATTCCTTCCGCGTCTCGTCAATATTCCGCAGCGCCTCGTATTCTGGAATCAATTCGCCGATCAGTTTGCGAATCGCAGAGTGGCTGCACATCGCGGACCAGTCGATGCCGTGCGATTCGCCGAGCAGTTGCTTCCCCAGACTCGAAAGAATTGACACTTCGCTGCGCGGGCCGGTGAACCGTGCGGAACCCCCTTCGCTGAAACGCACGTAGCTAAACATCGATTCCTGCGTCGTTGGCTGTGGTTCTTCATCGCGAGGAAGGACCGGCAGAATGAGTGTTTCCTTTCCTGTGCCCCAGGCGTGGCCGGTGTTCAACGTGGTCGAGAGGTAGACAATCTGATCGATCTTGCCGAGGGCGTCGGCCGCGAACCGGGCAGAGGGATTGCTGTGGTACAAATTTCCACCGACGCAGAACGCCGCCTGCATCTCCCCCCGCGCTGCCGCCTGCATGCAGGCCATTGTGTCGTAGCCGGGTGATGTGGGAATCTTGATTCCCAGCCGCTGTTCGAAGCGTTCCAGGATTCCCTTCTTCAGCGTCGGCGTGACACCAACCGAACCCATCCCCTGCACGTTGCTGTGTCCTCGGATCGGCATCACCCCGGCGTGGCGGCGACCGACCATCCCGCGCAGCAATGCAACGTTGGCAATTGCCTGAACGGTTTGCGTGCCATGAAGGTGATGCGTGATCCCCATCGCCCAACCAATAACCACGTTTTTTGCGGCGATGTATAACTCCGCCAGTTCGATGATCGACGCATGATCGATGCCGGCAGCGCGGACGATGTCGTCCCAGTTCGTTAATTCGACCTTCTGCCGGAATTCTTCAAAGTTCTCGGTGTGCAGTTCGATGAACGACTGATCCTGCTCGTGTCGTTCAAGAATCACCTTCGCAATCCCGATAAACAACGCCAGATCGCCGCCGATGTGCGGCTGAAAATAATGACTGGCGATCTGCGATCCGAACAGCAGGCTTCGTATGTCGCTGGGAACACGGAAAGAGACCAGCCCCAACTCCCGCAGCGGATTAACGACGACGATTTTCCCTCCGCGGCGTCGTATGTGGAGCAACGAGCGCATCAGCCGAGGGTGGTTCGACGCCGGATTCGCACCGACGAGGATGTACAGATCGGTGTGATCGAGGTCTTCGAGCTGCACCGTCCCTGCCCCGGTGCCGATGCTGCTTGATAGGCCGACTCCGCTTGCCTGATGACAATAGTACGAGCAGTTGTTGACGTAGTTCGTGCCGAACAGGCGAGCCATCAATTGCAACAGGAAGCCGGCCTCGTTCGACGATCGGCCGCTGGCGTAGAAGAAGCTCCGCTCCGGCCCGGCGTCACGGAGTTTCGCGGCGATGCGAGAAAGTGCGTCGTCCCATGCAATCGGCTGGTAATGCCTCGTCCCCGGTTCCAGAATCACCGGTTCGACGATTCGCCCGGATGTCTCTAGCTGTCGCGGGGTCATTGCGCGCAACTGGTTTAGGTCGCGGCGCTGGAAGAAATCGATCGGAAGTGCGTCCTGCAAATCGGAAGCCATTGCCTGAAACGACTTCTTACAAACCTCGGGGAAGTAGCCCCCTTCGTTGACCATTCCACCGAGCTGCCCTCCCATACCGACTGCGCAGGTCTTGCACGCGTTCTTGGAGCGCAGCGCCTTCCACATGCGAGACCAGCCGACCTTCCGTGACAGCTTCAAGCTGTAGCCGATCGACTTCCAGCCCCCTCCGCTTCGCAAGGTTTTCATACGAGCGAATTCTTCCCCCAGGTGCGCAACAAATCTATTACCGGCAATATCCGGCTTCGATCAATCGTTTCGAGTCCTTGCCGGCGATGCGTCGTGGCGGCAGCGGATCAGGCGAGGCTCATTGTGACGGTTTTCAGTTCGGTATAGTTCGCCAATCCGGCTTCGCCGAGCTCGCGCCCCATGCCGCTCATCTTGAAACCGCCGAACGGCGCGGCGGCGTCGAACACGTCGTAGCAATTGATCCAGACCGTGCCGGCCCGCACGCTATTGGCAATCCGATGCGCTTTGGCCACGTCCCGTGTCCAGACTGCCGCAGCCAGGCCGTAATAGGTTTTGTTCGATCGTTCGACCACTTCGTCGAAATCCTTGAAGGTGAGAATGTTCATCACTGGTCCGAAGATTTCGTCAGTCGCGATGGACATGTCGTCCGTGACGTTGTCGAACACGGTCGGCTCGATGAAGAAGCCCTTGTTGCCGAAGCGGTTTCCGCCAGTCACGCAGGTTGCCCCTTCGGATTTCCCCTTGTCGATAAAATCGAGGATCTTCTCAAATTGGGCCTGATCAACCTGCGGGCCTTGTGTGGTGGATGTGTCGAGCGGATTACCAAGCACGCGCCCCTTGGCCCGCGCCACGACCTTCTCCACGAATTTGTCGTGGATAGACTCCTCGACAAACAGCCGACTTCCCGCACAGCAACACTGCCCCTGGTTGAAGAACAATCCGAACTCGGCGCCGGCGACAGCCGCATCGAGATCGGCGTCTGCAAAAATGACATTCGGGCTCTTACCGCCGAGTTCGAATGTCAGCCGCTTCAAGGTGTGAGCGGCATCCGCCATGATGATCTGCGCCGTCCGGTACTCTCCCGTGAACGCGATTTTGTCAACGTCGGGATGTTTGACGAGCGCTGCTCCCGCCGTCGGCCCATAACCTGGGACGACATTGATCACACCGGGGGGGAACCCGGCTTCGAGCGCCAGCTCCGCCATCCGCAGGCATGTAAGAGGCGTCTGCTCGGCCGGTTTCATCACGACCGTGCAGCCGGCGGTGAGGGCCGGCCCCCACTTCCAGGCAGCCATTAGCATCGGGAAGTTCCAGGGGATGATCTGCCCGCAAACCCCCACCGGCTCGCGGCGGGTGTAACAGAAGTAATCCCCGCGAATCGGGATCGTATCGCCGTGAATCTTGTCGGCCCAGCCGGCGTAATACCGCAAGCAATCGATCACCAGCGGCAGATCGGCGGCACGAGCGTCGTTGATCGGTTTGCCATTGTCGAGCGTTTCGAGAGCAGCGAGTTCTTCCTGGTTCTTCTCGATCAGATCGGCCAGTTTCAGTAACAAACGGCCCCTGTCGCGGGCATCCATCTTCGGCCAGGGACCGGTCTCAAACGCCTTGCGGGCAGCTTTTACCGCCAGGTCGATGTCGACGGCATCCCCCTCCGACACATCGGCGATCTTCTCCTCGGTGGCGGGGTTCATGGTGGGAAAGGTCTTGCCGCTGACGGAGTCCCGCCATTTGTCTCCAATCAGCAGTTTTGTCTGACGGACTTTCGGCGCGGCGACAGCGGTTTTCTCGAGGGTAGTGGCCATGATCCTCCTCCTGTTTCCGGACTTCAGATGGAAAAGTGAGTGCCGTACATACCCTTGAGTGTGACGTGGTTCTTCAAGAATTACAAACCGGTAAGTAGAGGCGGTTTCAAGTGTTAGCCCATAACGATTGTTACGTTCCGAAAAGTCCTCTACCCCAGAGAAATCTGCTGGGGACCGGTTTATGAAATCCGACTCTCCGACGGTGTGTGGGATTGCGTATTAGCGGCGTGTTCTGTTTTTTTAGAATTTCGTAGACAAACGCCCGCCGTTCGGGCATCAATAAGGTGTGGACTCAGCGGAAAAGGCTCAATTCGCGACGCAAATTCGCGCCTGTGCCCAGAAACTGGCGTGCGAGGGGGTCGGTGCGCTCGGCCCACTGTACGACTTGGCCGCATCGCGGATGTTGAACTATGCAAAAACGCTGACGCGGCACTACGCGGATGCCGAGGACTCGGTTCAGGCAGCATTAGTCCGGATCGCAATGAAGCCGCACGCTCTCGCGAGCGCACGGTTTCCCTGGGCCTATCTACTGGCGATCGTTCGCAATGAGGCCCTGACAATCGCGCGACGGCGGCGGTCGGCGGAGCCGCTGTCTGTTCCCATCGGATGGGATCTTGCTCACACTCCGAGTGAAGAGCTCGACATTCAGGAACTGATCCGCGAAGCGATTAAGAATCTCCCCTCTTCGCAGGCGGAGGTCATCCTATTGAAAATCTGGGAAGGGCTGACGTTTCTGGAGATTGGAGAGATCTTGGGCGAGCCCTCGAACACGGCGGCGAGCCGCTACCGTTACGCAATCGGCAAACTTTCGCGGTCGTTATGCCAGCTTTCTCGGGATGTGTTGTATGAAAAATGAAGAACTGCGTTACATCGAGGAGCTGGTTCGGGCGTCAGCTGATCTGCCGCGAGCGACGGTTGGTTTTCGCAAACGCGTGATGCGTGCTGCACGCCGAGTCGAAAGGGAGCGTGCCGTGGAGCGCCAGACTCGCAGGGCACTTTGTCTCGTCGGTGTTGCGGTGCTGGCGCTGATCGGATTGGGGCCGTTGCTTCCCCGCTGGTTGTGGGGGAAAGGTGCGTCCAAACCGTTCTCGAGCCCGACTGCCTTCGATCCTCAGGAGCATCCGACAAAGGACTGGGATCTCGTCGAGTCTTATGAAAAGGACCGATCGGTTCGCGCCGGTATGATGTTCCAAGTTGATGGGAAGAAGTAGGAAATCGGAACTCTTGCGACAGTAAACCGGCATTTCCCCTCGCTCCTGAATCTACACGGCATCAATTGTTCGATTGCCACGCCTGCATTCCCAGTCCGTCGGGATCTTCATGCAAGAGTCTTTACATCAGCGATTGCAGGCGGCCTTCCTCCAAATCGAATCGGGGCACCCGCAGTATGTACCGCAACTCGTCGACGCGATTTTAAGATCCGCCCGGGACGCAGATGCGAGCGACCTTCACTTCCGGCCAACCGGGGAATCTCTCCGAGTTCTCTGCCGAATTGACGGCGTGTTGCAGCACGTGCATGATCTGCCCTCGGAATTGGCGCCGAACATCGTCGCGCGTCTAAAAGTCCTGGCAAATCTGCTGACCTATCGCACGGAATTGCCTCAAGAAGGCCGCTTGCGCGATCAAAACCTCGAAACCAGGCTCAGCACGTTCCCGACCATGTACGGGGAAAAGGCCGTCGTGCGGTTTTTCGCCTCGACCGGAAATTACAAATACCTTCGCGATCTCGGGCTGCCGGAGCAGACGCAACGAACGCTCGAGAGGCTCCTGGGAGAAACGGCGGGGTTGATCTTGCTGACCGGCCCGGCCGGAAGTGGAAAAACCACGTCGATTTACGCTTGCCTTCGCGAAATTTTAGACAAATCGCGCGGCGGCCGCAGTCTTGTCTCTTTAGAAGATCCGATCGAGGTCGCGGTCGCGGGAGTCGACCAGTCACAGGTGAACACCGCGGCGGGGTTCGACATGCAAACCGGGCTTCGCTCCCTGGTCCGGCAGGATCCGGAAGTGCTGATGGTCGGGGAGATTCGCGATCCGACGACAGCGGAGATTGTTTTTCAGGCATCCTTAACGGGGCATCTGGTGCTGACAACATTTCATGCCGGCAGCGCGGCAAGCGCTATCAGTCGCCTGTCGGATATGGGGATCGAACCCTATCTGTTGCGCAGCGGCCTTCTGGCGATCCTCTGCCAGAGGCTGATGCGGCGGCTGTGCGATTGCCGTCGCGAAGCCGACGGCGCTAGCCATCGGCTTGGCCTTGCGGTTGAGCGAGCATTTCTGCCTGTTGGTTGCGACCGCTGCCGGGGATCGGGTTACCGTGGCCGGATGGTTATTTCCGAGCTTCTCGAACCCGACCGCGGCGACTTGGGTCGGGCAATACTTTCGCGAAGTGATGCGAATCGTTTGGAGAAATTGGCGCGCGACGGAGGCATGATCACTCAACATGAGCAGGCGTGCCGCGCCGTTGAGCAAGGAGTGACGAGTCCGGAAGAAGTTGTGCGTATTTTCGGCACACCGCGTTCGGCGTGAGACTGGAGGAACGATGCCTTCCGAATTCGATGCTTCGCCCGGGAAAGCCATCTCATTGGAAGTGCTGATCGCGCTCAACCAGGAAATCACGTCACTGTCACGAGCAGGAATTCCCCTTGCGCAGGGGCTGCGGGAAATCGCGATTGATCAGCCGGGACGGTTGGGAGAGTTGAGCAACGTGCTTGCCCAACGGATGAGCCGCGGCGAATCTCTTTCGGAGGCGCTCTCGGAAGAGGGAGACCGTATTCCGAGGGTCTATCGTGCTGTTGTCGAAGCGGGCTTGCGCGCAGGGCGATTGCCCGTCGCGCTTGAAGCGCTGACAAACTTTGCATTGGAAATGCTTGAATTGCGTCGGAGAATCGGTTTTGCCCTGCTGTATCCCACCATTGTCGTTTCCCTGGCTTACGGACTGTTTCTCCTGCTGATTCTCGAAGTCACTGCCCGCATTCGAGAAACCTACGACATGATAGGTCTACCGGTTCCCCTGCCGCTGAGCGTCTTGGGACGAATCGGAGAGACGGCTGTTTATTGGAGTTGGTTGCCTCCCGTGCTATTGTTCACGACGATTTTCCTGTGGTCGCGATCCAGTACCGCGAATCGCTTCAACCCGACCACATTGACCTTCCCGCTGGCGTGGATTCCGGGATTCAAGCGGATCGCAGCGAATCATCAGGCGGCGAACTTCTCGCAGTTGCTCGCAATGATGATCGAGCACGAAATTCCGCTGCAGGAGGGAATCGTCCTTTCGGCCGACGCGACCACGAGTTCCTCGTTCGCTGCATCGGCTCGGGCCGTCGCCGACGCTCTCAGCCGTGGAGAATCCCTGGAAAAGATTATGCTGGGGCGGAGCGACATCCCGCCGTTTCTACGGTGGTTGATGGCCGGTCGCGGTCGCGAGGGTTCCCTGTTGGAGGGTTTGCGACTCGCCACGGAAATGTATCGGCGGCGCGCGAACGACCAAGCCGCCTGGCTCAGGCTCGCGTTTCCCTTGGCAACTGCGGTGGTGATCGGCGGCGGCGCGACGCTGCTGTACGCCTTGGCCCTGTTTCTCCCCATGGCCGGGCTGTTGCGTGATATGGCGCTCGAGACGTCACCGTACTGAATCACCGATCCGATTTTCCTCCGTACGCCTTACTCAACAGCCATCCGACACCCGAAGACATGCATAGGTTTTTCTACAAGGCCTTCGATTTGACCGGTCTTCTGACGATCGGAGAAATTGACGCGAACTCTCGCGAAGAAGCGCTTCGCCGACTTGCGGAACAGGGCCTACGGGTCGAGACGTTGACATTACCAGATCATCCACCCACGGAGGCTGCTCGCTCCCCAAGCACTCCAACTTCGGATGCGGCAGGACGCGACAAGGGCGAAGTGAAATTGTCTCCCAAAGAGCTGGAGGCCGTGGGCGAAAGAATTGCCGAATTGGCTGGCGCACAGCTTCCGCTGGCCCCTGGTCTTGCGGCACTTGCCGAGGAAATGCCCGACCGGCGATTGAAACGGGGATTGCGCGCGATCAGCCGGAAGTTGGAACAGGGATATTCGCTGAACGAGGTGCTCGACGCGTTCGGGGCACCGCGGGAACTGAACGCAGTCGTACGCGCCGGTGCTCGAACCGGACGGACGAGTGAGCTTTTGGCCGGATACGTGGCCCACCAACGAAATCGCGCGGCAGCGAGAACACTGGTCGGCCTTACCCTCGGCTACCCGCTTCTGCTGTTCATGTTCGCGGGGGGGATCATTGCTTTTTTTCTGATGTATCTCGTTCCCTCTTTCAAAGAAATCTATGAAGATTTCGGCACGGAGCTTCCCAGTTTCACGTTACTGCTGATCACGCTCTCGAACTTTCTCACATCGATCGGATGGAAATTGTTTGTGGGTGCGCTGCTGATCGCCATCATTGCGGCGATCGTCGTGCGGTTATTTGGAGGTCGTGGCGCGTGGCAATCGATGACGCGGCTGATACCGGTTGTCGGCTCGGTGTATCATTGGGCCGGCATGGCGCGGTTCTGCCACCTGTTGGCCGTGATGATTGATAACCGTGTTCCGCTGGCGGAAGCACTTCAGTTGGCTGCCGACGGCACCCGGAATTCGGAGATTCGCGCTGCTTGCAGGGAAATGATCGCCCAGGTCAGCGGCGGAGCGCAACCGGAACCGAATCCACAATTCGTGAGCGGTTTTCCCGCGGCGATGATTCGCACGCTGGCCGAGCAGAAGCAGACCGATGCCTTGCCCGCAACGCTACATGCCGTGGCGGATATGTTCGAGAATCGCGCAAGACTCCAGGGAGGTCTGGTGTTGGCGGTCTTCGGGCCGCTGTTGATTTCGTTGACTGGGGTCTTTCTGGCTTCCACTGTGATTGCCATGTTCATGCCCCTGGTCAAATTGCTCAATGAGCTTTCGTGACAGTTCGTAACAAAATATGCAAATCACAATGAGTCCGATCCCAACTCGATCTCATTACAGGTGGTTTCAAATCCGGGAGGGCGAGGGGGCACCGCCCGGAGGGTGGTCCGCCGAGCCGCTACGTCCGAAAGTCTCTGGTTGTGGCGGCTCCGACGGAGCGTCGCCCTCCCAAATGCAGGCTTTTGAAACCACCTCAAATTTTTTGAGTGTCCGTGTTGAGAAAACAGGTAGGTATTCGGGAATGACAAATCGATGATTTCGGCGATCGACATAGTCAGGGAGAAACGGTGGAAACGGCTTCTCGACAGACTTGCTGCACCGCGCCAAGCGGCCCTTCTGTGGATCTTGACAATAGCCGTCGAGAAACAGTTGCCGCTGGTTCCGGTGTTGAGTGCATTTGCCGAAGACTCGCGCGGAGGGTGGCGCAGAAAGATTTGGGAATTAGCCAGGTCACTCAATGCGGGAATGTCGGTTCCCGACGCATTAGATTGGATTCCGGGCATTGTTCCCCGCAGCGCGGTCCTTGCTGCGCGGGTCGGAGAGGAATCGGGCACGCTCGGTCCGGCGTTGCGTCTCGCCGCCGAAACCTTCACATCGCGGCAGCAGACTGCCAGGACTCGTATGCGGAATGACTTCGTCTACATATTTATGCTCCTGGGGGTTACGTCCGCCGTCATCTCGTTTGTGATGTACTGGATCATTCCCAAATTCAAAAAGATCTTCGACGATTTCGGAACGGAGTTGCCACGGCTGACGATTCTGCTGGTTGACGCTTCACACATTCTTGTGCCAGCGTGCTTACTGGGGATGTTCGGACTATTCATCGCTTTTCTTTTGCTGTTGACGTTTCGCACGCTGCATCCGGCGGAAGCGCTGGTGATGGGCTTGCTCGGTCGGTTTGTGCCCGGGTATCGCACGCCCGACGCATTACGTTCCCTTTCGGTGGTGATGCAAGCGGGTCGGCCTATTGTGTCGGGGATCTCATCCCTTGAGACGCACCTGACCGATGTCCCTTTCAGGCGACGGATCTGCCAGGTGCATATTGGCGTGCAGGCAGGGGGAGAGCCGTGGACCGAGATGGTTCGCGCGCGACTACTGCGGCAGGCTGACGCAGCTGTGCTGTCATCCGCCGAGGACGTTGGAAATCTTGCCTGGGCTCTGCGCGCGACCGCCGACAGCATTGAGCGACAGTTCGATTACCGCTTGCAATTGTTCCTCGAGTTCTTCCGTCCCGCGGCATTGTTGGCCTGCGGTGCGGTGATTGGCGTGTTTGTCGTCGGGCTGTTCCTCCCCTTAATCAAACTCCTCGGCGACCTGAGTTAGATCACGAGTTATTCATGTGCCGCGTCAGCCTCAGTTTTTGCGAGTCTCATCGATCTCGAAGAGCGACTCCGCCAGATTCTTCGGGGCGCCGAACGATGCCTCGCTCGCATTTATCGGACCGATGCGGCTTCACTGTTGTCGAGACGATTATCACCGGGGTGTTGGTGGGGGCAATCATCATCATCGCCTTGCCGACACTTCACTGGATAGGGCTGGAACAACGCCATACCAGCCATCGCCAACTCGCGATGTTTGAAGCGTCGAATTTGCTGGAACAACTCTCCGCCAAAAAATGGGATGAGTTATCACCGGAACTCGCCGCGGCGATGCGGCTCTCAGACGAGGCAGCACAGCAACTTCCCGAAGCGGAATTGCAAGTTACGATCGAACCAGGGAAAGAACCCCCGGAAGCAAAGCATCTGCGGGTGGCCCTCTTTTGGAAGAATCGCGACAAAGTGGCCCGCTCGTCCGTGCAACTTTCAGCCTGGGTCTATCATGCACGGGAGGGAAATTAATGCCACGACAACCCACTTCCCGTTCGCGACAGGTCAATTGCCGCACCTTCTCTGTTCGAACACAACTGCCGATTCGGCGCATCTATGGTCGGTATGTTCGGCGAGGCACTTCCTTGATTGAGGTCGTGACTGCAATGTCCATCGCTTCGGTCATGCTGCTGGCGGCCTTCCGTGTGCTCCATACCGTACTGATGGTGGAGAGGACGACAACGCGCGCGATTTTCTCTTCCCATTCGGCCGATCGACTGGCGCGGGCGTTTCGTACCGACATTCACGCGGCACGGAATGTCGAGATTGCAACGGCGTCCGGCGACCAACCGGAGAGCATGACATTGGCACTCGCAAACGGCGAAAGCATCCGTTACGAAGTTGAGACGAAAGGAATCTCGCGAGTCGCGCGGCTACACAATCAATCGACGCAGCGCGAACTGTTCCGTTTTCCGGAATCAACGTCCTGCCGATTCGAGCGACGGGCGAATCCTGATCGGGTGCGACTCCTGCTGAAGTTGCCCCGCGATCCATCTGAGAGACTCAAATCCTCGGGTTTGCATCCGTCTCGTGCCGCAGCGCCGAGCGACCGGCTGATTCCCATCGAGGCGGTCATTGCCCGTGACCACCGTTTTGTGGGGCAGCAAACAACGGCACGAACTGCCACACCCTGAAACGAAAACAAACCTGGAAGAAGACGAGATGCGCAGAACCGTTCGCATTAATCATGTCTTAACTGTCGCCGTTCACAAACCATGCCGAACCGCCGCACCTCGTAGCTTGCGGCACGGCAGCGTGCTTGTGGTCGCAATGGTTGCCTTATTGCTCACGTCCCTGATCCTCGGCTCATTGCTGCGCATGGCGAGTTTGCAACACCGGCAGCTTCGGTCGGAGCAGGATTTGTTGCAGGCGGATTGGTTGGCGGAGTCGGCCCTCGACCGTGCCGCCGCGCGACTGGCCAGCGAACCGAGTTATTCGGGGGAGACATGGAACATCCCCGCCAGAGAGATCGGCGGACGCTCCGCCGGCCGGGTCACAATTTCCGTCAAGCAATCGGCCGATCAACCGACGGAGCGCAGCGTATTGGTCAGCGCCGTTTACCCATTCGAAGAAACCATCCGCGGCGCGAAACGATCCAAGCAGGTGATCGTTACCGTGATCGCAAAACCCTAAGGAGTTTGTCAATATGTTCCGTTATCGTTCCTGTGGGATCGCTCGCCAAGTAATCGCAACGCCGTCTCGAACGTCGACAGCACGTGCGTTTACGTTGATTGAATTACTCGTCGTGATCGCAATCATTTCGGTGCTGATCGCGCTATTATTGCCGGGGGTACAACAGGCACGTGAGGCCGCTCGCCGCACGCACTGCAAAAATAACATGATGCAGATCGGGTTGGCGCTGCATAATTACGAGATGGCTTTCGAAGTGCTGCCCCCGGGAACCGTCAACCCCACCGGACCGATTTCGCACACGCCGCAGGGGTACCACGTCGGCTGGATGGTGCAGATCCTGCCGTTTATCGAACAGGATCCAGCCTTCAAACGGTTCGATTTTGTCGGCGGTGCGTACTCCGCAAAGAGCGCACAAGTGCGATC
>CAZVJA010000002.1:0-21995 GCA_964626885.1 uncultured Planctomycetaceae bacterium | reverse complement strand
GAACTCGATGATCTCGGCTGGGTTTCGGGAACCCGTAGTACCTTGCGAAACACGAGCAGTCTCAATCTGGCGGGGGCCAGTGGTCCGGTTACTCCCCCGCTAACCGGCCGACCCGGAGGGGCTCCCAATCTCGCCGGACCACGTCCCTTGCCACCGGGTGGATTCAGCAGCAGACACGATGGAGGGGTCCAGTTCTGCTTTGGTGACGGCTCGGTGCGGTTCCTCAGCGAGAGAGTCAACTTCACCATTTTTCAACAACTGGGGCACCGGGCGGATGGACAGCTGATTACTGAGCCCTTCTAGAGGACATGCCGGAGGAAGTGTGGCGAGAAACATCCTCTCGGCACAAATTCGGGTACAATACTCCTCGTGTTTGTTTCAACGGTTCGGGGAGGATGTCGGCAAGCGGTCCGTTCCTCCGACGCCCCGGCTTCCTGAATCAACGTTGCACACGGCAACGACATGAGCGAGTCCATCACCTTTTCCGCCGATTCACACACGTTGCGATCGGGAAGCAACTCCCGGTCCCGCAGACGATTGTGGGGCTTTCGCGCGGCGGCGGTGCTGCTTGGAATCTCGCTCTTTTTTATTGCGGAAGGAGCTTGCCGCGTTTTTGACTGGGGAGCGCCGGCGAACTTCGACGACCCATACGTCGGGTTCACCGCCGTGCATCCGCTGTTCGTTAAGAACGACGCCGGGGACCGGTACGAGATCGCCAAATCCCGTCTCAAATATTTTGCCCGCGATTCGTTCCCCGTCGTCAAGTCGCCGAATGCCTTCCGCATTTTCTGTGTCGGCGGTTCGACCGTGCAGGGGCGCCCTTATTCTATTGAGACTTCGTTTCCCACATGGATGAAACTCGGGCTCAGCGCAGCGAACCCCGATCGCGACTGGGAAGTGATCAACTGCGGCGGCATCTCCTATGCCAGTTACCGGCTGGTGCCGATTGTCGAAGAATGTCTGCAGTACGAGCCGGACCTGATCATCTTGTGCGAAGGGCACAATGAATTTCTCGAGGACCGTACCTACGTCAGCCTGAAGCATTCATCGCCCATCGTCACGGCGTTTCGCGAAGTGGCAGGAAGCTCGCGACTGCTGACACTCGCGCGGACCGCCCTTCGCCCGGACAATGACACATCGGCGACGAAGCGGTTTGTCATGCCCGAAGATGCCGATGCGCTCCTGAACTACCGCAACGGCCTGCGGGCGTATCATCGCGATCCTGCTTGGGCAGCCGGTGTGACCGAGCACTTTGAGTTGAATCTGCGACGCATGGTCGACATCTGCCGAAAGCGAGGCGTTCCGGTATTGTTAGTGCTGCCGACTTCGAACCTGGCCGACTGCCCGCCGTTCAAATCGCAGCACGCGGATGGCTTGAGTCCGGAGCAATTCGACGAATGGAACATGCTGCGCGAGGAAGCCCACATCGCCTGCCGGGAAAATGTGCCGCTGGCAGCACGGCTGTACGAGCAGATGCTCGCGATCGATCCGGAGTACGCCGCCACGTACTATCAACTCGGGAAAGTCCGCGAGACCCTCGGCGAATTTGCGCAGGCACGCGAAGCGTTCGTTCGTGCACGGGATCTCGACATTTGCCCGCTGCGGATGACATCCGCACTCGAAGAACGGATGCGTTGCGTAGCGGCGGATCTGAAGGTCTCTTTGCTCGATGCCCACCAGTTGCTCGAACAGCGAAGCCGGCATGGAATTCTGGGTGGGCCGCTGTTGTGTGATCGCGTGCATCCATCCTTCGAGGGACATCAGATGATCGCGGATGCGTTAATCGACCAGATGGCGGGGGCCGGTTTCGTGAAACTGCCCACTAGCTGGGAGAAGGCCGCGCATCAGGCGTACCAGGCGCATTTCAAGTCGCTCGAAGACAGCTATTTTCTGAAGGGGAGGCGAACACTCGAAACGGTCGAGAAATGGACGCAGGGGGAAGCGGACGGCCCACCGATCGAAACCCGCGCCCCGCACCGAATCGCCCCGGGGGAATGAGCTCGGGCTGAGGTATGGAATGCTGTCGATTGCGGCCGGTACCGTTTCGGATGGCATGTGGGTTATCGGAAACAGCAAGCAAGAGTCCACGGAAAGTCTTCCATGACTGAAATGCTCCCTCAGCTACGTTTTCCTCCGATTTTCGTTCTCGCCTTCGTCCTTGCCTGTGCCGGATGCGATTCAGCCCGGACGCCTGGTTCCAAGGGTGGACCGTTGGAGGGTACAAAAGTCGGGCAAGAACGCAATGACAACGGGCTGCAGATGACTATCCTCTGGATTACTACCGGAACATTTGTGATGGGGAGCCCAAAAGAGGAGGAAGAGCGATCTCTTGAAAAGGAGGATCAGGTCAACGTTACACTAACAAAGGGGTTCTGGCTTGGCAAATACGAGGTGACGCAAGCCGAGTGGTACGCATTGATGCGGTCCCAACCTTGGAAGGGCGCGTTGTTCGCTGCGGAAATCAAAGAGGGGGACGACATTCCGGTCGTCAATGTCGATTGGCACATGGCCAGGGAATTCTGTTCCAAATTGACAGAACGAGAGCGCAATGCCGGTCGCCTGCCGGATGCCTGGGAGTACACGCTGCCGACGGAAGCGCAGTGGGAATACGCCTGCCGAGCGGGAACAACAACCCGCTATAGTTTTGGCGACGAGGTGCCGAAGCTTCCGGAATACGCGTGGTTCGAGGACAACGCGAATGATGTGGGCGAAACGTACGCTCATCGAGTCGGGCAGAAGAAACCGAACCCCTGGGGATTGTTCGACATGCACGGGAACGTCTTCGAGCTCTGTCGAGATGAGTTCAGCAAGACACTGCCCGGTGGGATCGATCCGATTTATCGATCGGAGAATCCTCATTCCGATGTGGGGATAGTTTTTCGAGGTGGAAGTTGGTATTCGTTCGAGTTCAAATGTCGATCGGCGGCCCGCACGAATAATGGTGCGTTGCGTTTATCGTCCTACCTTGGCTTTCGCGTCGCGCTTGTCCCGATTGCCAAGTGAGCAAAGCTGCACCTCCTGGACGGGTGGAGGTGCTGAGCAAGTCACACGTTGTCGGGATTGCTCACTGCTTGCGCCGCAGCTTCCAAACGTCGCTCTGCATGTTGTTCCCCGCCACCATCCAGAGCGCGCCGGCGTGCGAGAAAACGCTGGCCGCGTGACGCGGCGCCCAGGGGGTGCCGGGGACCTCGTGCCAGTGCACTCCATCGGCGGAATGCCAGACGTCGTTGCGGTTCCGGCCGCTGTACCCTTCGAGCACCCACAGCCGGCCGTCGAAAATCGCCACGTCGTGATACTGCCTCGGCTCCCAGGGAGCCTGTGCGACATGCTGAGTCCAATGCACGCCGTCGGAACTGCTCCAGACGTCGTTGTCGTAGTTTCGCTTCGGCGTCGTCGGCGTGTCGTACGTTCCTCCGCCGAGAATCCAGATGCGATCCTCGAATACCGCGCTGCCGCCGATCATGCCGCGCGGCGTCCACCAGGGTTCCTCGGGGACGACCTCCTTCCAGCTCTTTCCATCGGTGGAAGTCCAGACGTCGCGGTAGAATTTCTCGTCGGCCTTCGCGAAGGCGGGCATCGTCTGTCCCCCCATTACCCACAGCTTATCGCGAAACGAGACGACGTAATGCAGCGCGCGGGGGGCCCACGGCAGCTCCTCTCCCTGGCTGACGAGCGACCATGTCTTTCCGTCCGGGGAGTTCCAGACGTCGTTCTGATAATGTCCCTGGTTCGTATCGCCGCCGATGATCCAAAGCTTGTCGCGGAGTACCGCGTAGCCGGCCGTGTGCCTGCCTTCCCAGTCGGAAAGAGGATCGAACGTGCGATCCAGAAAGGTATTCGGCTTATCGAGTCGCCAGCCGGTCCCGTCGGCCGAACTCCAGACTTCGTTGTTGCAGATGCGGGGAAAGTGCAATTTGTCGCCGGGGTTCCAACCGCCGAGCAGCCACATGCGGCCGCGAAAAACGAGTGCGCCCGCGCCGTCACGGGGGGCGAACGCCGCCTTGGCCGCGACCTGCACCCATTCGTATTCGGGCACGGCTGCTGAATTGTTCGAACGATCCGTCGGCGGTGTCAACTCTCTTCCCGCAAACAGCAGATCGAGCGATTCGCGAACCCAACCGCTGTGCCAGTCGTGCTTGCGGAATGGGCCATCGCGGTATTCGTGCGGGATGTCGAGAGAGATCAGCAGGTCGTGCAGTTGCTGATGATGAGTGCGGAACTCTTCGTAGCCGGTGAGGATCAGCCGTGTCTCGGGTCCGAGTCCCTTCCCCTTCGTGCGGACGGCATCCGGGATGCGGTATTTTTCAAACGTTTCCTGCACGGCGAACACGTCGGGGGTACCGAAGCGATCGCAGCGTTCCATCATCATCGGCGAATCCCAGGCGGCGGCACGCCCGAAGAGATTGGGATGGCGCAATAACAAGCTCCATGCACCCCAGCCCGATTTGCTGAAGCCAAGCAGCAACCGGTCTTCCGGCTTCGTAGAGACCGGATAGATTTTGTCGACGAACGGCAGAACGACGCTCAAGAAATACGTTTCCTGCCGAACTCCCGGATCGGTTGGATGGTCGCCGTACCAGGGCCACTGCGAGAACGACGGCGACACGTAAGCCGCCCGGTGGGAGTTGTGCAGGCCAAGCCGCTTGATCTCAACAAGACCGTCGCCGAACTTGGTCCGTCCACGGGCTTCGACTGGCAGCACATAGACCACCGGAAGCCGCGCGCCGGGAGGGATGTCGTCCGGCAGCAAGACGCGGAGATCGGTTTGCTCTGACTGATACGGAGACTCGACCGTGTGTTGAAGGAATCCTTCGGGAGTTGCGACGGCCTCGGAGATGACGATATCGGCCGCATTCGACGCGACACAAACCGAAAGACAGAGAATCATCGCGCCGAAGTACTGTTTCATCATCGTCGCCCCCGAGACAATCGACCGTAGCTCAATCGAAAAAACCATCCTCGCAAACATTGCCCAGAGCGCCGACTGCGCGACGAATTCGCAATGCATCACGCAAAGATGTCGTCTACCACCCGGCCGGCGATATCGGTCAAGCGGAAGTCCCGCCCAGCGTAACGATACGTGAGACGCTCGTGGTTGAGTCCCAGGAGGTGCAACACCGTCGCATGCAGGTCGTGCATGTGAACGCGGTTCTCGACGGCATGATGGCCGTAGTCGTCGGTCTGGCCGTAGGCGATGCCCCGCTTCACACCGCCGCCGGCCAGCCAGATCGTGAAGCCGTCGGGATTGTGATCCCGACCGTTGCCGTTCCCTTGCGCGTAGGGAGTGCGGCCGAATTCCCCTCCCCACCAGACAAGCGTGTCGTCGAGCAAGCCGCGCTGCTTGAGATCGGTCAGAAGGGCCGCGATTGGCTGATCGACCGCGCGGGCGTGCTCGGCATGCTTCGGCATGTTCGTGTGTTGGTCCCAGGCGGGGTTCGCGGTGTTATCGCTATAATTGACCTGGATGAACCGCACCCCTGCCTCGGCCAGCCGCCGCGCCATCAGGCACTGCCGGCCGAAGTTGTCGGTTTCCTTGCCCCCGACGCCGTACATCGCGAGCGTTTCGGGTGACTCGGATGTCAAATCGAGCACCGTGGGTGCGGATGTCTGCATACGAAACGCCAGCTCGTACGACGACACGACCGCTTCGAGATCGGCGTCGCCGCGTCGCCGTGCCAGTTGCTCGGCGTTGACGGCTCGGAGCAGATCAAACCGGGCCTGCTGCTCGGTTGTTGAAAGCTGCTCGTTCACCAGATCGCGGATGGTCGCCTTCGACGCGGGAATTCCCGCTCGGCCGATGGGTGTTCCTTGAAACTTGCTCGGCAAGAAAGCGTTTGCGTAGTTGCGCGGCCCGCCGTTCCCCATGGAGGGGCTGATCGATACGAACCCCGGCAAGTCGTGATTCTCGGAACCCAGGCCGTAAAGCACCCAAGATCCCATCGACGGACGCACGAGATTTGTCGCGCCGGTGTGCAGGAACAACGTGGCGGGACCGTGGGCGACTCCTTCGGTATGCATGCTGCGGATCATGCAGAGATCGTCCGTATGCTTGGCCATGTGCGGGAATAGCTCCGAAACCCAGAGCCCCGCATCGCCATGCTGACGGAATCGCCACAATGGCTGCATCACTCGGTGTTTGACGACGGTCCCAGTCTTCGCGAGCACGCGGGCGTCGTTGAACTCGCGGAGTTGGCCGTCCTCTTTGATGAGCTGCGGCTTGTAGTCGAACGAATCGACATGGCTGACACCGCCGGCCATGAATAGAAAGATGACCCGTTTGGCGCGCGGCGAAAAATGCGGCAATGGCGGCACACCACGCACTACCCTTGCCTCTTTCGCGGCGGCATCGTGCGCCAGCGCCGCGAAGGCCAGCGAACCGAATCCGCAGGACGCGACCTTCAACGCCTCGCGCCGTGTACAGCAATCGGTGTGTTGTTCGTTGATCATCGCCACCGCCTTCAGGGCCATCGCCGGTTTTCTGGCCGGCCAATCGAGAATTACGTTATTCGATATATCGGAAATCAACGCTCGAAAACAGAGCTTGAAACAATCGTTGCCATCTCAGGCTCGGTTGCGAGCCGTCTTGCCCCGCTGCGCCGCTACGCAGTGCGCCCAGAACGACTCGTGTTTCCTGATCTGTCGGCAGGCGGCCGAGAGCCGTGCGGTAGGCCCGCGCGATGCGATTCTCGTCGGAAAGGCCCGGCAATGCCGCGAGCCGTTCTCCGGCCAACCGCGATTGCTCCAACACAAAAGTGCCATTCATCATCGTTAACGCCTGGGGCGCCGTGGTGCTTGCAACCCGCGCGCCGATCGGCTGGTTGGGGTCGGAAAAATCGAACGACTCGAACAGTTCTGGAAGCCGGTTGCGCAACACCGGCGTATAGACGCTGCGCAAAGCATCGTCGAAGCCGTAATCATATTCGCGGCTTGGCTCGCCGGACTTGTTCGACCGACTGAGCCCGTGAATCGTTGCTCCTCCCATCCGCAGGTCGAGAGCCCCGGAAACGACAAGCATCGCGTCGCGGAGAGATTCCGCTTCGAGTCGCTTGCGGTTCGCCCGCCACAACAGGCGATTTTCGGGATCGACGGCCGACGCAGCGCGATTGGATGAGAACGCCATGCGATACGTGCGCGACAGGACAAGCGTCCGCACGAGTTGCTTGGTCGACCACCCGCCACGCGAAAACTCCCTCGCGAGATGATCGAGCAGTTCCGGGTGCGACGGCGGTTCGCCCGCCGTGCCGAAGTTATCAACCGTTCGCACCAGCCCTGCTCCAAAGAGGTGATGCCAAATGCGGTTCACATAAACCCGCGCGGTCAACGGGTGCTCTGGACTGATGAGCCACGCGGCTAGTTCACGACGGCCGCTGCGATTCTCGGGGGGAAAGGGAACAGAGTCGATCGGCACGACCTGCAGAAAGCCACGGGGGACTTTGCTCCCCCGGCTGTGCACATTTCCGCGGATGCGGATCGCGCACTCTTCCATAACGTCGGCTTCCTTCACACCCATGGCGGCGGGACGGTAGGGCGCCTTCGCCTGCAACTCTTTTAGTTCCGCTTCCAGCGACTTGAGTCTTTCCTTCTCCTGCTTGCTGGATGTTGATGTCTCGGCGGCACCATCTGACGACGCATCATTGGTCGTGGTCGTCAAACGTTCTTTCATCGCGGCAATCTGTTTGGTGAGCCTTTCGACTTTTTTCGTGTGCGCAATCAGCCGTTTCTCTAGCTCCTCATCGACCGGCAGAGGCATCTCTGACCAACGGGAAACGTTCTCGTGCACCAGCCAGGCTGTGCTGCGGAAGATCCCCGCCAGCGCGTAATAGTCGCGAGTGGGAATGGGATCGAACTTGTGGTCGTGGCAACGGGCGCAGCCGAGCGTCATGCCGAGCACCGACTTTCCAATCGTGTCGATCTGCTCGTCAACGATGTTCATCTCGAGCGCGGCCTTGTCCTGCTCCTCGTAGTTGTGCGGGCCGAGGACGAGGAAGCCTGTCGCAATGGTGTGAGCGGCACGCTCCTCAGGGGTGGGGGCCGGGAGCAGATCCCCTGCGATCTGCTCGGTGAGAAAACGGTCGTAGGGAAGGCCGTCGTTAAATGCCTGCACGACGTAATCGCGGTAGCGCCAAGCTTCAGGGAAAAGCATCGAACGGCCTCCGCCGCTAGACTCCGCAAAGCGTGCCAGGTCGAGCCAGTGCCGTCCCCAACGCTCTCCGAAATGCGGCGAGGCCAGCAGCCGATCGACGACTCGCTCGAACGCATCCTGCGAATCGTCGTTGACGTAGGCATCGATCTCAGACGGAGTGGGAGGGAGTCCAATCAGGTCGAATGTCACGCGCCGCAGCAACACCCCGCGGTCAGCATCAGTGGCTGGACTCAACCCGCGCGATTCCAGCTTGGCCAACACAAAACGGTCGATATCACACGCCGGCCATGAGGGATTGTGAACGTCGGGAACCGGCGTATCAGCCAGCGGACGAAACGACCAGAATTTTCGTCCTGCGTCGATGTCCACCCGCTTCGGTGATGTCTCTGGCCCATCCGCCTGCTTCCGCGGATCGGGTGCTCCGATGCGAACCCACTCCTCGAAGTCGCGCAGAACCGCGCCGGGGAGCTTCTGATCGGGGGGCATTTCCAGACCTTCGTGACGCAGAGCCTGAATCAGCAGGCTGTCATCGGCTTTTCCGGGCACAATGGCCGGGCCGCTGTCGCCGCCGCGTAAGACCGCGTCGCGGCTATCAAGCCGTAATCCTCCCTTGAGACTCTTCGACTTGCCCGAATGACACTCATAACAGCGATCGACAAGAACCGGACGGATCTTCCGCTCAAAGAATTCGACACCATTCGGCTCCACACCCCGTGCGACGCGCGCTCCTACCGCGCCGACGCATAATGCGAACGCAATGCCGACGCCGTTTAGGAGAAGGATGCGGTTCATTTTCCTTCCGCCGCCCAACGCTTCATCAACTCGATGTTTCGTTCCTGTTCCGTAAGCCGGTTCGGCTGCTCGCGCTTGGAATTGAGGTAGACCGCCATGTCGCTATTGTACATCGCTTCGGATTCGGGGGTCTCCCCTCGATCGCCGGATTCGCGAATCCACGCATTCAACTGGCTGCGGAGCTTCGCGAGCGACTCACCATAGGCTGGTTCGTTCGCGAGGTTATGAGCCTCGAACGGATCGCTGCTCAGGTCGTACAACTCTTCTGGCGCGCGGGACTCGGCGACGACCAACTTCTGCGGCCCCTCGAGTTTCCCTTCGGCAGCAAGCCGACGAATGGCTTTGACAATTTGCTTGTTGTCCTTGTAGGCGTTTGGCTGCAGGTATGGCCGCTGGGGATAGAAATTCCGAATGTACTTGAATTCGGCGTTCCGGAGGCTGCGAATCCGGTCGACCGTTTCGTCGCATCGATCACGGGCCGAAATGACGAACTCGCGCGGCCGGTAGTTTTTTGCAAAAATGTCGCGGGCCTGCATGCGATCTGGCAATGAAATTCCCGCGAAACCCAACGACGCGGCAGCCAGATCGATCTGCAACACGAGATCATCACGACTTTCGCCGCGCGGTAGTCTCGGTCCGCGCACCACAAACGGAATCCGGATTCCTTCTTCATATAAGAACTGCTTGCCGCGTGCGTGGCTGATGCCGTGATCGGTGATGAAGAAGACCACCGTCGAGTCGAGCAGTTGCTCTTTTTCCAATCGGGCGACAACCTGTCCCACCTGCCAATCGGTGTAACGAACTGAATCGAGGTAACGAGCCCAGTCGTCGAGCAACACGTCATCGGCGGGATAATACGGCGGGAGCTTCACGGCGCTGGCGGGAGTCACGGAGCCCAGTGTCTTTTCGACCGTCTTCCGCCAACCTTTCCCTTCCCGATACTTGCCGCCGTGCAATTGAATCTGCGCGAAGAACGGTTGCCCCTCTTTTCGGCCGGACCAGTCACTGCCATCGTACATCGACGGTGCCCACTCGAAGTTATAATCAGTTTTCCCGAGTTGCTCTCCTAGGGGCCAACTGCTGATGCAGGTATAGTAACCCGCCCGTTGGAACAGCATCGGGACCGGCTGGATGCCGTCGGGAAGATGAATCTTCTCGGCACCCCGACCACTGCGATGGTGATGCGCACCGATAGTCGTCTGGTACATCCCGGTGATGAGCGCTGACCGACAGGGAGAACAGACCGGACACGTAACGAATGCCTGCCGAAACAGAACGCCTTCCTTCGCCAGTCGGTCGACATGCGGCGTTTCGATCGCTGTTTCGCCGTAGCATGAAAAGTTCGGCGACATGTCGTCGACAACGATCCAGACGATATTCGGCCGCACGGCATCTTTGTTTGAGATCTCTGACGCCGGCAACAACCTGCCGATGAAAGCGAACAGGCAGATTGCGATGAGTTGCGTTCTTCGCATCATCCCTCCGACGATGGCGCAGGTGGATCGCTCGGAATAGACCAGTGCGGCGGCAGAGGTGCATGCCAACGGAAACAATCGCCCCGCGATCCGAACATGGCCGCTGTCACCACCGGCTGCCTCAGAGAACTCCAGCATACCAGATCTCCCCGGGCGACGTCTGCGCGTCGGTTCGATGATCACATCGCGGGGACATTGATGTGGTCGCTGAAAATCACCTGATTTCGCAGTTGTTTCCCCAGAAATCGGCTGTTATCGTCGTGAAGCACTTCGTCGCGACGGCGGGGTGGGAAGATTCGTGGTGTGGACATCTCTTTTCAAGTGTCGATGCCGCGCGACCGAATTGAATGGACGCTCCGCTGACCGGTGCCTGTCTTTGGGAGAGGATGCCGAAAGTTCATGAAGAACGAACCTTCACCTCAGAACGAGGATGCTGTGCAGAAGTCACCGGGTGCACCAACCACGTCCGGTTCACCTCTGGAGCATCAACACGCATCCTTGTTCGAGTCGCCGCCGGGAGAGCGTTTTGCGTTTTGGAATCGCATGCCGCTTTACCAGCGGATTCTCGGTGCCGTCATCGTCGGACTGCTGACAGGCGTGCTGCTCGGAGATTGGGCGCAGCCTCTGGAGATTCCCAGCAAGCTTGTACTGCGATTGCTCGGTGCGCTTGCGGCTCCGCTCATTCTGCTGGCAGTCATCCAGGCGCTGATGCAGGCGGAGATTCCGCGCGGCAGCGGCTTCAAGCTCGTGCGACTGCTGGTGCTGAACACTCTCGTTGCCATCGGCATCGGCCTGCTGGTTGCGAACATTTTGCAGCCGGGACGCTGGGCGAGCGTCGAATCACATGTAATAGCAGACGCGCAACCGGAACAATCGCAGCAAACCGCGGCAAATGGCAGTGCGTCCTCAGAGAACAATGCATCCGGCAAAGAGCCTGCAAAAGACACGGCAAAAGAGCCCGCCACCGGCGGCGCGTTCGCGGCCTTCCTCGAGAATATTCCCAAAAGTTTTCTTGGTCCTTTTGGCGATGAAGGCAAGGTGATCTCGGTGATTATCCTCGCGGTGGCGCTCGGTGTGGCGCTGCGAGGTATTAAGGACCAGAAGATCACGACGGTGAATGACACCGTCACCATCGCCTTTAACGTGCTGATCGTCATTCTACATTGGATCATCGCCGTGATTCCGCTGGCGGTCTTCGGAATTGTCGCGAGTATTATCGGCACCAAGGGATTCAGCGCGTTTCTCGGCCTGGGAGCATTCATCATCGCCGTGCTTAGCGCGCTCACGCTGCAGATGGTCTACTATCTGACGCGGATCCGATTTTTCTCATGGGTCAGACCGTGGGACGCGCTCCGCGGCACGCGCGACGCACTCACCATGGCGTTCTCGACCGCCAGTTCAACGGCAACCATGCCGGTCACTTATGCCTGCCTGCGGGAAAAGGTCAAGCTCCGGGAGCGGTCCGCGAGTCTTGGCTCTCTTGTCGGCGCGAACTTCAACAACGACGGCACCGCGCTGTATGAAGCGATGGCGGCGCTCTTCATCAGCCAGTTGACGGGACACCATTTGTCGCTCGTCGATCAATTCCTGGTCGTGCTCACGAGCGTGGCCGCCTCGGTCGGGGCGGCGGGAATTCCCGAAGCGGGGATCGTCACGATGACAATGGTGTTCAAGGCGGTCGGCCTCGATGTCACGTTTATCCCAGTGCTGCTGGCGATCGACTGGTTCCTCGATCGCTGCCGTACCGCCGTCAACGTGATGGGAGACGTTAACGTCAGCTGCATCCTCGACGGACGAACGTCGGAAGAGTCCGAAGAGGCCGCCCGTACTAAAAACACATCAGGCCAAACTTCGCAGACAGTTCCATAGGGCCGGTTTCACCGACCTCGAATTCGCATTCGCGATGACTACTCAGACGAACTTGATGACCCCAGGGTGGCCCAGCTTGGCGCTTCGCCTAGCTGGGCTGCGCAGCAGCAAGAGGTCGCGGGAAAAACGATCCCGGCACACAAGTCATTGTGCCTCGTGAATGCTCTCACGCAACCTCTTGTCAGCAAGGCTGACCCGCCTTGAAGCAAGGTGGGCTACCCCGCTCATGGAATTCGACCCTACGAAGGGAAGAAAAGGTGGCATGAAAGTGGTTGAGAAGATCTTTACGGAGGACGGAAGATGATTGAAGCACTTCACCGAGTTCTTCCGGCGTCCAACTCTATTATCACGAGCGTATACAACCTCACGGCCGACAACGTGATGACAGCACTTGATAGCCAGGGAGTGAAATTCAACGTGAATCGCCTCGGTGCCAATGATTGGGAGATTGAATCATCGGAAATGACCGATGAACAAATCCTTGCTCTTTTGCATATTGAAGATGCTGCCCACGAAGGCGAACTCTTTATCTGCACCGAAGCTTGCACAAGATATGGGTATGATCCATGTAGGTGTGACGCAAAAGATTTCAAAAAATTTGTATCGGACTATGGCAAAGAGATGTTATTCGATGGTGACGTCATTGTGCTATCCGAGAAAAGCCGTACCTTGACTGTCTATCATCACGCCGGAGGCTACGTCCACGTGAAACTGAAGTGATGTAGGATTGGATCCACCGACCGTCGCTGGGTGCCACTGCTGAGACGCTTCGGCTCAGCAGTGCTCCTTGCGAACTCGGCGCAGGTTGCAAACGCGCCGGGTGCTACTGGCGGCGGGTTGGAGCCGTCTGGGCATGGGTGAAACACGCCGGGCACCAGTTGCCCGTTGACGCATCGTCCGTTCCGTGTTGGAATCGATCCCGCGCTGACATCGTTCATGCGAGAACATTCCGTGGCCGGGCCGGCTACAACTGGCCGTTTGAACTCTCGGGACTGGCGGAGCCAGTGGCACACGAGCGAGCGTCGATTTTCGGATGAGAATATGCCATGCGGATTGTCGAGCACGCATCAATCAGCAACCGAGCAATGCTCGAGCAACTCGTCCGTTCGAAGGTGTTCAAGCGTTTGAGCACCTTCGTTGAACACCTTCGAACGCGCGCATCTTCGAACGGTCGGCGTAATCCACGATGCGGCGGGCGGTTACACTTTTCGACAACATCGACAACGGGTGAAGAAAAGTGATTATTCGGAAAAAGCGAAAATGTGCGCACCTTCGAACCTTTTCCCGACCTTTCGGCCAAGCTCTTCGCCGCAGTCCCCCCCAACTTGTTTTCAAGGCGAGAGCGAGTCGGAGCCGTGCGATGACTGCGTCAATTGGAGCCTGCGGGCGCCGGCAACATCACGCTTCGACGTCGAGCATATTTCCGCGCTCGCCGAAGGGGTCGTGATTGCGGGCGGCTCGACGCAACGACGATCCTTCCCCGGAATCATCGGGATGCGTCTCGTCCGGAGCATCGGGATGGCCGTACGGCAGCCGGCCGTCGGCATCGCGGTCGGTCGAGAGATCGGGATCGGAGACGTCGCCGACTGTTTGGGCGAGAGCATTCGCGCGGTCGACTTGGAACTTCCGTTCGGCGGCGACTTCTTTATTGCGATCGGTATCCGCTTCGGTTCGCTGGGCCCCCGCGAACGAGGCGGCCAGGTTCACCGCGCCAATTCCACCACCGATAATGCTCATGGATGGGCTCCTCCAATAGAGAGCCTAGATCCCCTCTGGACTTCTTTTCGGCTTGCGACTCAGTTCTCCTATAGTGAAATTGGGGGAAATTCGTTGACTTTTTTGATTATGCCGGATTTCCTGAAGCGGGATGCATCGTCAGCCGGTGATTGGCCAAAGGGATATTGCTTTCGTCGGAAAATCGGAACCTCTACAATACCAAGGCATTCGGTAATGCCGGGGGATTCTTCGGAAGGGAAATTTGATATGTCGTTGGCGCGCCGCTGTGAACCAATTCTCGCCCTGATTCTGCTTGTCGCCGGAACTTCAGCTCTGGCCGGAGATTGCTGCGACAGTCCGAAACTCGCACTCTTTGATGGGAAGACACTGGCCGGTTGGACTGTGGAGAACGACTGCCAAGTTGCTGTCGAGGACGGAATGCTCGTCCTTAAGGCGGGAGACGGTTGGCTTCGGTCGCATCAGCAGTTCGGCGACTTCCAGATGCACGTCGAATGGCAGGCGCTCCAGGCCCAGAATTACGATGCGGGCATCTTTCTCCGGGCGCTCCCCGGGGGAAAACCATTTCCGAAGCAGGCATACCAGGTCAATCTGCAACAGGGACGCGAGGGAAACATCGCGAACCTTCCCGGTGCTTCGAGCAGCGGACTTGCGAAGCCGGCAGGGGAGTGGAACGTGTTCGACATCTCGGTTGTTGGTGACCGGGTGGAACTGGTAATCAACGGCTGCCTGGCATACTCCGCATCAGGTATCAAAATTCCCCGGGGGCACGTCGGGATTCAGGTCGAAGTTCCCAAGGGGGGACAATATCGCCTGCGGAACGTGGCCATCACCGAGACCGGCTATCGGTCGCTGTTTAACGGACGAGACTTCGGGCCGTGGGTCGGAGTGACCGCGCCGGCGGAGAATTCGTGGCGAATCGAGAATGGCGAGCTTGCCTGTCTGGGGGGAAAAGGAACCTGGCTGCGAAGCTGCGAGCAATACAGCGACTTCAACCTGCGGTTCGATTATCTGGTTTCGGAGGGGGGCAACGGCGGCATTTATGTGCGTGTGCCACCCGACGGAAATCACCATCGAGCGGATAACACGTTGCCGCCCGCCGGTTTTGAAATTCAAATTCTCGATGACGCGGCACCGAAGCATGCCCAACTGAAGGCCTACCAATACAGCGGCGGCTTGTACGATATCGCCGGCGTGACCTCACGCGTCTCACGCCCGGCGGGGGAGTGGAACACGATGGAAATCAACTGCCGTGGGCAGCACGTGACCACCATTCACAACGGAGTGCAGATTGTCAACGCGACGTCGGAACAGTTCCCGAAGCTGGCGCTGCGACAAACCTGCGGTTATCTGGGATTGCAGAACCACGGCAGCGCCGTGAAGTTCCGCAACATCCGAGTCGGCCCGGCGGTGGAAATTCCGGCCGACTCCGCGAAATAAACCGGCGTGATTATCAGTCGCCGCAAATGGCCTGTCGTTCGGTTTATGCTGGAAGTGGTTAAAGCCTTGCATTTGGGAGGGCGACGCTCCGTCGGAGCCGCCACAACGCGAGACTTTCGGTCGCAGCGGCTCGGCGGGAGCCTCGCCCTCCCAGCTTTGCAACCACCTGTAGTCGATCCCCTGTGAAGGCAATCGTCAACGGTTGAACAGAAACTCCGGGCTGTTGACCAGCGCCCACATCAGGTCTTGCGCCCCTTCCGACGGGTTCTCGACCGAGGCCATGTATTCCTCGCCTCGAGTTTGTTCTTCCGGCGTCGGCATGCGGCAGACGACAGAGAGATAGACCTCTTCGACAAGCTTCTTGCGGTCGGCGCCGGCTGAGATGAGTCGAGCGATCAACCCTTGTGGGTGAATGATCGCATCGGAGACGGTCGGTCCGTTGATGAGGCTCAGAGTTTGTGCAAGGCTGACTTCACTGGTCCGCTCGCATTCACAGGGGGATTCGCGCGGCGCCCGTCCGAACATGTCGAGAAAGCTGACGTCGACCGTCGGGTCTGGCAATTGGCTGGCTCGGAAGCCGGCCGGCATCCCAGGAATTTGCGACGGTGCCCCGGTTGCGACGGTTATTGCATCGAAGAGTTGCTCAGCCGCGAGCCGGCGCGGGGAGGCGTGAGAGAACGCGACGATGTCGTCTTTGTTCCAGTCGTTTGTGCGGTAACTGCGCTGATAGGTGTGCGACGTCATGATCGTTCGCACAACATGCCGCAACTCAAAGTTATGATTTATGAAATCGTCGGTGAGTGCGTCGAGCAATTCAGGATTCGACGGCGGATTACTTGCGCGAATGTCATCGACGGGATCAATGATTCCTCGCCCCGTAAAATAGCTCCAGTAGCGATTCACCAGACTCTTGGCAAAATAAGGGTTCTCGCGCGCGGTGAGCCACTGCGCAAGTTTGCGGCGGCTGTCGGTGATCGATTTATCCATCCCTTCGTGCTCAAACGGGAACGCCGCAGCCACCGTTTGACCAGTTCCTGGATGAATCACCGGTTGTGGAGTTCGGAGCGAATAGACGATCTCTTCGTCGGGACGTGTCCCGGGTTTGCGGCCAACCGCCGCGAAAAACGCCGCCAGACCGTAGTAGTCGCGCTGCGTCCAGCGTTCAAACGGGTGGTCGTGGCATTGATTGCAGTTGAATCGCGTCCCCAGGAAAACCTGCGTCATGTTCTCCATGACGACCTTCGGTTCTCGGGCAACACGGTAATAATTTGCGGCGGGACTATCGAATGTGCTGCCGTCGGCGGTGATCAATTCGTAGGCAAATTGATCGTAAGGTTTGTCGGTGGCGAGAGCGTTGCGAATCCAGTTACGAAACCCCCAGACCCCCTTCTCGCTGACGAACTTCCGGTTGTTCATCAGCAGGTCGCTCCACTTAAGCGTCCAATGCTCGATGTATTGCGGACTGTTGAGTAGCTCCTCGATCTTGGCTTCCCGCTTGGTTCGGCTGTTACGTTCATCAGCCAGGAATGCTCGAGTCTGCTCGATGGTCGGGGGCAGGCCGGTGAGGTCGAGCGACACGCGGCGCAAAAACTCCGAGTCGGTGCAGAGCTCCGACGGCAGAATCTTCATGCGCCGGAGTTTTTCATTGACGTGAGTGTCGACGAAATTGAATTCCGGACTATTGTTCCACTGGTATCCTTCCCGTTCCCCGAGCACGACAACCGGCGCGGCCGCGTAAAGTCCTTCGTATCGCACGAGCGCCGCCGCCTCTCCACGCCGGACGGCTTCGATGAGTCCCGTCTTCCCAACCGTCGCCACCTCGAAATTGCTCGTTTCAAACACCGATTCGCGTGTTACGTCGCGCGACGTACCATCGGCGTAAAATGCCAGGACGACCATTTGTTGAACGTCTTTGACGCGTTGCAATAACGGAGTCTTCGGGAAGACTTCAATCCGCTCTACCCGCTTCGCATCATCGAACTTGCATCCTTCGGCAATCCATGTCTCAAGCAGCTTGTAGTACCGCGACTGTTCGTCAAACAGGAAGCCCCCCTCGTGCGGCACTCCTTGCGTCGGCTTCAGAAGCATCAGGCTCTGGGCCGGCTGGGCGCGGTTGAAACGCCGCCCCGAAAGATCATCGACCAGCGCCCGATAGTCGAACAGAGGATCGTAACCGCGCAGCGATAATTTGAAGCCCGCGCGCCCCTTCTGCGAACCGTGGCAGGTGCCCATGTTACAGCCGACTTTGCTGAGTACTGGAATCACTTCACGCACGAAGCTGACCGGATGCGAGTCAGCCTGTTTGATCTGGACGGCGATTTTCGATTCCAGTCCGCCGGCCGCGATTTTTACTTCCGAATCTCCGGCAGCCTGCGGGACGATAAACCCGTCCGCATCCACGGAGACCGCGGCAGATGCAGGAGTGAGGACCGCCTGGCTCGATATGTCGAACCACAGACCATCCGCGGTGACACCTGTCACCAGTAAACGGCGTGAATCGCGCACGTCGCTCAGTTCCAGCTTCTCAGGGAAGACTTCCAGCTTCACGAATTTGGGCAATGCTGAATCTGCGGTGGCCGGCTCCGCCGCGGCAGCGGGAGCCAGCAATGCACTGCACAGCAATGCGACTGCGATCGGAGATACCCCAGATAACCGAAGTTGTGAACGACACATGATTCTAACCTCGCGTTCAAGTCGAGAGGATAATACGCAGCAGGAGGACTAGCAGTTTTAGTCCGTAAGTGCTGGACTCCCCCTGGTTCCTATCTCCTGATTCCTGATCCTTGTCTGATTCACTTCGCGGCGGTTTGAGGCGGTGTCAATTCGACCGGCATCAACTCCTTTACGAGCGATCCGGTTTCCGCGTCGTACAGGCGAATAATTCCGTCGAACCCGCCGATCGCCACCTGCTTGCCGTCCGGCCGATAGGCGACGGCAAATACCGGGCTGGTGATCCCCGGCAACTCATGCACCAGCTTTGCATCGTCGGTGCTGTAGATCCGAGCCGCGCCACCCGTGGCGGTGCTCGATCCGACGACAAACCGGCTGCCATCCTTATTGAATTCCAGATCGAAAATCCGTCCGGGGAGTGGCGCGTAACCCCGTATGCGATTGAAGTCGTCTCCGATCACTCGCGTTTTGGTGCGAAAGATCTGATACAGCTTCGGCTCGCCGTCCGATCCACCGATAAGGACTTCTTCTCGCGAGGGATGCCGCTGCACCGCCTGCAGGCCACCCTTGAGTGCTCCCGGCGTAATGCTGGTGATATTGTCGACGAACTGCCCGTTCTCGATGATGACCAATTTCATCGACATGTCGCGGCTGACAGTGATGAGATGATCAAGCTTGAGCGAAAAGGTCGTGCCGAACACCCAGTCGGAATGAGCATCGAACCGGGTCACGACTTTTCCGTCAGAAACCTGCATCACGCGAGCCCTGTTGTCGGCCCCACCGAATGCAAACAGCTTGCCATCATCGCTGAATGAGGCGCCGAACAGCGTATCGAACGAAATGGTCTGCGACTGGACCAGCTTCTTCTCAACCACATTCCAGAACTGCACTTCGCCGAATAATGCGGGGGCCCCGCCGACAGCGCCAATCAATTTACCGTCTGGAGAGAATTGCAAAGACTCAATGCGCTGTGCCCGGCCAATCAATCGCGCGATCGGACCGCTGCCATCGGCCTTGTGCAGCAAAATCTCGTGGAAGCCGGAAATCGCCAGTTGCGTGCTGTCTGGAGAATACGCCAGCGCGGTAATGACTGGAGGACTCGAATACTTTGGAGGATTATCGGGACCGACGGTATCCTGAACGCTGGCCGGCGTGTCGTCGGCGGCACCTTCTGCAATCCACCGGCTGATAAGTTCCACCTCTTTCGGCTTCAGCGGGTCGGCATTTCGAGGCATCTCGGGTTTGTCCCCCGAGATATACGTCACGAGATTGCTTTCATCCGGTTTACCTGGCTCGAACCCAGCGCCGTTCTCCCCCCCTTTCTTGAGCCCATCATAAGACGTGAGAACCAACTTGCCGCCATCTTTAGCCGGCTGATGACAGCCCGTGCAATTGCGCTGCAATATCGGCCGCACTTGGCGATAAAAGCTGACGGGTTGAGCGGGCTTGGCGGTGTTACCTCCTTTGGGATTCGCATCGGCGGCGAAGGAGTCGTGGACAAAGAGAAGAACAACTGCCGACAGAACGACGCTCATGCAAGCGCGAAGCCAGCCTTTACTCGCTGTTCGGGATGGCAAAAGTCGACCAGCAGGCATGAACGCTTCCCTCCCCAGGGCGGACATCAACGATCATAGGCGCTTGAGTACGCAGAATTGCGCGCAGCGTCACCCAAAAAGTGCACCTTTCATGATACCGGCGGCGCGCCACCAGAGTAAAGGCATCAGCATTCGTTGATGAATCTGCGGGGAGATTCAATAACCACCGGTTTTGGAGCCCACGAAGGGTGTCCGCTTCTTATCAGCCCCAGAACCGCTCACCATGCCAGTTCACTGGAGGATGGGTCTCGACCTCAATGTCGCCTCGGACGCGGGTCCGGCAGGAGAGACGAACCTCTTCCTCTTGTCCCAAACGGGCAAAAAACGTGATCGGCCCGGTCAACAACCGCAGCTTCTCAAAGAATCCCTGCCGACTGACGTTTTCTTTACCCTTTGCAATCCGAACGCGGCAACTCGCACACTGGCCAAAGCCGTGGCAATTGAAAACTTTATGCGGGCCCGAGTACAACTCTACACCCGCCTTCATCGCCTCCTTACGGAGATTGGCCCCTTCGGGAACTTCGATCGACTTCTTTTCGTTCACGAACTTGACGGTCGGCATTGTGGGCTGCTTTCCAATCCGGACTGCGGGTGGACGATACAGGGACCCAGGAACTGTCGTCGATTTGTTCGCCCGATGATAATTCGCTTGCAATCGATTTTCCAGATTCCCGGCCGGTTCGGCGCCCTGAAATCCCCGACGACCAGATGATCCGCCGCATCGGCTTGCCATCGAAGCAACCATCCGCTTGAATGAGGCGCTGTTAAACCCATATGTTCCACTAACAGTCTCCGGACAACCATGCAAATTGAATTCAGCACATCCCCCTGGCACGAAATCGACGCCGATTGGCTCATCATCGGTCTCAACGAGCCTCCGGAACTCGTCGGACCACTCGCGTCCCTCGACGGCGCTCTCGGCGGCCGTATTGCGCGCCTCAAGGATCTCGAAGACCTCACTGGCAAACAAGCTGAACTGCGCGAGCTGCGAGGCGTCGAGGGGATTAAGGCAAAACGGGTGCTGTTTGTCGGACTTGGGAAACCCAAGGAAATGACCTTGCCGCGCGTCGAGAAAGCGCTGCTGACAGCGGCTCGGCAGATTTCCGACAAAAAAGTCCCCCAGGTGGCCGTGGCACTCCCCGTTTCCTCGACCGGAGCTTTTCCGCCAACCGACGCGGCACGCCTCGTCGCGACCGCTTGTCAGGTCGGCAGCGTCGGGCAAGGAATTTACAAAACAGAAACAGCCCGTTACCCCTTTGAGAAGTTGACGATTGTCGTCGACCAGAAAGACGATAGCCCCGCGCTCCGCACGGCGGCCGAGCAGGGACGCATCGTCGGCGAAGCTATCAACCTTACACGGGAGCTTGTCAATCGCGGGCCGCACGAAATTTATCCCGAGACCTTTGCCGAACGAGCCGACCAGCTTGCCAAGGAACTTGGGCTTGGTTGCGAAATTCTTGATGAACGACTGCTGAAAGAAGAGCGGATGGGTTCACTCCTCGCGGTTGCTCAAGGCAGTGATCGCCCGCCGCGCGTCGTGGTGCTCGAATATCGCGGTGCCGGAGCTGATGTGCCAGTGCTCGGGCTGTGTGGCAAGGGGGTGACGTTCGACAGCGGTGGCCTCTCGATCAAACCCAGCGAGGGCATGCTGACCATGAAGTGCGATATGGCCGGCGCCGCAACGGTGCTCGGCGCGATGACGGCGATCGCCCGACTCAAGTTGCCGGTCAACGTCCTTGGCTTTATGGGGCTGGTCGAAAACATGCTGAACGGGTCTTCGTACAAGCTTGGCGACGTTCTCACGCCGCGCAATGGTGTGACCATTGAAGTGCAGAACACCGACGCCGAAGGGCGGCTCGTGTTGGCCGATGTGCTCAGCTATGCCGTCGACCGGGGCGTGGCCAAAATAATCGATCTCGCCACTCTCACTGGAGCGTGCGTTGTAGCGCTCGGCGAGGATGTAACTGGTGCCTTCACGAATAACCAAGAATGGTGCGATGCCGTTCTCGCCGCCGCGAAAAAGCGGGGCGAGGATATCTGGCAGCTTCCGATGTTCGACCATTATGCAGAATTGCTCAAGAGTGATGTAGCCGATGTGAAGAACATCGGCGGCCGCTGGGGAGGGGCGATCACGGCGGCGAAGTTTCTGGAGAAGTTCGTGGCTGACAAACCGTGGGTGCATCTCGACATCGCCGGCCCGTCATTCGCGTCAAGCAATAAGCCGCACCGCGAAGGGGGCGGGACCGGCTGCATGGTCCGCACGCTGGTCGAAGTCGC
>CAZVJA010000001.1:0-89157 GCA_964626885.1 uncultured Planctomycetaceae bacterium | reverse complement strand
ATTCTCCTGGATCATCGCGGAATCGCCCCAGGTAAATCCACCGAGTGAGCCAACTTGAAGCGTTCTACAGACACGACTGCCTCCCCTGTCCCACAGGTTCCATGCCCCAATGGAGAAGGCATCGTATCGATTGATTTGGACGGGTTGATTTGAGTAATGCACCGAAGCGGATCTGCTTGGAATCGGCCGAACTCGCGATTCATGATTGACGGATGGTAGGTCGTAAGGGCAGAATTGGGGTTGAGCGCGGTTCCCGTCTTCAGTTCGGTCCCATCATGCGTCCACGATCGATGTTGCGTCGGTCTGGAATCCTGTTCTGGATTCCGGTAGTTCTTTGCTTCAGCGTGCTTGCTAAGCGTGCCGACAGCGCCGAGGCTGTTGACGCCGTGCGCCCCAGCGCTGCGCCGCGTCAACCGAATATTGTATGGATCACCTGTGAGGATATCAGTCCTCACTTGGGATGCTACGGCGATCGCCATGCGATTACACCGCGGCTGGACAAGCTGGCCACGGAAGGGGCTCGCTACCTCAATGCGTTTTCCGTCGCCGGGGTTTGCGCGCCGAGCAGATCGTGCCTGATAACGGGAATGTATCCCACTTCGATCGGTTCACAGCACATGCGATCGCGCGCGGTGCTTCCGGAGTCGGTCCGTTGCTTTCCGGAATACCTGAGACAGGCGGGTTACTACTGCACCAACAATTCCAAGACCGATTACAACTTCGTGCACGATCCGAAGACGTGGGACGAATCGAGCGCAACAGCGCACTGGAAGAACCGCAAGCCGGGGCAACCTTTCTTCGCCGTGTTCAACATCACGATGACGCACGAGTCACAGGTTCGGGCTGACGACAAAGAATTCGCGAAGTTGACGGCGGAGTTAAAGCCCGAGCAGCGTCAGGATCAGTCGATGCTCGATCTGCCGCCGTATTACCCCGACACACCCGCCGTGCGGCGCGATTGGGCACACTACTTCGAACTGGTAACGGCGATGGACCGGCAAGCGGGAACGTTCCTCGACGAACTCGATGCGGCGGGTTTGCGAGAGAACACGATTGTTTTCTTCTTCTCGGATCATGGAGTGGGGCTGCCACGGGCGAAACGGTGGCTGTACGATTCCGGAATTCACGTCCCACTCATCATCAGATGGCCGGGCCGCATCAAGCCGGAGACCGTTGAAAAGAGACTCGTCAGCTTCGTCGATTTTGGACCGACGGTTCTCTCGCTGGCGGATGTTCCGATACCAGAGCAGATGCAAGGGAAGGCATTTTTGGGCCCCAAAGCTACGGAGCCTCGTTGTTACATCTATGCCGCGCGCGATCGAATGGACGAACGCTATGACTTGATTCGAGCGGTCCGTGACGGGCGCTACAAGTACATCCGCAATTACGAACCGAACCGCCCATATGCCCAGTATCTCAATTATGCGGAAGTCGGCTCGACCATGAAAGAATTTCGCCGGCTGGACGCCGCCGGGCTGTTGGCGGACCCCGCGAAGCTCTTCATGCGGCACCGCAAACCGACCGAGGAGTTGTACGATCTCGAGAGCGATCCACATGAGATCCACAACCTCGTCAAACTACCGAAGTACCAGGAAGTGCTCGACCGCATGCGCACGGCACATGCCGATTGGATGAAACAAACGATAGACACCGGCCTGCTTCCCGAGCCGGATTTGATCGCGCGGGGCGGCAAAGAGGGGATCTATGCCGTCGTGCGTCAGCCGGGGCATGCCCTACCGCTCGACCGTTTGCAGGAAGTCGCGATGTTTCGCGCACGTGGTCCGCGCGGCGTGGAGAAGCTCGCCGGCTGGCTGAAAGATGAAGACCCCGCCATTCGTTATTGGGCCGCCACCCGCTTGGGAATGTTTGAAGAGGAAGAGCCCGCTAAACCGGCCAAAGACGCGCAGCCGAAACCGGATGAGAAAAATCCCAAGCCGGCGACACGGTCCGCCAAACAGCCCGATCAGAAAATTGAAGCAGCGCCCGACGAAGCCGCGAAACTCGCGCGTAAGATCTTGACGGAGACGCTGAAAGATCCATCCCCGTCGGTTCGCATTGCCGCCGCCCGGGCATTACTCGGATTTGCCGATGAACCTGCGGCGATAGCCGTCCTGGTTGAATCGATGCACGACTCCGAGCCGTCCGTGAGAATACTCGCAGCTGACGCTCTTGATACTCTTGGTCCCAAAGCCCGCCCCGCCCTCCCCACCTTGCAAGCAGCCATGCAAGACTCGAGCGGGTACGTCATTCGTCTGGTCAACCACACCCTCAATGAACTGCTCGGGACGTCGAACCAGGTCGAGTGATCGTCGCGCACGAAATCGACAGGCGCGGGTTCGACGGTACTCCCCTCGACGCAAAGGACGTTCACCAATGCCACGCCTCGCGCTCGTGCTCACCATCTTTGGTTTTTGTGCCAGTGGCTTCGTCGAAGTACAAGGGGCAGACACGTCCCCCGTCAAACGCCCGAATATCGTCCTCTTCGTGGCGGACGATCTCGGTATGCAGGCGGGATGTTACGGAAATCCGGTCATCCACACGCCGGGTGTCGATCGAATAGCCGCGGAGGGCACGCGCTATACGCGTGCCTATTGTACGACAGCCAGTTGCAGTTCCAGCCGTGCGGTCATTCTCACCGGACGGTTCAACCATGCGAACCGGCAGTATGGCTTGCAGCACGGCTATCATCATTTTCAATCCGACGAAACGGAAAGAACTCTGCCGGTGCTAATGGCCGAAGCAGGGTATCGGACCTGCTCCATCGGAAAATTTCACGTGGCACCCGAGGCAACGTATCATTTCGAAACGTATCGCAACGAGGGCATCCAAGGGGCGCGTAACCCCGTCCGCATGGCCAAGAACGCCAAGGATTGGATTACGGAGAAAGACGGTCGGCCTTTCTTCCTCTACTTCTGCACGAGCGATCCGCATCGCGGAGGGGGAGAAGACGAGGGAGACTTCAGCAACAAGCCGGCCGGCTACCCGGGCATCACCCCCGTGAAATATCGCCCCGAGGATGTCATCGTTCCCTCATGGTTGCCGGATCTCCCCGAGGTGCGGCGTGATCTGGCGGAATACTACCAATCCGTTTCGCGGATGGATCAGGGGCTCAATGCCCTGCTCGATGCACTACGTGATACGGGCCACTGGGAGGACACGGTCATCCTCGTCACGAGCGACAACGGCCCTCCCTTCCCCGGCGCGAAAACGACGCTTTACGAGCCGGGCGTCAATTTGCCGCTCATCGTCCGCGAACCGGGAAGTACTGCCAAAGGAATCGTCTGCGACGCGCGAGTCAGCTTCGTGGATCTCACTCCGACGATTTTGGATTACGCCGGCGCGCTGCCGAACGCCAAGTCTCAGAAACCGGCATCGGAACAGAAAGACAGCGACCGGCAAAAGCGCGCCGGCGAGCAGCGAGTCACCGCAAAAGTTCCCCAGATTCATGGCCGGTCGTTCCGCGGGACAGTCGGTCATAATCATGTGGACGGTTGGGATGAAATCTATGCGTCGCACACGTTCCACGAGGTGACGATGTATTACCCGATGCGGGTGATCCTGCGCGGCAAGTACAAGCTGATCTTCAACATCGCCAGCGGGCTCGAGTATCCGTTCGCCGCGGATCTGTATCGCTCACCAACCTGGCAGGCCGCCCTGGAAAAGCAGCCGGAATTGTACGGTCGACGAACGATGCACGCATTCCTACACCGGCCGCGCTTCGAGCTGTACGATCTCGAATCGGACCCTGATGAGATCCACAACCTGGCGGGCGACGCGCAGCACGCGGATGTATTCCGCGACCTGCAAGGGCGATTGAAGTCCTGGCAGGAGAGGACCGACGATCCCTGGGTATTGAAGTGGGATCGAGAGTAAAGAAGCGGTCAGCTTTCAGCAATCAGCCAAAGTCCCGATCTTCAAATTCATCGGTTGCTTACAAACCGATTGCCAACAACGGCGTTTTTCTTTGCATCCGGCTGCCGCTTTGCGTCACTCGACATACAAACGATGTTCGGCGATGTACATCTCGACGGCACGGGGGGTGAGGAAGCGGATGCTCCTTCCTTCGCGCACGCGTCGGCGAATGTCGGTTGAGGAAATATCGATCCCCGGCATGGAAACGACTGAGATCTTCTCCGCTAACGACGCCTGTTGATCTTTGCCGCCGATTCGAGCGGCCACTGACGCAATGTCCGGCAATGGGCGATCGCCACGATTGACCGCGACGATGGTCGCCAGTTCGAGAATATGTTTCGGCTCGCGCCAAGTCGGCAGATCCGCCAGCGAATCCGCGCCGATCAAGAAGAACAACTCACGCGTCGGGTCTTCGTCGTGAAGTTGCTGTAGCGTCTGGTAGGTATACGTTTTCCCTGAGCGGTCGAATTCCATGCGGTTCACGGCGAACTGCGGATGTCCCGCAATGGCGAATTCGAGCATCTCCGCCCGCATCTTTGCGGAAGAAATTTCCCCGGAAGGCTTGTGTGGAGGGTCGCCCGCGGGAAGAAACCAGACGGCATCCAGGGCACACGCCTCGCGGCAACATTCCGCGAGGATCAAGTGTCCTTGATGGACCGGGTCGAAAGTGCCGCCGAAAAGTCCTAGACGCATGGAGCTTGCCGAGTATCAGGTGGCCGGGCTGTCATTCGCGAACGGGTGGTATAAAATCGTAACGAGATGTCCTCGCCGGAGAAAGGTGTCGAGTCGAACCGGCATTCAGGGATTGGCCAGCAGGTCGCCGCTTGAATAAATCGACCCAAAAACAATTGTTCGGTCTCGAGTCGCTCCCGGCGGAACCGATGCCGTGGGAACAGGCCGAAGCGGACGACCGTCTTGCGGCTGAGGTGGTATTCAATCGACCTCTGGAGACCGGGTTTCATTATCTCATCCCCGATGAGCTCCGGCCGTTCATTGCGCCGGGCCAGCGTGTGAAAGCACCCTTCGGGCACGGCGATCGTCCGACGGTTGGATTTTGCGTGGGGGTGGGCCCGGTTCCGGAAACGCAACGTCGGCTCAAGGCGATTCATGAGGTCATTGACCGCGAACCGCTGCTGACTTCGAAGATGCTCGATCTGACACGTTGGATGGCTGACTACTATTTGTGCGGCTGGGGACAGGTCTTGGAAACCGTTGTGCCGGCGGGGGTGAAGAAGCAAGCCGGCACTCGAATTGTCTCCGCGTACCGAATCACCGCGAACGGGCGTGCGGCTTTGCACGTGGAACAACTACCCGCCAAGCAGCGGAAAGTGCTCGAAGTGCTCGATCAGGCCAACAAACCGTTGAGTATCGAGCAACTTTCCGAAGCGGTGGACTGCGGTACGAGCCCGATCACGGCATTGCGACGCAAAGGACTGATTCAGGCACTTCGCAAACGGACGGAGGTATTCGAGGCCGACCTCGGTTCCGTTGAGAAAGAGCGGGATCTGACGTTGAACCGGGATCAGCAGGGAGTGTTGCATTCGATTGTGAACGTGATTCAATCGGGAACGCACCGCACAATCTTGCTTCACGGAGTAACCGGCAGCGGCAAGACGGAAGTGTACATTCAGGCGATCCGCAAGATCGTGGAATACGGCCGGCAGGCGATTGTGCTGGTGCCGGAAATCAGCCTGACCCCGCAGACGATTCGGCGATTTCGCAGCCGGTTCGATTCGGTCGCGGTCTTGCACAGCCATCTGAGCGACGCGGAACGTCACTGGCATTGGCAGCAGATTGCGCGGGGGGCAGTGCAGGTGGTCGTCGGAGCGCGGAGCGCCGTCTTCGCACCGGTGCCGCAATTGGGGCTGATCGTCATCGATGAGGAGCATGAGACGACATTTAAGCAGGAAACAACGCCCCGCTATCATGCCCGGGAAGTTGCCAGGAAGAGAGCGGAGTTGGAAGGAATTCCGCTGGTGCTGGGCTCCGCGACCCCCATGCTCGAATCCTGGTTGCGTGCGAAACGACGGGAAGATCTGCTGTTGTCGCTTCCGCGACGCGTGGAAAAACGACCTTTGCCGCCGGTTGTCGTGGTCGACATTCGCAACGATCCCTACTGCTCGCGCGGTGCGGCGATCGGCCGGGCGCTGGAGACAGCGATGCGCGGCGCCCTGGAGTCGAATGGTCAAATCATCCTTTTTTTGAACCTGCGTGGTTACGCACCGGCGATTTGGTGCCGGGCATGCGGCGAGACGACCAAATGTCCGCAATGCGATATCACGCTGACCTGGCATAAAGACCGCGGTCTTGCGGTCTGCCACTCATGTGATTACGAAGTGCCGCCGCCGACGCTGTGCCCCTCGTGCGGACATGCGGGCATGCGATTCGTCGGCATCGGCACACAGCGTCTTGAACAGGAGGTTAAAACGCGTTTTCCAGGGGTCAGTTGCTTGCGCATGGACAGTGACTCGATGAAAGGCCCCGGCAGCCACGATCGCGCGCTGGAAGCGTTTCGCAATGGAGACGTCAGAATTCTCGTTGGGACGCAGATGATTGCGAAAGGGCTCGATTTTCCAAATGTCACACTGGTCGGTGTGATCAACGCCGACACTTTGTTGCGACAGGCCGATTTTCGCGCCTCCGAACGGACGTTCCAGTTGATATCGCAAGTGGCGGGACGAACAGGACGCGGAAGTCAAGGGGGACGCGTGCTTGTTCAAACATATGTCCCGACCGATCCGGCGATTCTGGCAGCCGCGGCCCATGATTATCTGGGGTTCGCGGAGCTGGAGTTGGCGCATCGTCGCGAGCGTCATGCCCCTCCGTATCGGCAACTCGCTCGGGTCATATTGCGCGGACCGCAGGAAGAGATGGTGGCCGAGCAGGCACGACAAATGGTCCACAAGCTGAAAGAAGCCGTCGCCGAGCAAAAGCTCGGGGTCCGATTACTGGGTCCGGCGCCGGCCCCGATTTCCCGGTTGCAAGGACTGTATCGTTATCATTTCCAATTGGCCGCGGAGCATCAGGAAGAGAATTTGAAACTTTGGCGGCAGGCGGCATCGAAGTTGCCTCGTGCGGGGGAGGTAGAACACGTACTCGATGTCGATCCGATGAATATGCGTTGATCCCAAGCCACTCCTATTCCGTTACAAGCTGAAGGATGCCCGGCATTACGGAACTGCCTCCCATCACAGAACGATAACAAGCGGAATTGTATTTCCTGCATGGGGCGGTGAAAATTTGACGGATGATTCCCCGCGGCGATATAATTTCGCCACAAAGCGAAACACGGTGGTTACACACATGAAATCGTTCGCGGCGTTATTTCCCTTTCCGGTGGCCGTCTTGCTTGCGCTTGGCGTCGCGGGGAGCATTCTTCCCAGGATCGCATGCAGCGCGGAGAACGGTGCTGCCCCAGCCGGTGAAAAAGCGACACCAGCGGAAAAGACTGCCCCCAATAACAAGCCTGCGGCGGACAACCCGGGGAATAACCAGCAGAACAAGAACCGCGCCCAAGCGGAACAGGGTGTGGCTGACCGCGGCAAGGATTTGCCGTTGGGAGCCTTCCTGACGGTTGCCAGCCCAGTCGATGATGTCGTGTTTGGCCGAGTCAAGAATGCGGCGCTCAGCCTGCAGGCGCAAGCGACCAAAGAATCTCGCCGGGGAGTGTTGGTACTCGAGATCACCCCTGGCACAAGCCAATTTCATCAAGTAGACGGCTTGGCGAGGTTCTTGACTTCCTCACAACTCTCGAAGATTACGACCGTTGCCTGGATTCCACAAACCGTGACCGGGAACAATGTCGTTCTGGCTCTCTCTTGTAACGAAATTGTGATGCATCCGGACGCAGAACTGGGTGACATCGGACGTGGCAAGGCGCTCGAACCCGAGGATCAGCAGCACGTTTTGAGCATGGTCGAGAAGCGACGCAATCGGATGGTCACACCGGCGCTCGTCCGCGGCATGATGGAACCGCAAGAAGTGACGTTGCGTGTCAAAATTCAAGGAGCCGCACCGGATGCAACGGAATCACGAATTGTCACGCCGGATGAACTGAAACGATTGCAGGAGAGCAAGACCGCGATTCTGGATGTGCAGACGATCAAGGAAGCAGGAGTGCTCGGCACGTATTCCGGGAGCAAAGCCCGTGCGCTCGACGTGCTCGCCGTGCAAACCGTGGAAGCACGGAATGAATTGGTCGACGTGTACCATCTGCCGAGTGAGGCGATGCGCGAGACGGTAGCACCGGGCGAGAGGCCAGATGTTCGCCTGATCCGCGTCGACGGCGTCGTCGAGCCGGTACTAGAGCAGTTTTTGGAACGGCAGATTCATCGCGCCGTCAGTTCCGGCGCAACGATGATCATTTTTGAGATTGAATCACCCGGGGGGCTGTTGATTCAAAGCGAGAACTTGGCCTTTGCAATTGCGAATCTCGATCCCAAGCAGGTCCGAACGATTGCGTACGTGCCGAAACAATCTTTAAGCGGAGCTGCCATCATTGCGCTGGGATGTGACGAAATCTATCTCCACCCGGACGCGCATATCGGCGACGCGGGGCCGATTGAGGTTCGCCAGGGACAGCAGTTCGAATTCGCTCCCCAGAAGATTCTCGATGACCTGCAGCTCACGATGCAGACGCTGGCCGAGAAGAAAAACAGGCCAGTTGCTTTGTTAAAAGCCATGGTGAACAAAGATTTGCAGGTGTTCGAGGTGACTCACCGCGAAAGCGGCCGCGCTTGGTTCATGACGGACGCGGAGATTCACGAATCGAACGGCGAATGGATCAAAGGAGCGGCCGTACCGGAGTCTGGGAACGGGCACTTACTCACCTGCAATGGCAAACGGGCCCACGAACTGAAACTGGCCCAACCTCCCGTTGCCGATCTGGATGAATTGAAACAGCGGCTGGGCATCCCGCCTGAGGAAAAGCTGGTGGCTGCCGGACGAACGTGGGTCGATACGCTGATCTTTTTTCTCAATACAAGCGTGGCATTGTTTCTGCTGTTCTTCATCGGCATCGTCTGTATTTATCTCGAACTGCACCTGATGACCGGGGTGCTGGGAATTCTATCGGCTCTCTGCTTCGCCGTCTTCTTTTGGAGCCGATTTCTGGGAGGGACGGCCGGGTGGCTGGAAGTGGTGCTGTTTTTGATGGGGGCGGTTTGTCTGGGATTGGAGATCTTCGTGCTGCCCGGTTTCGGCGTCTTCGGGGTCTCCGGTGCTTTGTTGATTCTTGCTTCGCTGGTGATGGCAAGCCAGACGTGGGGGAATCTCGAGTCGAGCGCGGACCTGAACAAGTTATCGCAGACGATCGGCACGTTGAGCGGATCACTCGTCAGTGTGATTGTGATTGCCGCGCTGCTGGGGCGTTTTCTGCCGCATATTCCCATTTTCAATCAAATGATTCTCAACCCGCCGGGTTCTTCGGAAGGCCCCCAGCTTCATCCAAGCGCAATAGGTGGGGGGTGGAGTTCCCCAATGGAGCGGGACCGCCAACTCATCGGCCAGACGGGAATCGCGACTTCGGTTCTGCGGCCAGCCGGAAAAGCTCAAATCGCGGGGCGGTTTGTAGACGTCGTCAGCGAGGGGCCCTACATTCCCCAGGGAAGCTCCATCGAAGTCGTGGAAGTCACTGGAAACCGGGTTGTCGTCCGGCAGGTTTGACAGACTGGGGAACCGGTTTCCGCTGACTCCCCTCATTTCGGAAATTCGCGACTCCCGGCCCGCTTCGACGTCCGTTTCCCCCAATTTCCCGCTGGGGACAGGGGATTTCGTCCGACTTCAAGGAACCGGCGACAGACCCTTTATCATTGATTATTCCGACGGCATTGCTAAAGTGAGGTCTCGGGTTTTGATCCGCCGGATGGGTCGATCTGGTGTCATGAGGGTCAACTCCGGTATGTGTGTCGCTTTGGCGGCGTGAGTGAGACGCAACGTCAAGATTTGAAATATGTTGGGACTTTTGTATGTCGATGCCAAAAGAGCGTAAGTCGGAGTTAATCAGCCAGTTTAAGCGTTCGGAGTCCGATACCGGCTCGCCCGAGGTGCAAATCGCGATTCTCACCGAACGCATCGCGCATTTGACCGAGCATATGAAGCAGCACCAGAAGGATCATGCAAGCCGCCGGGGCCTGTTAATGCAGGTCAGCCGCCGCAGTCGCTTGCTGAACTATCTGCGGGACACGGACCCCGTCCGTTATCAGGAAATTCGAGGACGCCTGTCGCTTCGTAAGTAGCCGCGCCCGAAGCTGGGCCGCCGCGACGCACAGGCTGGTACGGAATGAAACATAGGTTAGGGAATCATTGTGAAAGTTACTGTTGAACGTGAAGTTGGGGGACGTACACTCAGCCTGACCACCGGAGAAATCGCGAAGCAAGCCAGCGGCGCGGTGGTTGTGCGTTACGGCGATACCGTGGTTTTCGTGGCGGCCCAGTCTGGCCCTGCCCGTCCAGGTGTCGATTTCTTTCCGCTGCAAGTCGATTATCGAGAGCGCATGGCGGCTGCCGGGCGTTTCGCCGGTGGCTTTCTCAAGCGGGAAGGCCGACCAACGACTCGGGAAATTCTCACCTGCCGATTGACTGATCGTCCTTTGCGCCCGCTCTTTCCCGAGGGGTACTACGACGAAGTCCAGATCCAGGCAAATGTGCTGGCTTGCGATCAGGTGAATGATCCTGACGTTCTCACGACCGTCGGAGCCAGCGCGGCACTCTGCATTGCACCCGTTCCCTTCAACACCCCCATTGCTTCCGTGCGGGTGGGAAAAGTCGATGGGCAATTGGTCGTCATGCCGACGCAGGAGCAGATGGCGGTCAGCACGCTGGACCTGATTGTCGCTGGAAGTAAGAAGTCGGTTCTGATGATTGAAGGCTTTGGCAGCCAGCTTCCCGAGGACGAAATGGTCGAGGCGATCATGTTTGCCCACCGCGAGGCAGCGAAGCTGTGCGACCTGCAGGAAGAGTTTGTCCGCAAGGCGGGAGTTTCCCCCACGGTCTTTGAAACGCCGCCGCCGAACCCGTTTGCCGCGATGTTGAAAGAAAAGGCCTACGCCCCGCTTCGCGATGCGAAGCAGAATCCTAAGAAGCAGGAGCGGCACAAGGCGACCGATGATATTAAAGAGTCCATTGCCGCCAGCCTGTTTCCCGAAGGGGCTGACGTGACCGCCGACGGCGGGACGCGTATTCAGTTCAGCCAGGCGTTCTACGCGCTCGAAAATGAAGTTGTCCGGGACTTGTTGCTCGAAGGAAAACGGCTCGACGGTCGGTCGACGACACAATTACGCAACGTCTCTTGCTCGGTGGAGGTTCTGCCTCGGGTGCATGGTTCGGCGCTGTTTACTCGCGGCGAAACACAATCCCTGGCGACCGTGGCCCTCGGCACCTCGCGTGACCAACAGCGCACTGACGGCCTGTTCGGCGAAACCTCGAGTCGGTTTATGCTGCACTACTACTTCCCCTCGTATTCGGTGGGAGAAGTTCGGCCGATCCGCGGGCCGGGACGGCGTGAAATTGGCCACGGCTGCCTGGCGGAACGCTCGGTTGAGCCGGTGATCCCCGCAGCCGAGAAGTTTCCGTACACCATCCGCGTGATTTCCGACATCACGGAGTCCAACGGCAGCAGTTCGATGGCCAGCGTCTGCAGTGCGACGCTATCGCTGATGGATGCCGGAGTGCCAATCAAGCAGCCGGTCGCCGGCATTTCGATTGGAATCGTGAAGGAGACCGACGACAAATACACGCTGCTCACCGACATCATGGGTGACGAAGACCACTTCGGCGACATGGACTTCAAGGTGGCGGGGACACAGCACGGCATCACCGGAATTCAACTCGACCTGAAGATCGACGGCATCAGCGAAAAAATCATCCGTGAAACGCTAGTCCAGGCGCGCACCGCTCGCATCGAGTTGCTGAAGACGATGCTGACGACGATCCGAAAGCCGCGCGGCGACATCTCCGAATTCGCGCCACGACTGCAGCAGACGAAAATCGATCCCGAGAAGATCGGCCTGCTGATCGGTCCCGGCGGTAAAACGATTCGCAGCATTCAGGAAGAGACGAAAACTACGATCGACGTGCAGGATGACGGCACTGTCGTCGTGGCGGGGGCCAACCGGACCGCAGTCGATGCGTGCATGGCACGGATTGAGGCCCTCACCGAGGAAATCAAAGTCGGGCGGATTTACGAGGGGACTGTCAGCTCGATCAAGGATTTCGGGGCGTTTATTGAAATCGCCCCCGGCAAGGACGGTCTCTGCCATATCAGCGAGTTGTCGGACGGCTATGTCAAATCGGTGACCGACATCTGCAAGCAGGGCGATCGCATGACGGTCAAGGTGATTGCCGTTGACGAGCAAAACCGCGTCAAGTTGTCGCGCAAGGCCGTGCTTGCCGAGCAGAACAAATCTGAAGCCGACGATTCGAACTAATGGCGTTTCATCAAAGCACGGTGGACTTGCCGGGCGTGTGGTCGGTTGCGCGAGAGATCGTCTGCAGCGTGTTGTTCAGCGATAATAAGACCGGGTCACTGTCGCGAAACCACAGGAGGAAACGCTTCAGCGCGTGACCCGTGGTTGTTTTTCCCCGGAACGAACTGATGGTCGTGGAATCGTACCTGCACGACGAGGAGCGGCAGCGACTGAAGCGGCAGTACGCGGAGATCGCCGCGCTTGCCGGCGGCCTCGCCCACGAGATCAAGAATCCGCTTTCCACCATCGGGATGCTACTCGAGCTGATGACCGAGGATCTGTCGGATGCTCAGGCGCCGCGCGATCGTCGGCTGCTGACGCGCGTGCAGACAGTACAGCGGGAATGCCGGCATCTCGAGGAAATTCTCGACGCGTTTCTGCAATTTGCCCGATTGGGAGAAATTGAGGCAACCGACAGTGACCTCAACGAGATCGTTCGTGACTTCATCGAGTTCTATCAACCTCAAGCCCGCGAGCACGGGATCGACATCAGCCCGCACCTGGCGTCGGACCTTCCGCGCGTCCGGGTCGATCGCTCCCTCTTTCGCCAGGTTCTTCTGAATCTCGCCCTTAATGCCCAGCAGGCCATGCCGGAAGGGGGATTGCTGGAGTTGCAAACCGGACTGCACGAGGGACGCGTCTGCCTGAATCTGATCGACAACGGTCTGGGCATGGACGATAAGACGCGAGAAAAGATGTTCGATGTGTTCTACTCGACCAAACCGCATGGTAGCGGCTTGGGGTTGCCGACCGTCCGGCGGATTGTGGAAAGTCATAGAGGGATCATCTCCTGTGAGAGTGAACCGGGACGCGGAACACGCTTCACGATCTCTCTTCCCACGGCTGAATCAATTCATTGACCTGACAGTTTTCTGAAACTCCATGAATGCGACGACCACAAAAATCTCGCAGAATGCCGACTCAGACCTCTCGTCGATCCCCATCCGCGTGCTGGTTGTCGATGATGACGAAGCACATGCACAAGCCGTGGCCGAGAGCCTGAAACACATCGGCAGCGATTGCACCGTGGCCACGTCAGGACGCCGTGGCGAATCACTGATCGAATCCGAGAACTTCGACGTTGTCGTGACCGACATGCGAATGGACGAAGTCGACGGGCTCGCGATTCTTCGCAAAGCGAAGGACGAACTTCCCGATGCCGAGGTGATCGTCGTCACGGGGCACGGCTCAATCAACTCCGCCGTCACCGCCATGCAGCATGGTGCGTATACCTATCTCACCAAGCCGCTCGATATCAACGAACTTCGCGACGCCGTGTTAAAAGCCTCGACGCGCGTGCGGCTCATTCGCCGCAATGCCGAGCTGAATCGCCGGCTCGACGAGAAATTCGGCTTTGAAGGAGTCGTCGGTACAAGTCCGCAAATGCAGCGGATCATCGACATCTTGAAAAGTGTCGCACCTACGGACAGCACCGTACTCATTCAGGGGGAAAGCGGTACGGGGAAAGAACTGGTTGCCCGTGCCCTGCATCAAAACAGTCCTCGCAAAAACAAACCGTTTGTCGCGCTCAATATCTCCGCACTGCCAGATAGCATTCTCGAAAGCGAACTTTTCGGACACGAGCAAGGTGCGTTTACTGGCGCCGTGGGACGCCGCGTCGGAAAATTTGAATACGCAAACGGGGGAACGCTGCTGCTTGACGAAGTCGGCGAAATGCCGATGGACACGCAGATCAAATTGCTGCGCGTGCTGGAAGATCGCAAGATCACGCGGATCGGTGCGAACGAAGAGCACGAGGTCAACGTGCGGCTGGTCGCCGCCACGAACGCCGACCTCAAGTCGATGGTCGAGAAGAAATCCTTCCGTAACGATCTTTATTACCGTCTCGGTGTCGTTAGCATCTTCCTGCCGCCGCTGCGCGAGCGCCGGGGGGATATTCCGCTGCTGATGGATCACTTTCGCCGCGAGCTCTCGGAACGGCATCGCAAGGAAGTCGAGGGTTTTTCAAAATCGGCGCGTCAAGCACTGATGATGTACGACTGGCCTGGAAACATCCGACAGTTGAAGAACACGGTTGAGTGTATGCTCGTGCTCGATACCGATGGCCTGCTCGACATCGACGATCTTCCCGAGGAGATCGCGGTTCTGGCGCGGCGCGACGGAGACGGCACCGCGTACAATGGTATTCCAGGGTCCGACTCGCTTGTCGGTCGGCCACTTTCGGAAGTCGAACGCTACTACATCCAGCGGGCACTCGAAATGACGGAAGGCAAGCGAGAAGAAGCGTCTGCGCTGCTGGGTATCGGCGAACGTACCTTATATCGCAAGATCAAAGAGTACGGGCTGAAGAATCTGTAGCCCCGCTTCGAGATTTGTAGCGCTTTCATCGAACAGCTCCAGTTCCTTCTTTCAGTCGAGCATTCCTTGAGAGGATAGGTCTGTCCATGCTGTCGGAACCGGGAAAACTCACTCTGCTGGCTGTCGCGGGAGCAATCGGATCAGTGTCGCGGTATGGCCTATCGCTGGCGGTTTACCGGGTGTGCGGTCCGACGTTTCCGTGGGGAACTTTCGTGGTAAACCTGCTCGGCTGCTTTCTGTTCGGCCTGATCTGGTCACTGGCGGAAGAGGGCTGGGGAATTAGTGACGGAACTCGGGTCATCGTGCTGGTCGGCTTCATGGGGGCATTCACGACGTTTTCGAGTTTTGCACACGATACATTCATTCTGATGCGGGATGCCCGCTGGCTTCTCGCCGGCGCCAACATCGCGGCACAAAATGTGCTCGGCATAATTGCACTGGTCGGTGGTGTCGCCGTCGGACGGAGCGTTTAGAATGGAAGCCATGATCTTTCTCGTGTGGGCCGGAAATGGATGTCAACAATAATGCAGAACCGAACTTCCGGGCTTCAGGTCACAATTCTCACGAGATGGTTCGTGGTAACCACCGTGTTAGTGGCAATTTCTGCCGCGCCGATCGAGGCGTACGGGCAAGGCCCCACGGGACGTGGAATTGAAAAATCGACAAACGGTCTGGGACAGGCGATTCGCTGGTCGCTGAATCCCAATGGAAAGTGGGAGGTCAATTTTCACGGCGTTCCCATTCTCACGGCCGACTACCAGTTCAGGACCTCCAAGTGGAAATGGACCGAGACCAAACGGACGGTAAGCCCGGTCGGCAGTGACGGCAGCGATCTTCAATTGGCAATCCCCGCGATTTCGACCGAAATCAACGGCAAAGTGGCTGCGCCGCGGCCGAATGTCGCCATCTGTGAATTCGATGTCCGGGTTGCTGACGAACAGCAGGACATCATCGGCGGTGGAATTGAGTTCTTGCTGCATCGCAATGCCACGCCGTTAGCGGGGCTTAAACAAAGCGAGCCGGTGCTGCTCGCCAAGAATGGTGGGTGGAAATGGGAAATTGCGCCCGGGCAATTCGTGGCCGTCACCTTTGAACCGGCTCCCATCAAGGTTTATTTCGAGAAAGGGAGTTCCGGGCGAATTCGCGCCTTTCTGGTCGGTGAGAGCGAGGCAGCAGGGACGACCCGGCGGGTCAAAATGACGATTACTCTCCCGGAAGGAGCTCGTCGAACACTTTCCGAGGAAGAAGAATATGGCCCGGTCGATCTCGCACGCTGGCACAAAAATGTTCTCCTTCCAGGGGCCTCACCGGTTGATTTGCGGTATTTAAATCATCCTCCAGGGACGCATGGCTTCGTGCGCGCCGATGGCAATCGGCTGGTGTTTGAAGACGGCACGCCGGCGAAGTTCTGGGGCATCAACGTCATGGCGTATGCACTCTTCTCGTCGAATGAACAGATCCAGCTGCATGCTCAGCGTTTGGCAAAGCTCGGTTTCAACCTGGTGCGGCTGCATCACCACGACACGACCGCCTGGGTCAGCCCCACGGTGATTGATAAAGATACGGATTCCTCGCGCAAGTTGAGTCCGAAGGGAATCGACAAGGTCGACTATTGGATCAAATGCCTCTCCGATAACGGCATCTATGTCTGGCTGGATCTGCACTCGTACCGCCAGTTCAAGGAGGGAGACCGCGTCACGGAGCATGGCGAGATCGCAACCTTCTCGGAACTGAACGCCAGCAAGGGAAAGCCGGGAGAAGCGAAGGGCTTCTGCCAGTATGATCCCGCCTTGCAGAAGTTGATGGCGGAGTTTCAAGAGAATTATCTGTCGCACGTCAATCCCTATACGAAACGGGCCTACAAGGAAGACCCCGCAATCGTCGGATTATTGATCACCAACGAGAACGATCTGACGCAACACTACGGCATGCGAGCCGTGCCGAACAGCGGCAACTCGGTGCTGAACCGGCTGTTCGAAGAGCAAGTGAGTACCTTCGCGCAGCGCACAGGCCTCGAACCGAGCAAGATTCGTCAACCGTGGGCTCCCGGACCGGCCAAGTTATTTCTGAACGATCAAGAACACCGTTTCTATTCCGTGTTGCTTCAAAGCTTGAGAAAGCTCGACGTCAAGGCCCCTGTCGCGGTGGGGAACATGTGGGGAGACAACCCGTTTTCGTCATTGCCCGCTCTGACAACCGGAGATCTGATTGACGTGCATCGCTACGACGGTGCGGGAAACCTCAGGGCCGATCCGCGATACGAATCGAACATGGCCTCGTGGATTGGCTGCGATCAGGTGGCTGGAAAGCCTCTGACTGTTTCGGAATGGAACTTTGTCGCGTCGCAGCAGCTTGCTGTTGACCGATTTAACGGCCCGCTCTTTGTGGCCAGCATCGCGGCTCTGCAGGGGTGGGACGGGTTGATGATGTATGGCTACTCCCAAATGCCGCTGAAGGGGGGGGCGCATCGGGCGGGTGTCTGGAACACAATCAACGATCCGGCAATGTTGGCTCTCATGCCAAATGCAGCACTGGCGTATCGTCAGGGGCACGTCTCGCCAGCCAAAAAGACGTACTGCCTGACTCTCACCCCACAACAGCTGTTCAACTCGGGATTGAATCCCGACACATGCCCGGCGGCCAGAACGCTGATGGAGCAAAGCCGTTTCACGATCGCCATTCCCGAGACGCGCGAGCTCGATTGGCTTCATGCCGCCGAAGCAGAGCCGGACAGCGTTCGCATTGACGATCCTCAACAAAGTTTTCTATCCGACGAAGCAGAATCGGTTCGTTCAGACACCGGTGAATTGGAACGGAACTGGACAACCGGTTCGCAGACAATCAATACACCGATGACGCAAGCCGCTCAGGGAGGCATCGGTGGACGAAAGATCGAATTGGCAGACGTATCATTTGAGGTTGAGACACCAAATGCCGCGGTCGCGGTCACCGCGCTGGATGGCAAGCCGATTCGAGAGTCATCGAAGATTTTGGTGACGAGCGTGGCCCGCGTCTGGAAAGAAACGACGAACAAGAAAGGAGGTTCGTCCGATGTCTTCAGCGAACCCGTGCGCGGCTTCATATCGATCCGCGCCCAAGCAGGACTGCGGGTTGTTCCACTGATGGGAAACGGCGCTGAGGGACGCACGATCGATACGGCGTCAAAGGATGATGCTTATCGAATTCGTCTCGACGGCATGGAGAGCCACTGGACGTTGCTGCGATCAAACTCCGCACAGTAGACGCGTCATTTCCCGCTCAATAAAAATCTGATCCACCATCGGCGGATCGATTCGCGACAGGGTCAGAGATCCCTAGTCGCCGATCCACATCTTCTTTCGAGGTGCTTCGGGCCCTGCTTCGTCATGAATTGAACGGGGATCGGGAATCTTTGAGAGGGGAAACAGTCGTCGCCATTTTTCCGCGGCGGCGTCGATCTCTGCTTTCGGTGCCTTTAGCCGAATCAGCACGGCCACGTATTCGTAATACAACTCCTCACTGGACTTGTCCCCAGTGGCGATGGCACGTTCGAAGTACTCGCGCGCCAAGTCGTCGCTGTTCATGCGTTCGGCAAGCAAACCCTGTTGGATCAAGGTTTCCGGGCGATTCGGATAGAGCGCGGCTAATGTCTCCCCGATCTGTTTCTTCTTGACTGCCTCGTTGATGACGTATGGATCGATATTGCGCGGCCCTCCAGCCACTAATTGAGGACCTTGAACATTGAGATGGCTGAAATCCCACCAGAGCGAGAAGGACGTCAACCCGGCGACGATCATCAGAAGGCGGTACCGACGCAGCGGAGACATGACCTCAAAGACCTCCCTGCACCTTCGTATCGCGTACTTTCCAGATGAAGGAGTCGAAATAGTAGTGAATCAACCCCACTGAACTGGTGACGACGACAATGAACAACTCCCACGCACGCTCATACGGCATCGCCTCTAGGCCATGCTCGGGGATGGCTTTGTAAGGGGTCATGAAGCTCACCACCCCGAATCCAAAATACTCTAAAGATCGCCCCGCCAGAACTTGGTACGTCACCGTGTAAACAACACACATCGCGATGAAGAACAGCACATGCTGCCAGCCTGGCCGTACCATCTGGTACAACACCCGGTTCATCTCCCCTGCCTGGTGCTCCGCCTTTCGCCGCAGATACCAATACACCATGACGATGTACTGCAAGCCGTGCATCAAACGGTGAGCAATCCCCAGAACAAGTACCGAAATGGTCAGCCAGCTGCAGAAGTACCAGAGAAAATAACTCGTGGCGATAAACACGTACTTCAGTGGATTGACGGCATACCCTGCGCGGATTCCTCGGACAATATGCAGGAGGTATGCGCACAGGAAAATCGCGGTCGCCGTCCAACTGAAGGCGTGAATCCACCCGACCATGCTCACCGAAACGGAATAATCGAACCGGTAGACTTCTCGAATCCAGAATTGCGTGTACAAGGGCGCCGTCAGCAACAGGTTTCCGTACAGAAACCAATTCAATGCCAAATCCCACCGCCCGGTCGTGGGAGTTCCAGTTCGAGCCTTGAAGTCATAAATACGAGCAAACCCGTGTTGCTGCATCAGGCTGTGCTGGTGATCCCAGAGGAACAACAGCGCCGCGAACGTCATCTTTCCCCACTGAATGCCCACGAACGCCAGCGATAGGATCACCAGCGGACCGATAATCAGTTGATCCTTGAAGCGTCGCCAGTCTTCGGAAAAACCGAATGTCCTCAACCAGGTAACAAAATGATGGGGAAAGCTGATCCACAACGTGACCGAGCCGAGGACCACCGCCGTCAGCCAAGTGTGTGCGGCGAACGCCGCCGCGATGGCGAGAAACGGCAGTCCCAGGAACCAGATCAAGTCGTTGCGGGGAGTCAGAATGTAGCCGGTCTTGAACATCAACTTCACCGACGAATCTTATTCGCCACGTGGGCCGTGGAGGTGGAAGGGCTCGTTTCTACGATGTTTCTGGGGCCGATACAGCGAACCGCATCGAGGATAGCACAGCCCGCGGGACGCAGCAATCAGCCGTTTCCGACACACCAATAACCGGCCCCATCATAGTGAATACAGGTCCACGTCGCTGTTAGACGGATCACATTCCGAGAGTCTTCATTTGCGAAATCGTATTTGCGAAAACTCACGGATGCGGTTTGTGATGGCCGGCTCAACCGGAAGTCGCTCCATGCTGCTGGCGCCGTAGAACCCGACGATTCCTTCGGTGTGATCTAGAATATATTGGGCGTCTTCTGGCTCCGCGATGGGCCCGCCGTGGCAAAGAACGAGTATGTCAGGATTTACTTTCTTGGCGACATCGTGCATCTCCTGCACGCGCTTTGCTGACTCTTTAAGCGTGATAGCCGTTGCGGCACCAATGCTCCCCTTGGTTGTTAATCCCATATGGGGAATCAGAATATCGCAACCTGCTTTGGCCATCGCGCGGGCTTCATCGGGATTGAAAGCATAAGGGGTTGTGAGCAGGTTGAGTTCGTGGGCCATGCGAATCATATCGACTTCGAGCCCGAAGCCCATGTTCGTCTCTTCGAGGTTCTGGCGAAAGATTCCGTCGATCAGCCCGACGGTCGGAAAATTCTGCACACCTGAGAAGCCGGCGCGTTGGACCTCTTGAAGAAACAGTGGCATCACCCGAAAGGGATCGGTACCGCAGACACCGGCCAGCACCGGAGTCTGCGTTGCGATCGGGAGAACCTCGCGCGCCATGTCCATCACAATCGCGTTCGCATCGCCGTAGGGCATCATCCCCGCGAGTGAACCGCGCCCCCCCATGCGAAATCGACCGGAGTTGTAGATCACAATCAGATCGATTCCGCCCGCTTCCTCGAGCTTCGCGCTCAAACCGGTTCCGGCACCGCCACCGATAATCGGCTGTCCCGCGGCCACCTTGGAACGCAACCGTTCCAGAATCTCCTCACGTCGAAACAAGCTCATGTCATACTCCTGGTGTTCATCATCTGCAATAATTTTCGAGCCGCGGCTTCCGCGAAATTTGAATCGTTGATGTGCGAGTCGACTTCCACGAGCTCTACCTCTCCGTGATGCTTGCGAATGCTCTCGAACAAAGCGGCGCGCGCCGCCGGATCGTCGAACGGTTGTCCCTCACGATCGATGGCGGAGACCCCTCGCAGCGGCAGGAAAATTGCTGTCGGCCCCTTTGCCTCAGCGGCTTTTCGACCGATCTCTTGGCCGAGCTTGGCATTCTCTTCCGCAGTGGTTCGCATCAGCGTCACGGTGGGATTGTGCTGGTAGAATGCGCGACCGCGAAAGGTTTCGGGGACGGTATCGACGGGGCCGAAGTTGACCATATCCGTGGCGCCCACAGAGATGACTTGCGGAATCCCCAATCTACCGGCGGCCGTAAGACGATCTGGTCCGGCCGAGAGCACTCCCCCCACGAGCTCGTCGGCGAGTTCGGTGGTGGTAATATCGAGCACGCCGACAATCAAACCGTCGGCGATGAGCGACTCCATCGCCTGCCCTCCAGTGCCGGTTGCGTGAAACACCAAAACTTCGTACCCAGCCTGCTCCAGAATCTTTCGGGCCTGTTCGACGCAAGGAGTGGTCACGCCGAACATCGTTGCAGCGACGAGAGGCTTGTCGGCTTGGAGGGGATTTGGTTCATCCTTACAAAGGTTGACCATTCCGGCCATTGCGCGAGCAGCTTCTCCCAGTACGAGACGACTGATGCGATTGATTCCGGAGATATCCACGATCGTATTGAGCATCAAAATGTCTTTGTCGCCCACGTAAGGGCGGACCTGCCCCGACGCCAGAGTGCTCGCCATGATCTTCGGGACGCCGATCGGGAGTGCACGCATGGCGGACGTCCCGATTGTCGTCCCAGCCGAGCCCCCCAGGCCAACGACACCGTCGACCTGCTTTTGGCCGTGGAGCCGGCTGATAATCTGGGCAACGCCCCGTGCAGCCATCGTGATGGCGTGGCCGCGATCTGCTTGCTGCTGTATCCTGTCGAGAGATGTCCCCGCGGCATCAAACACATCGGCACGGGAAACATCCGCCGAAATGACTGGTTTTCCGAGCGAGCCGCAGTCGACAATCAGCGCGGATACGCCGTAAGACACTAGCAGGTCGCGAACGTAGGCCGCCTCGTAACCTTTTGTATCAAGCGTGGCAATGACGTAAACGGCCATGAGGAGTCAATCTCCGGATCGATGGGAAGCTTCGTCGGATCAAGGAGAATCCGGTTGCTGAAGCTCAAAGATGCATGGAGGCTGTCGGAGTGGCCATCCTAACCAAAGAGTTGCTGAGTTTCCCGTATGCAGAGACTCGTTCCCTCATTTAGGCAAATTCCCATCGACAAATCGTTTCTTGTTTGCAGTTCCGATTCCGATTGGTAGAATACGTGTCTATGCTAACGGTTTAGCACGGATGCCGCGCGTACAGTACATTTGTTCCTTATTCATCTTGTTCCGTGTCGCGAGTGGGAGCATCAATCCTCGGACACCCAGCTAAGGAGTTCATAATGGCGAAGCAGTCTCATATCAATCTTGCTCGCCGGGAGCGTCAAATCATGGAGGTTGTCTACCGTCTCGGTCAGGCCTCTGTAGCAGACGTACTGGCGCAACTTCCCGACCCTCCGAGCTATTCGGCAGTTCGCGCGATGATGCGACTGCTCGAGGAAAAGGGGCACCTGCGGCATAAGCAACAGGGGGCGCGATATGTCTATTTACCCACGCAATCGCGGGAAACCGCGCGGCGTTCGGCTTTGAAGCATGTTGTTCGAACATTCTTTGATGGTTCCGCCGAGAATGCCGTTGCCGCGCTGTTGGATCTCTCCGACAAGCAACTTTCGGAATCGGAGCTAAATCGCATTACCGGGATGATTGATGCTGCTCGATCCAAGGGAGTCTAAAGATGACCCTCTCCATGCCAAGCCCCACCGGGCCGGGCTTTCAAGCATGGCTGGCCGCAGTACTTGTCGATGCGGCAATCAAGGGAACCTCCGTACTGCTGCTCGCCTGGCTGGTTACCGTTTTACTTCGTCATACGTCGGCCGCGGTCCGTCATTTCGTATGGTGCCTGGCGTTCGTGGGGATGGCAGCGCTACCCATTTTATCTGCCATGCTGCCGGAATGGCCTGTTCCTGGACTCAAGCAGGTCATCGCCGCGATTTCATCCTCCCTTGTGGAGCCCGCATCACAAAATCAGACCAATGTTGCGACCTCGCCTGCAAAGTCTGATGACGTTTCGCGGAGCCGTCAGGCAAATACAGGCGGTGACTCAGCCGCGCTTTCCGCGTCAGGACGAAGCTCCTCCGACTCGCTGACAAACGCACGCGTTACCGTGTCGGACGTCCGGGAGCCGGAACATGCTGCTGCCCACATTTCTTGGCGCACGGCAGTTCCCCGCTTTTGGCTGCTCGGAATGATGGCCGCGCTCCTACCGCTTGCCGCCGGTTTAGTAGGACAACGTTGGCTCACCCGGCGCGTACGACGACTCAGCGACCGGACGTGGCTTGAGCCCTTGGAAGAACTACGGCGGTACTTTCGCATCTGGCGGCCAATTAACCTCTGCATCAGTTCGCGATCCGTCGGACCGTTGACCTTGGGGGTGTTTCAGCCCGTGGTACTCATCCCTGCGGAAGCGCGCGTGTGGCCACTGGAACGCCGCCGAGTGGTGATTCTGCACGAACTGGCACACATCCGCCGTTTCGACGTATTCACTCAAATCTGCGCACAGGTTGTGTGTGCAGCCTACTGGTTTCATCCGCTGGTCTGGTTTGCCGCCCGACGGATGAGAATGGAACGCGAAACCGCTTGTGACGATCTGGTTCTGAATGCCGGTGTTCGGGCTTCGACCTATGCTCAACACCTGCTGGAGATTGCGTGCAAATCTCGCCGCAGCGTGCTCCCGGCGGCCGCGGTGGCGGGAATGCCGTGCGGATCGCGGCTGGAATCGCGGGTCTCAAGTATTCTTGATGCATGCCGGGAACGAAGACCGATGACGTTTTCAACCGTCTTGGTTGCGATTTCCGTGGCGTTTGCAATTGTTGCAGCCGTTGCGGCTGCGGGTGTTGAACCGGCTGCTCGTTCCGTGCCTCCCCGACGGATCACAGCCAACAGTGCTTCCCTGCCAAAAACGATGGCGCAATTCCCGGTTGTTGCACGAAATCGGACGCAGGTTACCACCGCGGTTGCCGCCACCGAAGCTTCACAACAGCCGCAACGACGACCGTTGCCGGGATTCTTACCGGCGCCGGAAGAACTGCCTGGCGTGGAGCGCTGGCAAATGATTACCGCCGCTCCACGCGGAAGTATCTGGGCCGTGGCTTGGCGCCCGGACGGTAAACAAATTGCGTTTGGTGAGGGGGGAATCGTCCGTGTCTACGACACCATCTCACTGGAGCCTGCGCGAATTCTCATCGGCCACTCGGGAAGAATTACGAGAATTCAGTGGAGCAGGGATGGCCGACGAATCGCTTCATCAAGCACCGACGGAACAGTTCGGCTCTGGAACGAAGACGGCTCACCAGGTCCGGTACTCGGTTCCGGTGAGGGGGCAATGCGCAGTGTGACCTGGAGTCCCGATGGGCTCCGGCTTGCTGGTGCTTGCAGTGACGGACACATCTACATCTGGAGTACTACCGACGGGATGCTAACCGTCAGATTGACTGGACATGAGGCTCCCGTGAACGCGGTTGCCTGGAGTCCTGACGGTAAGCATATCGCCTCAGGTTGCGATAACCGAACTGTACGTTTATGGGACGCGGACGGTAGACCCGGTCCCGTGATGGAAGGACACACCGGCCCTATTCTCTCTGTCTCCTGGAGTCCGGACGGACGGCAACTTGCATCGACTGATTCCGGATTTGATAGCGGGAATGGTGATGAGCCACATGGTTCTTCCGTCAGACTTTGGACGTTGGACGGAACAGAAGGACCGGTATTTGTAGGACGGGATAACGGGCCGACATACAGTGCCGAGTGGAGTCCCGATGGCCGATGGGTCGCGTTCGCCGGTTGGGATGGACGGGTGCGACTGTTGAGTGCCGACGGCCGACAATCCCGTACGCTCGACGGTTACTGCTACTGCATCTATTCGATTGCCTGGAACCCGGACGGCACACGGCTGCTCACTGGCTGTCAGCAACTCAACAGCCGTTTTCCCGCGCAATTGCTGACATGGAAGTTGGACTCACAACCGAATCGTCTGCTGCAAACAAGCGGGAATCCTCTCTTCTCCGTTGTCTGGCGTCCTGATGGACGTGGGTTTGCTGCAGCATGTCGAGATGGAAATGTTCGCGTATGGACTGCAGCAGGAGAGCTTTTTCAAGTTCTTCCAGCAGGGAACAACGATATTTACAGCGTCGATTGGAGTCCGGACGGCACTCGATTGGCGGCCGTTTGCCGTCAAGATCGGACTGTCAAAGTCTGGAGCACGGAAACATGGCGTGAGGAGGTTTCCGCAAAGCACGACAGCGAGCTTCGCGCCGTGAAGTGGAGCCCTGACAGCAACAAGCTAGCTATCGCCGGAGACGATCGGGTGGCTACCATATTTGACCCGGCTACTAAATCCTTCACGGACTTTCGAAATTTCCACCGTCACGGAGTAACTTGCGTCGCCTGGAATCCCGAGGGAACACAATTCGCGTCGGGAAGCTTTGACGGTCGGGTTCGTGTTTGGAATCTCGATCATTCTGCAGCCGCCGAACTGGAAGATCTCTCCAGTCATGTCCGTGCCGTCGAATGGAGCCCCGATGGAACACGGCTCATCACTGGTTGCGAGGACAACAACCTTCGCTTGTGGGATGTCGATGGAACGCCTGGACAAATTCTCACGGGACATGATGGGTACGTGCAAACAGTATCGTGGAGTCCCGATGGCAAACGGATTGCTTCCGGCAGTTGGGACAATACGGTTCGGATCTGGGGGGCCGACGGTTCAACCGAGAACGTATTGCGAGGTCATGGCGCTAGCGTCTTTTCCGTGGCGTGGCAGGCCGATTCGCGCAAGTTGCTTTCCGCGAGCTTTGATGGCACGGTTCGAAAGTGGGACGCGGATACTGGGGAAGCCGAATTCGCTGTCGTTCTCAGGGAAGATGGAACATCCGCAACGATCGGTGCCTCTGGCGAACTACTATCGGGCGATCCATCGGTAATCGATAGCGAATTCGTTTATCTTGTCGAGACCCCCGCAGGTGCCTTCGAGATCCTGAAGCGGGCGGAATTCCAAGCGCGAACTTCGGGTAAGAAATAAAGATCAGAGGCAGAATCGATCAGGACGGATACGTAATCTCGACGATTCGGGAGTCATGCCATGATCCGGCTATGCCAACTCGAACGCCCCTGGAATTCTCTGCATGTGATCTTGCCGGCCGTCTGTGCCATATTTCTGACAATTTCGGCATGCCCACCCTCCGCGATCGGCCAGCAGGAGCCGAAGACCGCTTCGAGCAAAAGTTCCGAGCGTATCCCTAGCAGGATTCACGAGACTCGCGAAGCAGCCAACGCTCTCGCCCTACGAATCGATCAGAAGATCGCCGCTCGTTGGTCCACCGAGAAGATTGAGCCGGCACCGCAGGCGGACGACGCGGAGTTCCTGCGCCGGGTTTGGCTTGATATCGCGGGGAAAATACCTCCGGTCGCCGAGGTCCGTGCCTTCCTCGCGGATGCAAATCCCAACAAGCGTGCGCAGCTTGTCGATCGTTTGCTGGAGAGCCCCGCCTACGTTACGCATACGACGAACATCTGGCGCAACCTGCTTGTTCCCGAAGCGAATACCGATTTGAACCTCCGGTTCCAGGCCCCCTCCTTCGATGTTTGGCTGCGCAAGCAGATTTTGAGCGGCGCGGGGTATGACGACCTGGTTCGACAACTCGTCACAAGCCCGCTGTCGCGCGACGGAGCTGTTCTATTCTATGCGGCGAAGGAGTCCAAGCCGGAGAATCTTGCGGCTGCCACATCACGTCTATTCCTAGGAGTACGGCTCGAATGCGCACAATGCCATCACCATCCGTTCGCCAAGTGGAAGCAGGAAGAGTTTTGGAGCTTTGCCGCGTTTTATGCGGGGTTGTCGCGTCCCGACCAACCCGTTCCGTCTCCCACACAATTCGGCACCGAGGATCCGCGCCGGCACGAACTTCCCATCCCCGGTAAGAATAAGACCGTCTCGGCGAGGTTTCTCAACGGTAATGAACCCCAGTGGGACACAGGCAACCAAATCTCGCCTCGTGCAAAACTTGCGGAGTGGCTGACCTCGGCGGAGAATCCCTACTTTACCCGAGCTGCGGTCAATCGAAACTGGGCACATTATTTTGGTAACGGCCTCGTCGATCCACCCGACGATTTCGACGAGAATAATCCCCCAAGCCACCCCGAAGTGCTCGATGAATTGGCATCGGAGTTCGCGGCCCACGACTTCAACACCGAATTCGTCATCCAGACGATCACCGCAACGCGGGCGTATCAATTGACAAGCCGGCAAACGCATCCCAGACAATCCGAGCGTGCACTTTTCGCTCGGATGAACGTGAAAGGACTCACGGCCGATCAATTGTTCGACAGCCTGATACAGGCGACGGGCTACTATGACGAATCCGTCGGCGATCCTCGTGTCTTTTCCGATGGCTCTCAGCGCGAAGCGATTCGCAACTTGTTCCGACAGGACAATCCGAACTTGCTCGAGATTCGCACTTCCATCCCGCAAGCGCTGACGTTAATGAACGGTGCGTTCATTGAAGAGGCCACGGACCCCGCGCAAAGCACGACGCTCGCGGCGGTAATCGATTCCCCGTTTCTCGACACCGCGAGTCGGATCGAGACGCTTTACTTTGCGACGCTTAGCCGGCCTCCTCATCCGGAAGAGATGAAAAAACTTGTCGCATACGTTGACGGGAGGGGGACCGGTAACGCTTCACATCCTCCTCTGGGAGAAGTCTTCAAGACGATCCTTTCCGACAAGCGTCCGGTTCAGGGGACCGATAAGAACACCGCGCTTGGAGACGTTTTCTGGGCGCTGTTGAATGGCAGCGAGTTTCTCGTCAACCATTGAAAATGTTGCAGCACGAAGCTGTGGTGCAAATATTCGCCAGGAGAGATGATCATGTGGGCACGACATCGACATTTCACCCAAGCGGCAGGCATCTCGCGGCGCGATTGGCTGCGAATGACCTCCCTTGGAGTCGGTCTTGGCACCGCTTCCGCTTCCGGTTGGCTGCAATCCATTGCAACACTGGCCGCCGATCAACCGAAACGGCGCCATGCCTGTATTCTCCTATGGATGAACGGCGGTCCAAGCCAGATCGACACCTTCGACCTCAAGCCGGGGCATGAGAACGGTGGAGAGTTTAAAGAGATCGAGACGTCCGCCTCCGGGATTCGCATCAGCGAGCATCTCCCGACGCTCGCGAGCCAAATGAAAGACATGGCAATCGTCCGGTCCATGAGCACCAAAGAAGGGGACCACGCGCGGGCCAGCTATTTCCTGCGAACAGGACGTTTGCCCCAAGGTCCTATCCGTTACCCCACCCTCGGCTCGGTCTTCTCCAAGGAACTCGCACCAGCGGAAGCGGAACTGCCGAACTTCGTGAGCATCGCACCCTATCGTTTTTTGAGTCCAGATGCCTTCGGTCCCGGGTTTCTCGGCCCGCAATACGCGCCGATGATTGTGGGAGAATCGCAAACGGGGAATACGCCTCAAGGGGGGAATGATAGTTACGGACCTTCGTTGCGAGTGGAGAACCTGAATGCCCCCGGCCGCATTAATCGGGCACAGGCCGATGCCAGGCTCAAGCTCGTGGCTGAGATCGATTCCGAGTTTCAATCCACGCGGCCGGGCGTGCCGGTCGAGAGCCATCGGGCCGCGTACGAGCAGGCGACTCGCTTGATGCGTTCGAGTGCCGTCGAAGCTTTTGATCTTGATCACGAGCCGACTCCCCTGCGTGAAAAATATGGGAAGAACCGCTTCGGGCAAGGCTGTCTGCTCGCCCGTCGGCTTATTGAGCGCGGTGTGCCCTTCGTCGAAGTGGCGCTCAACGGAACCGAAGACCAGCAAGGTTTTGGCTGGGACACCCACCAGAACAACTTTCCCGCCGTCAAGGCGCTGAGCGCGGTGTTGGATGCCGGGTGGGGAACGTTGATGGAGGATCTCCGCACGCGTGGGCTGCTGGAGACCACATTGATCGTCTGGATGGGGGAATTCGGGCGGACCCCCAAAATCAACCCATCCGCGGGACGGGACCATTTCCCGGCAGCTTGGTCGACGGTATTGGCTGGCGGCGGTGTTCGCGGGGGGCAGGTCGTCGGGCGGACCAGCGAAGATGGAATGACGGTTGCCGATCGGCCTGTGGGAGTCGGGGATTTCATGGCGACCCTCTGCGAGGTGCTCAAGATCGACGGCACCCGCCAGAACATGTCGAACGTCGGACGCCCGATCCGCATCGTCGAGCCGGACTCGAAACCGATCAAGGAGTTGCTGACATGATCCGGCTGGATTCGACGACGATTCGTTCAACGATCCGTTGGGGAACGTTCGTCGCCGTGGCAATTTGCTTAACGGCCGCCTGCTCCTTGGCGTCCGCCGAAGAACCGATACGTGGTTCCAAGGTGACCAGTGCAGCTTCTCCCGAAAACGAAGTGCAGGATCTGCTCTACCTTGGGAGTAAGCGTCCGTTGTTTCTGCGGCTGCGGATTCGCATCGCAGAGAAAAACTTCCTCGCACCGTTGGAAGAATATGTGCGGGAGCTGTTTGATTCGCTCGATGAAAACAAGGACCAGTTACTCGACGAAACGGAAGCCAAGCAGATTCCCTCCGCAAAACTGCTGTTCGCCGCCCAAACGAATGAAACCACCTTTGTCGGAAAGGAGGCGAAAGCCGATATCGCACCTGCCGATGGAAAAATCTCGCCGGAAGAGTTTCTCGCGTTCATCCAGGGGGTGGTCGGCAAGCCGTTCGAAATTCAAGTGCAAGAGACCGATTCGCGACGGGAAAGTTTGCTGTTCAACCAACTCGATGTGAACGGCGACGGGGCCCTCTCGCAATCGGAGCTGCAGAATCTTCAGCCGTTGCTCCGTCGTCTCGATATTAACGACGACGGGCTGCTTGGCGAATTCGAGCTTGTCGGCCAGACCGAATATCTCGCAATGTTTTCTCCACCCACCGCTCCAGTCGATAATTCTCTCCTCAACAACATTCGCACGGTTCTGCAGCCGATCGATCATTCATCGGGGATCTCGAAGACCGTGACAAGGTTGCTGCAACGGTACGACAAGCTCGAACGGCAGGGGGCTGCGCGGTTCGTGCAGGATTCCCGGTTGAGCGCCAAGGAGTTGGGAGTAGACCCGGCGGCAATCCAACCCTATGACAAAAACAGCGATGGCATTCTCGACAAGCAGGAGCTTGCTACCTTTCTCGAGCATCCGCATCCGACGGCGGAGCTGACCATCGCATTCGGCAAACGCCGAACGGACGACATCGAATTTTCCTTGAACACATCCCAGAAGAGCGAATCGGGTTCGGAACTGGGGCTCAGCCAGGAATCGCCACAGAAGTTGACGTTGGTGGTCGGTGGGGAGCGAATGCACATCGACGGTACGCAGGGGCCGGCCCCAATTTCATCCCGGCTTGAATCGAGTCGCGTAAGCGTCCAGCAGTTTCAGTCCGCCGATCGGGACAACAACGACTATCTGGATAGCAAAGAGTTTCAATTCGTCGGATTGCCCGCCAACCTGTTCGCCGTCATCGATCAGGATGGAAATCAGCAGATCTTTCAACAGGAGTTGAAAAAATACTTCAATCTGCGGGATGGGCTCGCGCGCAGCCGGATCCATATGACCTTCCGTCGCGAAGGGGCCCGCCTGTACGAACTGCTTGACGAAGACGGCGACTCGCGATTCAGCGAGTCAGAACTCCGTCAGGCATTCGCGAAAATTCAGTCCTGGGACAAAGACGTCGACGACCGTGTTCAACTGAGCGAATTGCCAAGTGAGCAGAAGGTACTGTTCAGCATCGGCCCGCCGCCCGGAGTTCCGGGGGAGAACGCTCCCATTCGAAACCGAATGAAGAATCCCGGATACAAGCCGCAGCCGACCGGACCGATTTGGTTCCAGAAGATGGATCGCAACCGGGACGGGAAAGTATCGCGTCGGGAATTTCTCGGTCCGCTCGATCTCTTCAGCCGACTCGACAGCAGCGGTGACGGCCTGCTCGACCCGACCGAAGCCGATGAAGCCAAGTGACGGCTCAGGTCCAAACAATCGATCTGCGATGTGCCGTCGGGGCACGACGAGATTGCCCTCTCCTCGCTTTTTTCCGGCTCAATTCGGGGAGTAAACCGGGGTAGCCCCATTTGGGGTGAGTTGTTACAATCCCGCCGCTCAAAAGAGTCATTGCGCCTTAAGTCATATCTGCATCACGTCTTACATGATGCTTTCTTTCGCGAATTGAGCAGGACAATCTTACGGGCCGGAACCTGCCGCTGGCGACTCCGGTACCGCTTCCCTTCTGACAAGGATCGTCAGTCCCATGAGCCTCGAACGGATTGTGAAGGGGTTGCGTCTCGCGCTGTTGTGTTCCGGCATTCTTGCAATCTGGACGGCGCCGCTGCTCGCCCAAAAAGATCGTCCCGCCCCTGCACGGCGAGATCGTGATGGATTGAACGCCCCCGAGCTGCGCGTCGCGCAACAGGCCGCACAACCGAAGGTCGATCCCGAACTCGAACGGCTCCTGCGCAGTTGGGCGACCACGACGGAAAAGATCCAAAAGCTACAAGGGCGCCACTACCGGTTTGAGTACGACAAAGTCTTTGAAGTGGAAAAACGGGCGGAGGGGATGTTCTATTACGAAGCTCCCAGTAAGGGGCGAATCGACATCGAAGGGAGAGTCATCGAGAAGGGTGATGTCTCGACTCAGATCGGAAAAAAGAGCGGGCAACCCTACAAGCTCGAATCGGCTTCGCCCGAAAAATGGATCAGCAACGGCAACGAAATTCAAAAGATTGACGACAAGGAAAAAAGTGTCGATATCGTCACCATCCCCAAAGAATTGCAGGGGCCGAACATCATGGACGGTCCCCTGCCGTTTTTGTTCGGCATGCCGCCGGAGAAAGCCAAGCAGCGCTATCGCATGAAGATCATAAAGAAATCCGGAAACATCGTGATGCTCGAAGTCGAGCCCTTGCTCAGGCACGACGCGGAGAATTGGCGGCGCGCCTGGCTGCAACTCGATATCCAGGAATTCCTCCCCGCAGCCGTCAAGCTGGAAGATCCCTCCGGAAACAAAGAGACTGTTTACGTCTTCCGCGACATGGAAAAGAACAAACGGCAGAGCTTGTTCAAGGTGCTGGTCGGCGAGAACATTTTCGCGCCGAAGCTGCGCGGCTACACGAAACACATGATCCGGCAGGAGAATATCGCCGGTCCTCCACAGGAACAAGGCGCCGGCTTCAAGCCCGGGACGGTACCTGACGTGACACGGATGCACGCACGGGATGCCGAGGCGAAATTGAAGCAGGCAGGCTACCGGGTCTCCTACGAAGCGGGAAAAACGGCCAATAACAACGACTTCGCTTATAGGGTGTACGATCAGCAACCCAAACCCGGAACGCCGCTGGAAAAGGACAAGTCAGTCCGCATCACTTACTACGAGCATGACGATGTCCGAAAAGCCGCGAAGCCCCCGGGGGATGAGTAACGGTGAGTCGAACGGCATTGGACGCTCCATTGTGGCAAACAGACCTGCATCCCCTTCCGTTGAACCCCGCTTGATCGGGCGTACCTCCCTGCGTTAGTCTGAAAAACGCGTGCAGTTCCGCAAGGGGCGGTTTTCTTTCTTTTCGGCGAGAGCCCGACAAGAGCAGAGCCACTCCCGTCGCGGCCGCAGATTCGTTCATCCTCTACGTCCGAGGCCGTACCTGTGGCCGACGTTCCGAAGAATCCGCTCCCGGGTTCCGACGCCAACAATTTGCCAAAATCGTCGCGTCCTCTCTTCGGCTGGCGGCGCGGCGATCAGATCGTGTTCGGCACGCTGCTCGTTTTGGGAATCGCGTTGATCGCGATACATTGGGCATGGATCAGCGGCTGGGGCATGCGGCCAGTCGAAATTGAACGTCAGGATCAGCGGCCGTTTGAATTTCGACTCGACATCAATCAGGCGAACTGGATCGAATGGACGCAACTTCCCGGCGTGGGAGATCAGTTGGCGCGACGAATCGTCGCATACCGCGAACAAAACGGACCATTTCAATCGGTCGACGAATTGAAGCAGGTGCAGGGAATCGGGTCAAAAACACTGGAGAAGCTTCGCCCTTGGATCACCGCTGAGGGGACACAGCCTGCAGAGCAACCTTCGGCGCCGGCTTCTCCGTAAATCCTCTTGAAGGCACGACGCGCCTTTCAAGGTTTCGGTGCGGCCTCAATAGCCTTGCTGTCTGCAGCAGCGGCGGCACAGGTAGACGATCCGCTCCAGTTCCTCGTGGTTTCTGTCCTCAATGCGGTCGAGCATCTCGCGGGACAGAAACGGCGGGGAAAGTGCGCGAATCAGACCGATCAGGTCGTGACGGCTCATCCGTTTGATCTGCGAAACCGAAAGCTCGGCGATCGTCGATTTATCAAAGGCTTTCGGGCGTTCCAATGTCGATGTCTTCATGGTGTCTGCTATCCAATCTGCGGGTGAATAAAAGCGTCGAGTTTGCTCAACTTTGGCCTGTTTGGTTTCGTCATCACCTGGAACTCCCCGTCTCGCGTTCCAATTCATTCGATGTCCACAAGGCATCTCAGGTTGCGGAAAACCATGGGCCATCCGTGGAAAACTTGGAGATTTGGATTTGGGTCAGCGAGATGAAGAAGTGGAAGTCACATCAATGCGGTTAGAGATTTCCAGAACTCCTGGAACTCCCTGCACAACCGTCTGCGCCATCTGCTTCAGAAAGTAGCTCGGCACCGTTCCGCGAAGCAGGAGCGCTCCTTCACGTTCTTCGCATTTGATCTGCTTCAGCAGCTTGTACGAACTCGCTTCCAGAGACCGTAGTGCAGCCATCGCGACAGGCGAATTTGCCTGCGCATCGAGGAACGAGGTTCCCGGTTTCTCGCAGGCGGAACTGGTTTCTGCATTTCGTTGAGGGATCATCGTTGTTACTTGCATCGAACTCTCTCCGGCGCGGGGGAGAAAAAAAAGGACCCCGCTGATGACTTGGGAGACATCAGGGGGCCGTCTTGACCGTGGAGATTGTGACGGAAAACAAAAAACCCTTCCGCGATCTGTTTTGCGGAAGGGCTGTCTTAGCCGTGAATAGGCCTGCCGTCTTGACAGGGACAACCGCACTATATTGAGCGTGCTTTGAAAAGTCAATGTGAGAATTCGTGACCGACTCCCCCTGTTTAAGTACACGTCATGGACGAAAATCGCATCGACGTAAGCGGTCAGTCAATTCCACGGGAAAAGAGGGCCGCCAGGGCAATCGCAGCCGTTTCAATCCGCAGAATTTGACTTCCCAACGACACCAATTTCGCACCGGATTCTCGTGCCAGGCGAAGTTCCTCCGCGGAAAACCCACCTTCCGGACCAACAATCAGCAGGATCTCTCGCTTGTGCGCCTGCTGGATTGTCGGTTCTCCAAGCAGCGTCAACTCGCGAGAGACCGGCACTCCTGACGGATCGGCGATGATAATCGTTCGCGGGATTCCCTCGGATTGTTCATCGCGCGGCCGGGTGTATTGCGCGATCAATTCAGTCCAGGATATGCTCGGTTCAATGCGCATCAGGCGATTCCGCCTCGACTGCTTGCAGGCTGCAATCACCAAGGTTCGGAGCTTATCCAGCCGTGTTTCGCGGGGATCAACGACGCTCCGCGCGGTGTTTAGTGGAATCAGCCGGTCCACCCCCAATTCCACGCTCTTTTCGACCAGCCAGCGAAATCGCTCTCCTTTTGGAACAGCGGTCGCCAGCACAATTCGGGGAGACCGATCGGGAGGGTCTGGCCGCACCTGTTCGATACGCAGTTCAACCTCATTCTTCTTCATGCTCACGATCGTGGCCGTGGCTTCGGTCCCTTCGCCGTCGAACAAAACCACTTCGTCCCCCGCCCGTAACCGGAGGACGACCTGCATGTGGCGGGCTTCCGGACCTTCCAGCCGCACGGTTTTCTCATCGAATGACACGGGAGCAAAGAATCGATCGGGCACAATCACCGCCTGTAAAATGTGTTCCAACAACAGTTTACGAGAAATCCCGCATTACATCCCAAACCTCGCGGTTCGCGAAATCGAAAATGCATTCGGTGGGAAGCCAGACCCGCATCATGTTCACTGAACAATGCTGCCGATTATATCAGTTGCAGTGACGTAGCGCTCCGCCCCGGAAACCATTCACCCCATGGCCACTCGCCACCCAGGAACCTCCTCGCTCCGTCTTTCCCGCCCTGGGGATCACTCGGGCTATTTCTCCAGTCCGGCTCATGAAGAGGTTCTGTCCCGCCTGGCATATCTGGTTGAGAATCGTCGTCCCTGCGGATTGCTCACCGGCCCAGCCGGCACCGGCAAATCCCTGCTGTGGGAAGTCTTCCTTCACGAGCTTCGGGAACGGGGACTTCAACAAGCCGGCCTCGTCGACCTGCGCGGCCTTGTCGCGGAAGATCTGCCGGCGCACATCTCCGCCTGTTGGAGACTCGGCCCTTGGTCCGACGATTCCGCTTTGCAGACATGGCGTGCGATTCAGGATCACGTGCGGGGGCTGTCGCTCTGCAGAACTCCCGGGGTACTGATTCTCGATCATCTCGATCGGGCGGACGCGAGTTGTGCACTCGGCCTTGATCGATTGATGAAGCTGGCCGAATATTCTCACGGTCATTTGACCCTGCTCTTCGCGGCCCGTTCGCTCGAGGATTGCTGCGCGGCCGGTCTGGTTTCCGAACTCTCCGATCTACGCATCGAGTTGTGGCCGTTCGACGCGCTGGAAACAAGCCGCTATGTGGCGTATCGCCTGCAAGCTTCCGGTTTCTCGGGTGCTTCGCTCGAACCGGCTGCGATGATGGCGGTGTATCGACGCACGCGTGGTCTTCCGCGCGAGATCAATCGCGTCTGTGATCTGCTGATTCTGACCGGTCTGGTTCGATCGGGTGGAACCGTCTTGGCCGAAGCGGTCGAAGATGTCACGGCGGAATTGCCGCAGGTTCCGTCGCACCAGGACGAAGAGCCGGCGTTAATCTAACGGCGGATTCGCGGGGCATTTCTCCCAATCCCGCTCCCGTGTCACAGTAACTTTGCCTCATCGACGGAGACAGCGCGTCCCGTCCTGTTCGATGCTAAAATGGCCTGTGTGAAATCGAACACCGGCAGCGCGCAGTCGGGAGGAGCAGGATTCTCGCCTCCATCACAGAGGTAATCGAGGAACCCCGCAACCGGGTCCGTCTCGGGAGCAAGGGGCTCGAATCGTTCCATCCCCTGGTCGCGGACTATCCAAAGCGTATACCCCTGCACGATAAAATCGGCTTTGTCACAGTGAATATGCAGATGCTCCCCGAAGTGCTGCGCATTCCCGATGAAGTCCATCGTCAGCAGTGCGCCGTTGTCGCAAGTGGCCGAAACCCCCGCGGCAACCTCCACGCGGCTGCCGCGATTGTCGCATCGCGCGAAGACTTCCATCGGCGCTCGTCCGGTCACATAAAAGAGGACATCGATCTTATGACTGCCGGCGTCACCGATGAAACCTCCCCAGTTGGCATGCGGATCGTCACGCCATGTCCCGCCGTAGACCTGCTGCCAGTTCTCGGCGTTGTGTGACATCACCGCATGGACCTGGCCCCACGCTCCAGAAAGAATCTCGCGGCGCAAGGTGCGATACGCGCTCCAAAACCTCCGCTGATAAGCGACAGTCAGCCGCGCGCTTCGTCGTCGACACTCCTCAATCAGCGAAACGATTTCGGCACGCGTTGCCGCAAGAGGTTTCTCACACAAAACGTCGAGTCCCTGCTCCAGGCAGGCAGTCGCCTGCGCAAAATGCTCAAGGGTCGGCGTGCAGATGATGACCGCATCGGCCCGCTTGGCAGCCATCAGCTCTTCAAAAGTGTCGAACACCCGAGCCTTCGGCGCGACCTCATTTTGAAGCTGCTCGGCCGCGGAACGGGCGGTGTCGAACAACGCGACAACTTCCCCCCGACCGTCCTTCGCCAGCCGTTCGGCATGCGTCCGTCCCATGCGGCCACATCCGAGGATCGCGAATTGGCGCGGTAAAGTGGTATTGTGCTGAGTCATTGGGTCGCCCTGGCCGGGTTCGCGGGCCGGCGGGTTTGATTCCCGAAACGAGGCTCGGCTGCTACAGTGAGCCTTGTCGGAAACCGGTGGATTTTCGCGAGAATGAACACTTCATGCACATTTGCTTATTTGACATCGACGGCACATTACTGAACAGCGGGGGGGCCGGTCAAGCGGCCATGGAAGCCGCGATGGAGGTCGAGTTCGGCACCACGCGGCTGGTCGAAGGGTTGAACACCGCGGGACGAACCGACCGCGCCATCGCGCTCGATATCTTCCGTTTTCACAATATTCCGGTCGAGGAGGAAGCGCTCGCGCGGTTCTACGCCGAGTATCTGCGGCAGCTTCCGTTGCATCTGGCACAGCGGGACGGGCTGATTCTCCCCGGCGTCGAGCTTTTGCTGGAAGAATTAAGCCGGCGCGAGGATGTTCTGCTGGGACTCCTCACCGGAAACTTTCGCGAAGGAGCAAAACTCAAACTGGGACATTTTGGACTGCATCGCCATTTTGAATTCGGCGGCTTCGGCGACCGGTATCTCGACCGGGACGACGTCGCTCGCGAAGCACTGGAAGAAGTTCATCGACAATGCAATGGTTCGTTTGATCGCGAGCGTCTGTGGGTCATCGGTGACACTCCGGCCGATATTCGCTGCGCTCGGGCAATCGATGCCCGCGTCGTGGTGGTGTCCACGGGGCAGTTTTCCGCCGAACAATTGCAACAGAACTCTCCCGACGAGCTGTTCGATAACTTCGCCGACGCAGCAAGATTTCTCGCCCTATTGGAATGAGCACGCGCGGTGGTCATCAAGCGCCGCGTTAGCGAGTCGTGGGTGCGACGACTCAAGCGTCGCCGTAGCGAGGTGGTCGAGCGCTCGTTCGCACACGTCTGCGACACCGGCGGCGCGCGGCGAAGTTGGCTGCGGGGGATCGTCGAGGTGAGCAGGCGTTGCCTGCTGCAGGCGGCCGCGCACAACCTGGGTGTTGTGTTGCGGAAACTGCTGGGAATGGGGAAGCCGCGGGAATTTGCGGCGGCTTGGGCGTTCTTAGTCGCGCTGCTTGACGCTCTGCTGAACTCGCTCATGCCTCGAGCGCTGATTCTGAGTCACAAACTTCGCCCCCCTCCGCCGCGCAGAAACACACGGCTGGAGAAAACCACGAATTTCAACGGGCTGCTGGGGCACCAGCAAGTTCACCCGACAAAATCGACTCCATGAACCGCATCGACTCCCGAATGAACGCTTCCACATTCGGACAGACGTTGTGGAACATGCCCCGTTCGCGCGCGAACGCACCGCCGCGCCACGTCGAGTTGTAACCCTCGAAGCCGATGTGGCCGTTCCAGCCGCTCTCGCGAATCGACCGGCCGAGTGACTGCCACGGGAGCAGACCCGTGCCGGGCGCGCCGCGATTGTTCTCGCACGCGTGCAACCCCCACAGACGAGGCCGCATTTCCTCAAAGGCGGCCGTCATGTTGGTCACCTCGGTCGTGAGATGATAGGTGTCGAGCAGACTCGACAGATTCTCGTGGTCGGCCAGAGCAATCAGTTCATTGATCTGCCCCGGCGTGTTCGCGACGTGCGTCCGGAAATGACTCATCGGCTCGATCACCAGTTGCACGTTCCGCTCGGCTGCGTATTGCGCAAGCTCGTGCAGCCCGTCGGCAATCCGGCGAAATTCGTCGGCATCGACTGCTCCGCGCCGCACCGTCCCCGGATGTCCGTAAATCGCTCCGGCATACGCCACTGCTCCCAGTTCGGCGGCACGATCGATCTCGCGCCGATGCCATTCCATTCCTCCTGCGCGGTCGCTCGAATTGGGGAGTGAGATATCGCACTCCACCGGCCATTCGCCCCCCGGGCTCGTCACCAGCTCCAGCTTCCGTGCGGCCGCTTCAGCCGACAGCTTGGCGGAGTCAAAAGAAATGCCATCCCCGACGGCGATCTCGACGAATGACAGCCCGAGCCGCACGGCGGAATCGAAGATGCGGAGCAACGCGCTGTCGTCGTAGCCATCCTGCCACAGAAAGACATGAGCGCCGAACTTGCGAGGAGACGAACTCAAGGAACCACCGTTTCCAAAACGCCAACGTCAATGAAAGCTGCTACTTGTTCGCCGGCGGGTCATCGTGCCAGTCGGCGATCCAAAGCTGGCTGGTGCCGTCGGCGGCGCGGGTCGAGGTCCACATGAGATGTTTGCCGTCGGGGCTGAAGACCGGCAGAATGTCGGTCCCCTTCTCGAACGTGATCCGCTCCATCTTTCCGTCGGTTGTGAACTTCTCCGCATCCCAGGAGATATTCATCCGGTAGATGTCGTAGGTCGCCTCGCGCGGGCCGCGCGAATAATCGGCGCGGGCCCAGACGAAAGACTTCCCGCTCGGATGGAAATACGGCGCCCAGTTGACGGTGTCGAGATCGTTGGTGAGCTGTACTTCGTGCTTGCCATCGGCCGAGATCGCGAAGATTTGCAGCATGTCTTTCTTCTGGCGGTCGCTGCGGAAGATCACCCATTGATTGTCGGGCGAGAAGAATGGCCCGCCATCGTAACCCGGCTGGTTCGTGAGCTGCCGCACGTTCGAGCCGTCGGCGTTCATCACGTAGAGATCGGGGTCGCCGTCGCGCGTGGAGGTGAAAACGATCTGTTTGCCGTCGCTGGAGTAACTCCCCTCGGCGTCGTAGCCGGGGGAATCAGTCAGTCGGCGAAGGTCGGTGCCGTCGAAGTTACAGTCATAGATTTCCATGTGTTCGTCGAAGCTCCACTGGTATCGCCGGCGGCCCCCCTTTGCGGCTTCCTCGCGGGCCTTCAATTCCGTGATGTCGAGATGAGGATCGCTGTGCGACGAGGCGAACATGATCCGCTTGCTGTCGGGAGTGAAGTAGCTGCACGTGGTGCTGCCGCGTCCGGGGCTGATGCGCCGCGGCTCTTTCTCTCCGAGCTTCTGCACATAGATTTGATAGAACGGGTAGCCGATGGGGTACGCCTGGTACACGACCCATTGCCCGTCGGGCGAGAAATAGCCTTCTCCCGCGCGGGGGAGGCCGAATGTCACCTGACGGATGTTCGACAGATGTTTGGCTTCCTGCTCAGCGACCGTCGGTTCCGCGGTGCGTGCCGGCACAACGAAGAGTAACAGAAGCAGGATGATTGCGAATATCGATTGCCGAATCATGGATAACCTCGATGCGAATTCTGTTCGTCGGTGTTTCTCGAAAGTCGCCGTGGTGTGCTCGTCATTGTTCCACATCACGAGGTCTGTCACAATGGAACGCGGCGCGTTGCCGAATTCACCTTTACGGGAGAAAACCATGTCGTGTGGTCTTTGGAGAGTTGAGTGCCTGACACGGAACCATGCCAGATTCTCCGCTCGCCGCGTGACTTCAAACATGCTGCAACTCCTTGCAGTCTTTATGGTGATGCACTGCGTCTCGGCTCAAGGAGACGACTGGCCTGATTGGGGTGGCCCCAAACGGGATCTCGTCTGGCGCGAGACCGGCATCGTCAAGAAGTTTCCGACAGAAGGATTACTGCCGCGCGTCTGGTCGACACCGATTGGCGAGGGTTATTCCGGCCCAGCTGTCGCAAACGGCCGCGTGTACATCACCGATCGCCAGATCCGCGCACAGACCGAGCGCGTGCTCTGTCTGGATGCGGAGACCGGCGCCATCATCTGGAAGTACGAGTATCCCTGCCGTTACACAGTGAGCTACCCGGCCGGGCCGCGCTCCACACCGGTCGTCAATGACGGCCGGGTTTACACCATCGGCGCGATGGGGGACATGTTCTGCTTCGACGCCGCCAAAGGAAACATTATTTGGCAGAAGAATTTCGTCAACGACTATCAGACCGAAACCGCGATCTGGGGTTTTGTGGCCAGTCCGCTCGTCGACGGCGACCAGTTAATTACCCTCGTCGGCGGCCCCAAGGCACTTGTCGTCAGCTTCGACAAAGCCACCGGCAAGGAACTCTGGCGAGCACTCGATGACAAGGATGTGGGCTATTCGCCGCCCGTGATCTTCGAGATTGGCGGGATGCGGCAATTGATCGTCTGGTATCCGCACGGCATCAGCGGCTTGAACCCACAGAACGGCGAAGTCTATTGGACCGTTCCCTTCACTTCGCAGTCGGGCCTGACAATCGCCACGCCGCGGCAGATGGGGAATCGGATCTTTGTCACCACGTTCTACAACGGGCCGTTGATGATCGAAGTTGCACCGGACGGCCGGTCAGCGAAGACTGTGTGGAAAGGAAAAAGCAACAGCGAGAAAGTGACCGACGGCCTGCACTGCATCATCTCGACGCCGGTGCTGACGGAAACGCACATCTACGGGGTGTGCAGCTACGGCCAGTTGCGCTGCCTCGATGCACGCACCGGCAAGCGCGTCTGGGAGACATTCGCTGCCACCGGTGACGGACGCTGGTGGAACGCATTTCTGATCCCCTACGAAGACAGGTACTTCCTGCACAACGAGCAGGGAGATCTGATCATCGCGAATCTTACGCCGCAGGGATACGAGGAGATCAGCCGCGCGAAACTGGTAGAGCCGACGCGCGACGTGATGCGGCGGAAGACAATCTGGTCGCATCCGGCATTCGCCATGAAGAGCGTTTTCGCGCGGAACGATAAAGAAATTGTGCGCGTGAACCTCGCGGCGGAGTGAACGCGAAACGACGTCAAGGGAGACTCGATTCCGAGAGGCGGAGCTTCCGCTGAGCGACGATTTCCGCAGGTTGGTGCACGCTACACCGCGGGAGACTCCGCCGGGAGCAGTTCTCCCGATGTCGGGCAGGAACTCTCATCCGCCGAAAACGAAAGTTGCAGGTCATACAACGGCGTGGCGGGATGAGGTGTGCGCGCGGTCCCGGCGACGGGAGCCAACTCCGGCATACCGGCATCGGATTCGCGCGGACCGAGCAGAATGGACCTGGCCGCCGCCCACAGTCCGCGCAACGAGCCGAACGTTTCGGCAACCGCCGTTGGCTCGTAGCCGCTGTGGACCATGCAATCGGTGCACTTATGATTGCCGCTGGCGCGGCCGTATCGGTCCCAATCAGTGCAATCGAGCAGTTCCTGGAACGTCTCGCAGTAACCTTCCTGCAGGAGATAGCAAGGTTTCTGCCAGCCAAAGACATTGTACGTCGGGTTGCCCCAGGGTGTGCATTCGAGATTCCAGTTTCCCTTGAGGAACTCGATGAACAATGGCGATTGATTGAATGTCCACGCGCGTTTCGGTTTGCTGAGCGCCCTGCGAAACAGCGAGATCGTTTGATGCCTGTGGAGAAAATGCTCCTGGTCGGGCGCTTTCTCGTACGGGTAGCCCGGGGAGAGCATCATCCCTTCGACCCCGAGTTCGGTCAGAATGTCGAACATTTCGCGGAGCCGGTGCGGATCAGCTGTGTTGAAGACCGTGGTGTTCGTGGTGACGCGGAAGCCGGCGCTCACCGCGGCGCGGATTCCCCGCACGGCGATATCGAAGGTTCCCTCGCGGCAGACGGCGACATCGTGCTCTTCCTTTGGACCGTCAATATGCACGGAAAAGCTGAGGTACTTCGTGGGGCGGAATCGATGTAGATGCTTTTCGAGCAACAGGGCATTCGTGCAGAGGTAGACGTATTTCTTCCGCGCGACCAGTCCTTCGACGATCTTGTCGATTTCCGGATGCAGCAGCGGCTCGCCGCCGGGGATCGAGACCATCGGCGCACCGCATTCGTCCACCGCGCGAAAGCAGTCTTCCGGCGCGAGGTTCTTCTTGAGGATTTCCGCCGGGTATTGGATCTTGCCGCATCCCGCGCAGGCCAGATTACAGCGGAACAGCGGTTCCAGCATCAGCACGAGCGGGTAACGTTTTTCGCCACGCAGCTTTTTCGAAAGCACGTACGTCGCAACAGTCCACATCTGCGACAACGGCACCCCCATGAGGCCCTCCTGGCAAGATCGAAACTCGGTGGCAGTCAATTAGTTGCCGCTTGATAACAGGTTTCGCCGGACGTGTCAGCCCCAATTGAGGACTTGGAGCAGGGGATTGCCGAGGAGTGGCGATCCGCAGACCCGCGACCCTCCGGCTCCTGCGGCAGTCCAGCTTCCTGGGAGCGAACGGCCAGCCTTCGGCGCCCCGCTTGACATTGATTCTTCCCCCCTTGATGATCGAGAGCACGCAGTCAATCTGGTCCGGCGGGAGGTCGTCCTCTGTGAGCACTTTGAAGAAACTGGAATGTATGGAGCATCCGCGCGAGGTCCGTCCCGGTCGCATTCCTTTCGTTCTCAATTTGATGCCGGCAGCCACGGTGCAAAGGGGGCTGCTCGCCGCCGCGATATGCCTTTCGCTGGCTGTGACCTTGCGGGCTGACGAGGGCTGGACGCAATTTCGAGGGGCAAACGGGCAAGGACACGCCACCACTCAGGGAATTCCGCTTACTTGGAGCGAAACCGAGAACATCGCCTGGAAAACGGCGATTCCCGGCAAAGGCTGGTCGTCCCCGGTGGTGCTTGGGAAACAGGTCTGGCTGACGACTGCGCTGGACGGTGGCAAGTCGCTGCGGGCGTTGTGCGTCGATCTCGACAGCGGCGCGGTACAACACAATGTCGAAGTCTTTACACCCGCCGAACCAGTTCCCATCAACGAAAAGAACAGCCACGCCTCTCCCTCGCCGGTGGTGGAGCCTGGGTTTGTGTACGTCCATTTCGGCGCGATGGGGACCGCTTGCCTCGATACAAAGAATGGGCAAGTTCTCTGGCGAAACAATGAACTCGTGATCGATCACAAAGAGGGACCAGGGAGTTCGCCGATTCTTTTCGAAAATCTGTTGATCGTGAATTGCGACGGGCAGGACAAGCAATACGTTGCAGCACTCGACAAGCGAACCGGGCAAAGCGTGTGGAAGACCCCACGCACCGGACCGTTCCGCGCGAAGATCGATTTCCGCAAAGCGTACTCGACCCCTGCCGTTTTTGAGGTGAACGGTCAGCCGCAGCTGATCAGTGCCGGGGCGGACCAGGTGGAGGCGTACGATCCGCGCACCGGCCGCGAGCTTTGGCGAGTGTTGTACCAGGGATTTTCGAATGTTCCCGTGCCGTTGTTTCACGACGGGATCATTTATCTTTGCACGGGGTATACGACACCGGAGTTGTGGGCGATTCGCGCGGATGGACACGGCGACGTGACTGAGACGCATGTGTTGTGGCGTTTCAAGCGGCAAGTCTCTTCCAACCCCACGCCGGTGTATTTGGACGGCAGGATCTACCTGGCAGGGGATCGCGGAGTGGCGACCTGCGTCGATGCCGGGAACGGGGCAGCGGTTTGGCAGGAAAGACTAGGGGACAATTACTCCGCGTCGCCAATTTGCGTAGACGGCCGAATTTACTTCGCTAACGAAGGCGGCAAGGTCACCGTTGTTGAACCGGGCAGCAAGTTCAAAGCCCTGGCAGCGAATCAGCTCGAGGGCCGATTCATGGCAACTCCCGCGGTCGGGCCAAACTGCCTCATCCTTCGAACCGACAGCCACTTGTATTGTGTCCGAAGTTCTCTCACGTCCGCCACGGGGCGTTAAGCCAAACCTTGCTGCAACAGCGGCAAATCGAGGGGCTTTTTCGTGCAGAACTGGCGATTCGCGGTTGGCTTGATTACAGTGCGGCAACGTTGGGTGAGGCGACAGAGAGCCAGTTCTTATCAGGTCGGACGACTCGAAGAGCGGTCCGCGAAGAGTTCGAACATTTCGTTCGAAAGCATTTCATGGGGGGTTGGGAAGTTATGAAGATCGTTCCGGTGGGGGATAAAGTCGTGGTGGAACGACTCGAAGCGGAAGCAAAGACCGCTGGAGGGATCGTGCTCCCAGACTCAGCTCGCGAGAAGCCCGCACAAGGGCGGATCGTCAGCGTGGGGGACGGTGTCCGCCTTTCGGATGGCAGCAGAATTGCGTTTCAGGTTCATGAAGGAGACCGGGTGCTGTTTTCGAGCTATGCTGGAACCGAGGTGAACATCGACAGCAAGGACTTGCTGGTCCTCAGCGAATCGGACATCCTGGCGATCGTTTCGTGATGTGTACCGGCCGACCGGGCTGGCGGATCGGCATCGCCGCGTGCTATCTCCCCCCTCAGTAGCGACTAACGCATTGTGTAAGCTCCCCCGTCGATATATGCCCCCGCGGCAAACCGACGTTGCAGCAAGGAAGTTGTCAGGACCGGGCATGCGAATCAGCGAGCTCAGCGCGTATCACGTACGAATTCCCTTGCGACGGAAGATACGCCACGCTTCGCACACACGCACCGATACCGATACGTTGATCGTTTGCTGCAAGCTCAGTGACGGCACGGAAGGCTGGGGGGAGAGCTTGCCCCGCGAGTACGTCACCGGCGAGACGATTGAAGCGGTCTTCGACATGCTTCGCGCGACCGATTGGCAGTCGCAGCTCGGCGGCTCGTTCGGCGGATTACTGGGTGCCGTGGCGCTGTGCGCCCGGGGGCGGTTCTCCGCGGTTCCAGGAGGGACACGCGATTGTTGCGGCGACCCGTGGCGGTGGGGGCTGGTGCTGAGTGTTTTGGATGCCGCAGCCCGGCGCGGAGGGGTGCCGCTCTCCCGGGGCACTGACTGCTGGGCCGAAGCGGCCGCGATTCGCCAGAAAGTCGACCAGGTCCGTTATAGCGCGACCATCACCTCGATGGGTGCATTCAAAGAGGTTTTTCGCGCGTGGACCTACCGTTATTACGGATTTCATCAGCTCAAGGTGAAAGTCGGCGTTGCGGGGGTCAACGATGCCGCCGCAGTCCGAAGGATCAGGCGCGCGGCCGGCCCGGGATTCGACCTGCGGATCGATGCGAACGAAGCCTGGACGTGCGAGAACCTCGAATCGAAGCTCGCGCCGCTGCTGCCTTACAATATCTCGTCGCTGGAACAACCGGTACCGCACGGAGCTATCGACGGCCTTTCGGCAGTGCGTAAACGGATCAACACGCCGATCATGCTTGATGAATCGGCCTGCAGCTTGAACGACGCGCACAAGGCCATCGAACGGGGCACGTGCGATTTGTTCAACATCCGGCTTTCGAAATGCGGCGGGTTCGTGAACTCGCTGCGGATCGCCGCCGCGGCGCGTCGGGCCGGGCTCGGATATCAAATGGGCTGCCAGGTGGGCGAGACCGGAATCCTTTCCGCCGCCGGAAGGCAGTTCGCCTCTTCGGTGGCTGACCTGCGGTATCTTGAAGGGAGCTACGATCGATTTCTGGTCGCGGAGCGGCTCACGGTGGAAGACATTACCTTCGGCCGCGGCGGCTACGCGCCGGCCCTCAACAGCCCGGGTCTGGGAGTCGAGATTGATCGGGAGGGAGTTCGGCGCGTGACTATCGGTGAGGAACACTTCCGAATCAACTGACATCCCTCATGTGGATTCAACAGTGCTGCCGTCCGGCCTCAATGTGGTGCATCCATGAGTGCTCGTTGGGTCGTCATTCAACGAAATCCGACATCCGGCAGCGGTCGTTATCGGGGCGAGATCCTGCAGCTCGTTTCCCGGCTGAAACAGCACGGATTTCAGCCGCGTTTGTTTTCGTCGCGGGAACGGTTGACCCATTTTCTTAACCGTTCCGAGTCCCGTGATCAGATTCGGTGTGTCGTCGCGGCCGGCGGGGACGGAACGGTCTGCGATGTTGTGAATCGCTGTGCGGGTTTACCGGTCGCGGTGCTTCCGCTAGGAACCGAGAACCTGATCGCGCGCTATCTGGGCCAGCCACGGGACGGGCGAAAACTGGCCGATGTGATTGCCGCAGGCTATTCCCGCCGATTCGATGCCTGCAGCCTGAACGGGCGTCGATTTCTGATCATGGCGGGGTTCGGATTTGACGCTGAGGTAGTGCGTCGCACGCACGCCCGCCGGCGGGGGAATATTTCCCGGTTGACGTACGCCCGGCCAATCTGGGAATCGCTCCGGCAATACCGGCATCCCTCAATGAGGTTCTGGATCGACGATGAGCAGGAACCGATTCCTGCCGGATTTGCGGTTCTGGTGAACCTGCCGGTTTATGCCCTGGGCCTGAAGGTGGCCGGTTCGGCGGCTCCTGACGACGGGTTCCTCGACCTGCGGCTGTTTCGACGAAGTTCAGCATTCCAAATGCTCCGGTACTTATATAAGGTCAAAAGAGGTCTCCACGAGTCACTTCCCGACGTCCTGTCATTCCGTATTCGCCGTCTGCGTGTCGAATCGGACGAACCGGTGCCGGTGCAGGTGGATGGTGACCCTGCCGGATGGACGCCGGCAACGATCGCGGTGGTCCCGGCCTCCTGGGAGGCATTGTTGCCGGAAAGCCCCACGATTTTGCGGGGATGAGCGTATTGTCGGGTGACGCGCCGGCCGCCGAGATGCGCCGGATTTTTATAAGGTTCGAGGTGAACAGTGCCATCCAACCCCGTCGAGATTGGAGATTACCGCTGCGGGCGGGGGCTGCCGTTGCTGTTCATTGCCGGACCGTGCGTGATTGAAAGTGAAGATTTGGTCATGGAAGTCGGGGGCTTTCTGGCGGAACTCACCTCGCGGCTCAATGTGCCGATCGTGTTCAAAGCGAGTTTCGATAAAGCGAACCGTACAAGCATCAGCAGCTTTCGAGGGCCCGGCTTGCAGCGAGGGTTGGAAACACTTGCCCGGGTCCGCGAGGTCACCCGCTTGCCTGTCACAACCGACATCCACGAAGCGGCACAGGCGGAACCGGCCGCGCAGGTCTGCGACATCCTGCAAATTCCCGCGTTTCTCGCCCGGCAGACCGACTTGCTGTGCGCGGCGGCCGAAGCGACCGCGCGTCACGGCCGAGTCATCAACGTGAAGAAACCACAGTTCATCGCCCCGGAAGACACCGCGCACATCGTGCAGAAATGCGTTGAGGCGGGAAACCCGAACGTGCTGCTGACCGAGCGAGGCACGACCTTCGGGTATGGGCGGCTGGTGAACGACATGCGTGCCATTCCTATCATGCAGCAGCATGGCGTTCCGGTCGTGTTCGACGCGACGCATAGCGTGCAGTTACCTGGAGGCAAATCGACCGGAGGCCAGCGTGAGATGATTCCATTGCTGGCCCGCGCGGCCGTGGCCGCCGGTTGCGATGCGGTTTTTTTTGAAACACACCCCGATCCGGACCGCGCGCTCAGTGACGGTCCGAATATGCTGAGGTTGAACGATCTTCCGCAGCTCATCGGGCAGCTCGTCGAGTTGCGGTCCCTTATCAATCATTGGATTTCCTGAGTCAGGCACCCTGCAAATGTCCCAGTTTCGTTCCCGCGCAAATCTGCGATCCCAGATCATCCCTCAGTGCTCAGCGGCCACGAATAACTTCGTGAGAGGAGTGCTGATTCTCGCAGTGTCGATGTTCGTCGCCGGTTGCGGCGGTGCGCCGATGAAGCCCGTGAAATCGACACCTTTGGCAGGCGGAAAATCGATGGAAAAGAGCGACGCTCCGAAGGGTGCCGAAGCCGCTGTTGCCCAGGATCGTTGCCTCGAACTGTTGACCAGTGCTTTCGATACGCTGCAGCCCGGCCGGCTGGGAATCAGTTCTACCCCGGAGTTTTCCGCCGAACGGTTGAACAATTGGATCACGGAATGTTCGGCGGGCCAATCGAAGGGGACTCCGGGGATCTTGGCGGAGGACCATCCCTGGATCAAATCGCTCTCGGACGAACGCAAACAAACGCTCCTGCAATCGCGTGTCGACGCTGGCGACGTGGAGCTGATCCGAGATTGCATCATCGACCGCAAGGCCATTGACGCCGTGACGAAAGATTCGAAAGAAGATCTGGACCGCGTGATGCGCGTGTTCTACTACGTCGTCCGGAATATTTCCCTTGATCTGTTCGTTCTGGAGGAACCGATCACGTTCACTCCCTATGAGGCTTTGATGTTCGGTCGCGGGACGCCCGAAGGCCGTGCGTGGATCTTCGCGAATATGCTTCGGCAGTTAAAAATTGACACGGTTATTGTTCAGCCTGTCGAGCAATCCGCCGGCGCCGCCGATTCCGCTGAACCTGCAAAATCGGATTCCACCGACGCGGCAACGGCGAAATCGGATGCCCCCGCGAAGCCCGAGGCGATCTCTGAAAAATCCTCGTCCACCAAATCAGCGAGCAAGCCATGGCTCGTCGGAGTGTTGCTGAACAAGCAGGTCTATCTGTTCGACATGCGACTTGGATGGCCGATCCCTTCCGCAGCCGATCCCGGAACAACACCATTTGCGATGCGGCCCGCGACGTTGAAGGAAGTGCAGGCGGATGACAGTTTGCTGCGACGACTCGACCTGGATGCTGAGCATCCCTATGCCCTGCATTCCTCGGATTTGAAGACGCCCAGCATCGCAGTCATTTCGGATCTGCGCCTCTGGTCGGAGCGGATGAGGCAGATTCAGAACAACCTCCCGCTGGTCAATGGCCGCACGGTTGTGGTGTACGATGCGATTGCCGATGCCAATGACGGCAAAGGTCTCCTGACGCGGGTAACCGAAGCGGGAGAGAGTCTGTGGAGCCCGAACCAGGTTTCGTTATGGACCTACACCGAAGCTTGCCATGCGGCGACGCGTCAGCGGACGACCATGCAGAAGAATGAGATCTTGGCCTTATGGTTTCCGTTCGACGCGCCGATCCCGATCGATTTCGACATGCAGAAGCTGCAGCCGAACAAAGGTGAACCCGGACGATCACAATTGAAGACGCGCATTGCGCAACTGACCGGTGAGTTTTCTTCCGCGATCAAAAGCTACCTTGCGGTGCAGCTTGCGGAATACGCCCCCCGAATGCCGATTCCGCAAAAGGTCTACGACCAGCTTGTAGCGAAGGCGCAAAGCCAAGGGATTGCGCAGCAAAACGTGCCGACAACCTATCCCATTCCGCAAGATATGCTGCTGATGCACTACCGTGCCGCGGAAGATGCCAAGTATTGGGTAGCTGTGTCTCAATGCGATCTCCATGACTATCGGGCCGCTGCCGATACGTTCGCCGAATACCTGAAACGATACGGACAAAGAGGGGCGTGGTCGCAGTCCGCGGGGATCATGCGCGCCATCGCGCTGGCGCAAGGGGATCGGTTGGCAGAGGCTGTGTATTCCATGACTCCGGCCTTAAAGTTGATGCCGGAAAATCATCCCCAATGGATCGGATACATGTTGCTTCAGAATCGTTGGCGGGCAGCCCGCAAGGCGTCCACGCCTGAAAAGCCGGAAGCGGCAAAATAATGGTTTGGGACGCGCTGCCGATCGCTCAACGGGCTCGAGCGCCCGATGATACAAGGTCTTAATACCGTGAGCGCCCGGCACATGGAGTTTTTTCCGATCGCGGACTGTTGGTGCATCGGCATTCGTTTGTAACACAATTGATTTTCCACAAAGCGATCGAATCGCAATGGCAACAGCCTCATTCTTATCGGCAATCCAAAAGCGCTGGTTCCTGGTGGCGTTGCTGGTCATCATCCCGGGGGGGATGCTGCTGGGAGCGTCGCTTTCCAATGAAGCGCTCGCAAGCCTTGTCGGAAACATTCCGACAAAGGGAGTGACTGCTGCGGTTCTCTTTCTTATGGCAGTGAGTCTCGACAGTCGGCTTCTCGGTGCTTCACTCCGCTCTCCCGGTCCCGTCGTGCTGGCATCGCTGGTGAACCTGGGGCTCGTGCCGCTGCTGGCCTGGGGAATCATGGACCGGCAGATGCTTCCCGACTTTCGCTACGGTTTGCTGATTGCCGGAAGCGTACCATGCACGCTGGCAGCGGCCTCGGTCTGGACCCGCAAGGCCCACGGCAACGATGCGGTGTCGCTGTTGGTGACGCTCGTTACAAACGGACTCTGCTTCCTGATCACGCCGTTCTGGCTCAACCTGGCGACCGCCGGCCGGTCGGTCCAACTTGACGCGAGATCGATGATCGCCGATCTCGCGGTTGTGGTCCTGCTCCCCACGCTTGCGGGGCAATTGCTCCGACAAGTGCCGATAATCGGAGCATTCGCCACGCGTCACAAGATCGCGATCGGCGTCGTTGCGCAATTGCTGATCCTCTCGGTGGTCTTTCGCGGAACATGCGAAGCGGGGCGTCGCATGGAAAGTTTTGGGCCAGGGCTGAATCTCACGGCGGTGATCTTTGTGTGGGGAACATGCATCATCCTGCACCTGATTGGAATGGCGGCGGGAATAGGTGTAGCTCGACTGTGCGGATTTCAACAACGTGACCAGAGCGCGGTAGCCTTTGCCGCCAGCCAGAAGACGTTACCAATTGGCATTTTTCTGGCGACTGATCCGACGATGTTCGGCAACCCGCATTTTCTGGAAGCCGGGATTGGAATTCCGTTCGCCGTCTTTCCGATCATGATGTACCACGTGTCGCAGTTGTTCATCGACACCGTGGTAGCCGATATTCTCGCCGCCCGATCCGAGAGAATTGCAGAGACGGCTGCCGCGAAAGCGCCGGACGCGGCCTGAAGTCGCCGAGTTTAGAATTTTGGCATCTTGAAATTGCGTTTGGCCAGCTCGTAATACCGCGGGTCGTGGAAATGCTCCACGAACATCATGCCGAACCCGTCGTCTAATTCGCGTTGAGCGCGGCGGGCCCAGGGAGTCTTGGGGTGCTCCTTCACAACGAGCTCGAACATCTCACGAGCCCGCTGCTCCTGGCCTGCCAGGTATTTCAAGTCGACGCCGGTAATCTTCACCTGTTCGGGGTCAGGCGGAAGCATGTCGGGCGTGCGGCGCACATTCCAGACGTTGCTCTTCGGGTCGCGAAACGCGGGAGGGGATTTGGAATGCTGATCGAGAGCCAGAATGAACTGAAACAGCCGGACTCGGTAGGCCAAACATTGGGCAAACGCCAGATCAAACGCGGCGCGCCAGCGGGGTGAATCCTCACGAGCGCGGAGCGGCTGAATTTTTTCGAGAATGCCGGCGGCCTGGTCCGCGAGCCCCATCGCCCGAACCGCCTTGTCGAACTCGAGCTTCCCTTCTTCCTGAAAACGGGCGATTTCGGCAGGGTAGTATAGCTCTCGAATGTTCAATCTCTCATCGAGGTGCGGATTGAGCGTCAAAATCACGCTCCACAATTGTGCGCGAAACGGGTTGACGTCGCGGGAATGTTCATAATCGGCTCGCGTTTCCAAGCTCGGCTGATACTGCTTCATGTCGAGAAAGTCGAATTTGCGATTCTCGTGAGCCCCGGCGCCGGCCAGATTCTGCTCTTCACCCGGCAGCAAGAAGAAGATGCCGCCGGTTTCCCGCGCCAGACGCACTTGCTCGTACGGTCCGAAGCCGCTGGAGTACGAATCCCACCGGGCGTGCAGACCGTCCCACTGCAGACATTCGGGACCGGGGGTTTCCGGTCCACGGGTGATCGGCAGCCAATGATCGAGACCGAACACCGGATCTTTCCAACGGAGCCGCGCAAACGGATATCCGAAGATCGCTTCCCGGCCAAGAAAATAGATCGGCGCGTTCAGATGCTTCGCCTTGGCGATCGCTTCTTCGACGTGACCACCATCGTCGCCCGATTCGTCGGACACGACAATCAGTACCACGCGGCGTTTGCCGTTCTGCGCGGCTGAACGGTATTCATCGAGGACCGTGCTGATCGCCTGGCACATGCTTTCGGTACCGCTTTCATCGACGGCGATTTTGTCGATGGCTTCGCGAATCGCTTGAATGTCAGCCGTCGGCTGCTCCGTCAATTTGTGAATCGACGCCCCAAACCCGCTGATGGCGGTCAGCAGCGTCTCGGATTCGCGGCGGGATGATCTCCGTTTCTTTCGAGCGGGCTTTGAATTCTCCTCACTTTCATTACTTTCATTTTTCGCACCTTTGGAGGGAGACTTCTCGTTGTTCGACGCATCCTCATCCTCGCGTGCAGCGGCATCCTGCTCGATGACAATACCAAGTTCCTCGTAGACCTTGTGGAAGTTTTCTCGGATCTCCGCCTGGTCGTCCTTCATGCTTTCCGATTCGTCGAACAGCCAGACGACGAGCAGCGGCTTCTCACGCATCAGGCGGATCAACTCTTGCGTTATGCGGCTCAAGGCGGCTTGATAACCTTCCACAATGGCGCCGGTCTCACCGGAAACTTCCCGCTCTCCGAGGTCCGCCGCCAGCAGACCATTCGGGGGAACGGTCAACTCACCCGCCGTTACCCGAATCTCGGGATCGTGAAGATTTTCGGACGTCTCGATACGGACCTTCGCCGCTGTTGCCGCGCCGGCTGAATCCCCCGCGGCACCGCTGGTTCCAAGCTGTGACGACGCGACGCTGTCGGGAACGATGTTCATCGTCTCGGAGATCTCGACGTTCGGCGACAGGTAATCCTGCGTGAGCTCTTGACGAACCGTTTCGTCACTGAGAGATGTTTCGAGGGCAAGGGGATCGACTTCGTCGACGAGCTGCAGGCGGATGAACCACAACGAGGTCAAGAGGGCCAGATGAAAGGCCGCCGAGAAGAGCATTGAGGAATAGGTGTTGGCCCGGTAAATCATCAAATCATCGCAGGTTGTTCGTGATCTTTGGCGGTGCCCCTTTCGAATGCTTGTGGAAACCGCCGACGGGGATCAAAGCTGTGGTTTCGCGCGAGGCGCCGGTTGGCTCATGCGGCGGCGCGGAGCATCCGGCGGAGGCGTATTGGGATTGTTCTCCGGTGGAGGGGGATAGTTCACGTACCGTTCCTTCCATTGCCAGCCCATCGGTTGCGACAGTTCTTCCTTGGCGAGTATTTCCCACGGCGTGCCGGGATGCTCCTCGACCACGCGGTTCAGGTATTCCTTCGCCTTCTGAACCAGTTTGTCGATCCGTGGGCCGGCGGTCCCTTCTTCCGCGGGGACGAGCACCCAGGTGTTATTCTGCGGATCTTGAAACGTCTTCGGAGCGACTTTCATATCCGCCAGAATCACATTGTACCCGTACGCTCGCGCCCGCATGGCCAACACGCGGCCAAGAGCGAGATCATAACTTGCCCGCCAGCGGGGAGTTGTGAGCTGCGACCGATCCTTTTCGCCCGACTCGAGCAAGGTGAGCATCTCTTCGAGCTTGTAATCGAGCACGGCGAGCGGTTTTTGAGCTTCCGAGATCTGTTGACGCAGCGCCGTGTCGGTGTCAGCACGGAATACGAACTGCGGCTGAGGGATGGCCTCTGCCTTCGTCGCCACAGCGGCCCGCACCAATGCCCCCTTCGCGGCGTTCTGCGACAATTGCTGATCGTAATCGCGCAGTGGCCGGTAGTCTGGCTGGTATTTACGCATCACCTCGGGATCGAACTTGGGGCCAGGGATCTCCTCGGAGACGAAAAACATCCCGCCTGTTTCGGCGCACAGCCGGGTCAATGCATATGGTCCAAAGGTCGCCGACAGATTCTCGAGATCCCGTCCGCGCCGTCCCCAATACGCGAGTTGCAGCCGCTCGGGCGCCGCGGTTTCCGGTCCTTGATCGACAGGCAAATATTCCGTGAAGCCGTCCGGATACTCCCACGGGACGTATCCCTTCTCGTGGCCGAACACGGCGGCATTACCGACGCAATACACTCGGATGCCGTACCGGCGGAGCGTGTGAATGGCTTCTTCCAGCACTGCGTAATCATCGCCCCGCTCATCGGTGATAATGATGATCAGCATGTTGCGTCGGTCATTGCGATTCGTTCGGAACGACAGCCATTTCTTCGTCACTTCCGAAACCGCCGCGAAGACGTTTTCGATACCCGACTCGTCGGACTCGATGTTGCGGACCGCGTCCTTAATATCCTCGACGTCGTCCACCGGCTCGGGAGTGAGAATATTCGTCGATTTGCCGTAACTGGCAATCGCGGTCTTCAACGCACCGCCCCCACCGACATTCATAATCCCCAGCTGCTTGTAAACGTTCTCAAATCGGTCGGCGATTGCAGCACGCCGTTTCTTCAGCGACAACGACGCATCGAACAACCAGACCACAAACGTGGGAGACTCCTTAAGCGACGAGGCGATCTCGAACGTCAACCGATCGATCGCGCCTTCCACCCCACCCGCATGTTCCGTGGTTCCAGTCACATCGACGCGCGTCGCGAGTTCGGAATCGGCCGGAGCGATCGCCACCGCGGAGTTCGTGGTCGGAATATCGACCTGCAACACCGTTTCTTCCAGTTGCCGCTGCACCGCTTCGTGCTTTTCGAGAATCCGTTCGCTCGATGATTGGGCAGCATCGGCTGCGGTGCCGGCAGTGGGGTCCAACGTGTTCAGGGGGGAATCATTGCCGACCTGATCGACCACAACCGTGTCGATCTGAAAGGCGTCCGTATCGAGATGCAACGGATCGGGTTTTTGGATCGCGCTGTTGATCAGCAGGTCGTCTGCTTGATCGGCCGAAACCTTGATGAACCAAAGCGACATCAAGAGCAGGAGATGCAGCCCGACGCTCGTCAGCCAGGCTGGCCAGCCCTCTTCGGTAAATAGGGACTGCGGACCAATCTCGGTGCCAATTTGTCGGCGGTCGGCCGGAGCGGTCGTACTCACCTGCTGCTCCTTTTGCCGAGGATTTCCGGTTCGGCCCGGACGGAAATTGCTCGAATTTCATGAAGTCGACTCTGCCCGTCACTCTAACCGAACGTACAGACGGCCGCAATCACATCTTGGCCGCCATACAGCCCTATCCGACAACGGCGCTTTGAGTTAGGCGCCAGGCTGTCGTGAGGCAAAATTCGGGGGTCTTCATCCCAAGTTCTTCAAGCCGCCGTGTTGTAAACTCGATAAAAAGAGTAGGGAACATGTTGTTTGACGCAGTCTGCCTGAGGCATAGAATCGTTAAGGGTTTGCTTCAGGAGGAACGTCGTTAGCCGTCGGGCGACCGGGGTCGCCAACCGGCTTTCCAGGCCGCCTCCTCCAATAAACATCCTGGGAGTACAACATGCGGCACCCGTTGCGGCGCTTCCGTGGAACAACGATACCCGAACGATGGCTGCCGTCGGGAATGACTGTTCTCACGGCGATGGTCTTGCTGGCTGGCGGGTCCGTGTCATCGGTTCTCGTCGCCGCCGATCCGAAATCCGCCGTTGAGGCTCCCAAGACGTTCTCAGCTATCATCGAGGAGCAGGCGAAAGGGACGATTTCGCTTGTGGCAGCCTATGTCGCGGAACACCCCGAAGCGGACGATGCCGAACTCGCCTACCGCTGGCTGTTCGAGACTGTCCGCACACATGGACGCGAACCGGACGTCCTCGCCGCGGCGGACGCCTATCTTCAGCGAACCGGCGACAACCATCCCTCGCGGACTCTGGCACAGCTCGTCAAGTGCATTGGGCTGGCGCGCACCGGCAAGCTGCCCGAGGCGATGGCAGTCTATGAAGCGCATTTGAAGACCTCTCGGATTCGCATGCCCAATGACACCATCGATCTGGCGGTGGGGTTGTCTACCCAGGCGCAGCTCGCGGGGGATTATGCCACGGCGCGCGATGTGTACGACAAGCTCTCAACCGGGCTATTCCTCAACCCTGCCGTACGGGAATTTGCCGACAACCGCATCCGCAAGCTGGAGCTTGCACGGAAACCCGCTCCGGAAATCAGTGTCGAGGATCTCGACGGGAAAAAAGTCGCGCCGACGGAACTCGCCGGCAAAGTAGTGCTGGTCGATTTTTGGGGGACGAATTGTCCGCCGTGCATCATCGAGTTTCCGTCGTTGAAGAAGTTGCATGCCGATTTTAACCCGCGGGGGTTTGAAATCATCGGCATCTCGCTCGATGAAGACCGCGCCACCGTCGAGGAATTCCAGAAACAGACGAAGTTGTCGTGGCGGTTGGCTTTGTCATCGTCGGACCACGACGCCACTCGTCGTCGCTACGAAGCCGCGAAGATTCCCTCGACCTATTTGCTCGATCAGCAAGGGAAGCTGGTTGGGGTCGATTTGCAAGGACGCGATTTACGCCAAGCCGTCGAGCGACTGCTCGGAGGCGCGGCAGCTTCTCCCAAAGGTTCCGCCACACCATGATTCGCGCGATACCGCCCGAACGACTTCCATTGCGTGACGAACCGACCCGGTTCGGTCACTACCGAGAGAAGTATGTCACGGCGGGAGACAAGACCGAGCTGTTCGTGCGTCATTATGAAGTTGGCGGTGCATCGCGAACTCTGCTCATCGTGCATGGCATGTCGGAACATGGCGAACGTTATGAGCATGTCGCCGAGCGTGCCGTCTCGCGCGGGTGGAACGTCGTCGTTTCCGATTTGCGAGGGCACGGGCGATCGGGCGGGATTGTTACGCACGTCGATAGCTTCGGGCAGTACGTCGAGGATCTTCAGGCGGTGCGGGCACATTTTGAATGCCGCCCACAAGCGACCGCCGTTCTCGCGCACAGCATGGGAGGCTTGGTCACGGCGAGATTGTTGCAGGAAGATCCCGATTGCGTCGCGGCCGCGGTCCTGACTTCGCCTCTCTTGGGAATCAAAGTGGAGATTTCCCCATTCACGATCGCGATTGGGAAGGCGATGTCGCTGGTGTATCCTCAGACCCGTTTCCGATCGCGCGTCGAGCACGGCTTTACCACACGAAACGCGGAAGTCCTGGAACAGCGAGCCAAAGACCCGTACAACAACCGTTCGGTCACGGCCGGCTGGTATTTCGCGATGCAGTCGGCGCTCAAGTCGGTCTGGGCCGACGCAACGCGCATCCGCTGCCCGATGTTCGTGCTGCAAGCGGGGCAGGATCGCATCGTCGATCCCGAGATGGCTTCCCCCTGGCTGGAGCAGGTGGCCAGCGCCGTCAAGTCGTTCCGCCTCTTTCCGGAGCATTACCACGAACTACTCAACGAGCCCGACTGGCCCGAGACAATCACGGCTATTCTTGACTGGCTCGACCCGCAGGTGAATCCGCTTTCTCCAGCGTGATCAGCTGGAACTTTCCCACGCGCGGCTCCTTGAGCAATGCTCCCGTTTCATCGCGTAGCGTGACTGAGTAACGCGCCGTCGGGACGTCGCGGATGAAGGCGGCGGCATGCTGTCGTCCCGCGTCGCCAAACCAGGCGATTCCTCCCGGAGCAAGCATGCGATCGAGCAGGCCGAGAATCGGCGCGTGGTTGCGAAGTTCGTAAAGTACGTCGCAGCCGAGTATCACCTGGTACTGTTGCTCCGGCGGCTCACGCCAGTCAAGCACTTCTCCCCGCGCCGCGGCAAAGCCGTTTTGCCGCGCGTTGAACAGCGCGAGATCAACCGCCGTTTGTTGGTAATCGGTGAGCGTGACGTCGTACCCGCACGCCAACGCGACAAGTCCGACGAACCCGATCCCCGCGCCGATTTCGAGCACCTTGGTGCCGGAACGCCAGTTTGCGCGCGCCACCGCCTCCGCCATCGGCAGCGACGCCGGCCACAAGTAGGGCCAGTAGGGCATGTAATCGTCGCGCTCGCTCGCCTCGCGCACGGCGGGATCGTCGAGAAAAGCATCCGGTGACGTGGGGAGCGTTATCTGAAAGCGTCTCCCCGCCACGAGAATCTCACGGACGCTCCACCCGCCGGGGATTTCCGGCAGAGTACTCAATTTTTCCGTCCCTCAATCGCCACCAGCAGAATTCCTGCGGCAATGATCAACAACGGATTGCAAGGGGGATCCGGTGCGATGGTCACCGTCATGCGATGGATGAACGGATTAAAGTGCGTCTTGAATTCGGCGAGCATGGTCCCGGCGGGATCGGTCAGATGGAACGTCTGCGGAATCAGGTTGTTGAAAACTCGCCGCACAAAGGCCATGAAGGCGCTGTCCTCCCGAACCGAGCCGACCAGATCTCCTTGATCGTCCGTCATCGTCCACTCGTCGCGAAACATGGACTCGAATCCCTTTCGCTGCAAGACCCCGACCGGCTCCTGCGTTCGTCCGTCGACGACGTCATACGCCGCGCTGAAGTCGATGATCGAACGGGCCTTGATGACAAGACGCTCCTCCGACATCGTCTCGTCGGAATAAAACCGAATGTCTTCCTTCAGCTTGAACGCCTTCTGCTGACAGAAGCCGATCAGCCCACCTTCGGCGTTGTAAACATGGAACTTCGCGCCGAACAGCGTGAAGACCTTGCGGCGGATGGTGAATGTTGTCCCTTCCAAGACGCACCTCGCACGGATTGATGGAATCGGGTGAAGCAGCGGCGGTTTCCAGTTGCTGCTTTCCTTTTGGGGCTGTGCGATGGATGATATCAACAAGCTGTCGCCGATTCATTCCTAATTCCCGCGGAACAGTTGCCGCCGTTGCGGGTTTCCTCGATGTACTACGTTTGGGTTTCACTGCTGTTGTTGTTACTCGCGGCCGCCTGGCTTGTCACGCTCTTTGCCTTTCCGGGCAACTGGGTCATGGTGGCGCTCGCGGCGCTCTTTGCGTGGCTGTTGCCCGCCGAAGATGGTCGCGGATTCAGTTGGATCACGGTGGGTGTTGCGCTCGGACTGGCGGTGGTGGGAGAAATCCTGGAACTCTTCGCCGGAGCTGCCGGGGCGAAAAAGGAGGGAGCCAGCCGTCGAGCGATGTTGCTCGCTTTGGGGGGAACGATGGTCGGGAGCATCGCGGGTGCGTTTGTCAGCATCCCCATTCCGGTCGTCGGTCCCATCATCGGTGCATTGGGAGGGGGTGCGGCGGGAGCATTCGCCGGCGCTTATCTGGGCGAGAGTTGGAAGGGGAGTGATACGGCACGGAGCATGGCTGTTGGAAGAGGGGCGGTGATCGGTCGGCTGCTCGGGACGGTGGGAAAGTTGCTGGCGGGGGCCTTGATTCTAGTTCTGGTCGCCATCGATGCGTTTCTTTGAGAACCGGTGACTCTCATGCAACGCTGGGTCGGAGCCGGTTTCGTGGAATTGCCGCGGGAATGGCCGACTTTTCTCGACGATCCCTCCGGGGGACGTCTAAAATAGGGTATAATTCCATCTTGGAGACCCCGCGCAGGTCCGCGATTCCTTGGATGGAATCCCCCCCATCGGGCCGTGCCGAACGATTCTCGTTACCAGCGTGACGACATCATGCCTGTTCTGCATCGGATGATTTTTTTTGTCGCACTCTGCGTTGCGCCGTCGAGTCTCGGTGTTAGAGCACACGTGGCGCTTGCCGGCGATGTTCCAAACTTCAACCGCGACGTCCGGCCGATCCTTTCCGGGCACTGTTTCAAATGTCACGGCCCCGACGCAGACGCGCGAGAGGCTGACCTGCGGCTCGACCAGCGCGAATCCGCGACCAAAGAACTCGGCTCGGGAAAGACGACCATCGTTCCCGGAAAGCCCGACGCCAGCGAGCTGATCCGGCGAATCTTGTCTAACGATCCCGACGAGCAGATGCCCCCGGCGGCCGCGAACAAACCGCTGAGCGAACACCAGAAGAAGATTCTCGCCGACTGGATCGCGGCGGGGGCTCCATACGAAAAGCACTGGGCGTTCGAGCCTCCCCGGCAATCGCCGCTGCCCCATGTCACGCAACAAGACTGGCCGCGGAATGCCATCGACTATTTCATCCTCGCGCGGCTGGAAGCGCATGGACTGGCACCGAATCCACCCGCCGACAAGCACACACTGGTCCGCCGCGTGTATCTCGATCTCATCGGCCTTCCTCCGACGCCTGAAGAAGTGGACGCGTTTGTGTCGGACGACGCGCCCGATGCGTACGACCGTCTTGTCGATCGTTTGCTGGCGTCCCCCTATTATGGGGAACGATGGGCGCGCCGCTGGCTGGATCTCGCCCGTTACGCGGATACCAACGGCTACGAGAAGGATCGCATGCGGTCCATTTGGCCGTACCGCGACTGGGTGATCAACGCGATCAACGCGGGCAAGCCGTTCGACGAATTCACCATCGACCAACTGGCCGGCGATATGCTCCCCAAAGCGGGGCTCGCCGAGCGGATCGCCACGGGATTCCACCGAAACACGCTGCTCAACGAGGAGGGGGGAATCGACCCGCTGGAGTTTCGTTTCTACGCGATGGTCGATCGCGTGAACACGACCGGCACGGTCTGGATAGGGCTGACGATGGGTTGCGTGCAATGCCACACGCACAAATTCGACCCGATTCCACAGCGAGACTTTTACCGGACGATGGCGTTTCTCAACAACGCGAATGAGCCGACGATCGACGTGCCGGACGCGGAAGTCGAACGCCAACGACAGCAGATAGAACAGCAGATCGCGGCCCTTACCGCGGCGCTTCCATCCAAATTCCCCCACGAAGCCGCCACGACGGCCGAGCAGGAGTTCGAGAAAAAGTTCCAGGAATGGCTTGCCCAGCGACATGCGCAGTCGATCGCGTGGACCAATTTGCGTCCCGCGTCGGCCGCGAGCAACTTGCCGCTGCTGACGGTTCTCGATGACGGTTCTGTGTTCGCCAGCGGCGACCAATCGAAAAGTGATCGTTACGAATTGGCCTTCGAAAACGTACCGGAGAGAATCACGGCTCTGCGAATCGACGCCATCCCCGACGATCGCCTGCCGAATCACGGTCCCGGACGTGTCTATTACGAAGGACCGTTCGGCGACTTTTTCCTGAGCGAAGTTACTATTCTGGCGGACGGGAACAAGCTGCCGATGGCGTCCGCCGCGCAATCGTATGCCAACGGCAACAACACCGCGGCCACTGCGATCGACGGCAATCAGCAAACCGGCTGGTCGATCAACGGCGGGCAGGGGCACGAGCACTCGGCCGTGTTCACTCTTCGCGAGCCCATTCAAGGGGCGAAGTCGCTCAAGCTCTCACTGCTCTTCGAACGTTATTACTCCGCCGGTTTGGGGCGATTCCGCATTTCGGTCAGCGACAAGCCGTTTGCGGAGGGAGAGAAGGTGGCTCCCCGCACGACCGATGATTTACTTCTCATTCCCTCCGATCAACGAACAGCTGGGCAAACCGAGGTGCTGCGGAAGTACTTCGCGGAAACCGCGCCCGAACTTGCGGAAGCGCGCAAAGAGATCGAAAAACTGCAAAAGTCGCTTCCGGCCATGCCGACCACGCTGGTGATGCAAGAACGGCCGGCGACGAACCCGCGGCCGACTTTCATCCACAAGCGCGGGGAGTTTTTGCAGCCGAAGGACCGGGTTGAGCCCGGCCTGCTTCCGATGTTCCCCGCACCGAATACATTGCCGCAGAACCGCCTGGAGTTTGCCCGCTGGCTCGTCAGTCGAGACAACCCGCTCGTCGCCCGCGTGACCATGAACCGGCAATGGGGGACGATCTTCGGACGCGGAATCGTGCGCACGACGGAAGATTTCGGCTACCAGGGTGAATCCCCGACGCATTCCGACCTGCTCGATTGGCTGGCGGTCGAGTTCATGAACCGCGGCTGGTCGATGAAACAGATGCACCGCCTGATCGTGACAAGCGCAACTTATCGGCAGTCGTCATATGTCTCCCCCGAGGCACTGCAGAAAGATCCGGACGGCAAATGGCTGTCACGGTTTCCGCGGGTGCGGCTGGATGCCGAAATGGTTCGCGACGCCGCACTTCGCGAGAGTGGTTTGCTCGCATCCCGTTTGGGCGGCCCGAGCGTATTCCCGCCACAGCCGGCCGGCGTCACATCGGAGGGAACCTACGGTGCGTTGTCGTGGACCGTGAGCCAAGGAGCGGACCGTTACCGTCGGGGGTTGTATACATTTTCCAAACGGAGCGCGCCATACGCGATGTTCGCGACATTCGACGGACCGACCGGCGAGGTTTGTATCGCACGGCGAGAGATTTCCAACACTCCACTCCAGGCATTGACCGCGCTCAATGACGAGGTGTTCGTCGAAACATCCCGCTGGCTGGCGCGCTCGGTCCTGCAAACCGCGGAACCAACCGATGAAGCCCGGGCGATGAGGATGTTCCGCAATTGTCTGGCGAGGCCCCCGGCGCCGGAAGAGTTGAGTCGGCTCGTGGATTTTGTTCGCAGACAGCGAGAGAAGCTGAAATCCTCCCCCGATAGCTGGGGACCACTTGTGCCGGAAGCCGATGGCCCACCTCCTGCGGGAGTCGACCGTGCGGAACTGGCGGCGTGGACCCTCCTCGCGCGAGCGGTGTTCAATCTCGACGAAGCCATCACCAAAGAGTAATACGAGTTGTCTATCATGCCCAACAGTCCCTTCAATCCGCTCGCAGTGACGCGCCGGCACTTCTTCAAGGAGTGCGGAGTCGGCGTCGGGAAGATTGCGCTGGCATCGCTGTTGACCGACGCGCTCCGTGGTGGGGCCTCCGCCGCGACAGTTTCCGGCGCCGGGCCAATGGCCCCGAAAGCCGCGCACTTCGCGCCGAAAGCCCGCGCGGTGATACACCTCTTTATGGCGGGGGCGCCGAGTCACCTCGATCTGTTCGATTACAAGCCGAAGCTGGCGGAGTACCAAGGCCGGCCGATTCCGCCGGAAATCATCGGCGGCCAACGGTACGCGTTCATTCGTTCCGATGCCGCCGCGCTTGGCCCGCAGTTCAAGTTCAAGCCCTATGGTTCCAACGGCACGCTGTTGGCCGAGGTCTTGCCGCACCTGGGAAGCATCATTGACGATGTCTGCCTGATCCGCTCGATCCGCACCGATCAGTTCAATCATGCCCCGGCGCAGATTTTCCTCAACACCGGCTTCTCGCAGCCCGGTCGTCCCAGCCTCGGCGCTTGGGTGTTGTACGGGTTGGGAGCCGAGACAAACGATTTGCCTGCATTCGTGGTGATGTCGACCGGTGCGGGGATCAGCGGCGGAGCAGCCAACTGGTCGAGCGGGTTCCTGCCGACCGTGTACAACGGTGTGCGGCTGCGCAACCAGGGAGACCCGATTCTGAACGTCGGCCGCCCGGCCGGGATCGATGAGGGGACGCAGCGCGACACGCTGGACCTCGTGGGGGACTTGAATCGTCGCCGTCTTGGTGTCGTCGGCGATCCCGAAATTGCGACGCGGATCGCTTCGTACGAAATGGCGAGCCGTTTGCAAACCTCCGCGCCCGAGTTAATGGATCTCAAGAGCGAGTCAAAAGAAACGCTGGAGATGTACGGCGTCGATCCCGAGAAGCCGTCGTTCGCCCGGGCATGCCTGCTGGCGCGGCGAATGGTCGAGCGCGGCGTGCGGTTCATCAACATTTACAACGAGGGTTGGGATGCGCATAGCGACGTCATCGGCAACCATCGGGGCAACTGCCAGAAGACGGACCAGGGGGCGGCCGCGCTCGTCCGGGATCTCCAGCAGCGGGGAATGCTCGACGAAACGCTCGTGATCTGGGGGGGCGAATTCGGCCGCACGCCGATGGTCGAAAGCAACCCCGCGCTCGGCCGCAGCTTGGGGCGCGATCACCATCCGCAAGCATACAGCATGTGGATGGCGGGGGGCGGGGTGAAGCCCGGCATCACGCTCGGAGCGACCGACGAACTTGGCTTCCATGTTGTGGAAGACCCGGTCCATGTGCACGACCTGCAGGCGACCATTCTGCATCTGCTCGGCTTCGACCACGAGCGGCTCACATTCCGCCACGCCGGCCGCGACTTCCGCCTGACCGACATCCACGGGCATGTGGTCGAGAAAATGCTGGCGTAAATTTTCGGGCGAATTCTCGCCGAGAATTGTGTTGCCGCGCATCTCCGTCGACATACGAGGGCTCGCTGATCATGGCTGGACGATTCGCGAGTTGCTCGACGCTACGACGAGAGCCTGAAATACTCATCCAGGTGCGGACTCTGCGCGCAGTTTCAAGTATCTGAAAATATCGTAGCATTCTGTGCTTTTGAACTGTGGCAGCAACAAGTCAAGCAGTGTCCGTGCTTGTGCCTGCGTAATCCAAGAAGTGTCCCAACCGGTTCCGTAGTAATCATTTCCGTGGAGTAGCACATAATTCCAATGACGATCGGAGTCCGCAACCTCGCTCGGGATTCCACAAGCCAAGAGTGCACCGCGGTTTGCATTGCGCCTTCGAGGGCCAGCCTCGGACTTGTCATCACTGCGCCTATACGCACACATGCCAGAATTATACCACGGAATGTGGCAAATCTCGCCGGACACCCGCCAGCAACGCATCTCTAAGCCACTACCCATGTGCCGTTGAATCGTTGGGTTGGCACAGCCGGCGTGTTATAATCACGCCTCGCCCCGCCCGTTGGCAGACGAATGTCGTCACATCCTGGCGGCAAGTCAGGGGACAGACAACGGATCGACCGCCACGCAGCACCGGAGCAGGATGACCATGAGCGACGTCGCGCAACCCTTCGTCCATCTGCATTGTCACACGCACTACAGTCTGCTCGACGGCGCCACCCGTATTCCCGATCTTGTCAAAAAGACCAAGGAATGCGGGATGAACGCCGCCGCGATCACCGATCACGGCAACCTGTACGGCGCGCTCGAGTTCTATAACGCCTGCAAATCGCAGGGAATCAATCCGATCATCGGCTACGAGGCGTACATCGCTCCGCGGAAGCGGACCGAACGCTCCGCCACCCGCATGAAGGAAGCCAGCTACCACCTCACGCTGCTGGCTATTAACCGCCAGGGATTTAAGAACCTGACCACCATGGCGTCCATCGCTTACCTGGAAGGGTTCTATTACAAGCCGCGGATCGATAAAGAACTGCTCGAAGCGCACAACGAAGGCTTGATCTGCCTCTCCGGCTGCGCCGCGAGCGAACTGTCGCAGCATATTCTCGGCGAGCGGATGCATGAAGCGGAGCAACTGATCGCGTGGTATCACAGCGTCTTCGGCGACCGGTTCTATCTCGAAATTCAGAACGCCGGGCTCGACATTCAGAAACAGTGCGCCGACGGCACGATCGACCTTGCCCGCCGGATGGGGCTGCCGCTCGTTGCAACGAACGACGCTCACTACCTCAATCGCGAAGACGCCGACGCCCATGACGTGTTGTTGTGCGTGAACACCCGCGCGAACCGCAGCGATCAGAACCGCATGCGGATGACCGGCGAGCAGTTCTTCGTCCGTACGCCGGAAGAAATGTACGCGGCGTTTCCCGATCATGCCGACGCCGTCGCCCGCACGCAGGAAATCGCCGACCGGGCCGACATCAACCTCGACCTGACCGTCCGACACTTTCCGGTCTTTGCTCCTCCCGCGCAAAAGACGGATATCCAGTACCTGCGCGAGCTCTGTGAGGACCGCCTGCCGGAGCGGTACGGGGACGAAGTCAGCGACGCGCACCGCCAACGGCTCGAATACGAGCTCGGCGTCATCGAGAAAATGGGGTACGCGAGCTATTTCCTCATCGTCTGGGATTTTGTGCGGTTCGCGGAAGAGAACCAGATTCCCTGCCAGGCGCGCGGCTCGGCCTGCGGGGCGATCGTCGCTTACCTGCTCAAGTTGAGCAACGTCTGCCCGCTTAAGTACGACCTGCTGTTCGAGCGGTTTCTCGATCCGAGCAGGACCGAGCCTCCCGATATCGACATCGACTTCTGCCGCGATCGCCGGCAACTGGTCATCGATTACACCAAAGAGAAATACGGTGAGGCGAACGTCGCGCAGATTGGCACGTTTGGCACGCTGAAGGCCAAAGCTGCGATCCGCGATGTCAGCCGGGCGCTCTCGGTCCCGCTGCCGCGCGTCGACGAGATCTGCAAGATGGTCCCCGACACGCTCAACATCAAATTGAAGGACGCGCTCAAGGAGAGCGCGGAACTCAAGGAAGCGTACGACCAGGATCCGCAAATTCGCGAGATGATCGACATCGCGATTCGCCTGGAGGGACTGGCACGCAGCGCCGGGACGCACGCCGCCGGCGTCGTCGTCGCCGATAAACCGCTCGCGCAGTACATCCCGCTGCAAACGATCACCGGCAAGGAAGACATCATCACGCAGTGGGACGGCCCGACCGTCGAGCAGGCGGGCTTATTGAAAATGGACTTTCTCGGTCTGCGGAACCTGACGATTCTCGACAAGGCGGTGCAGAATGTCCGCAAGCACCGTGGTATCGACATTGACCCGGTAAAGCTCCCCCTCGACGACCGGAAGACATACGAATTGCTGCAGCGCGGCGAGACGAAAGGGATCTTTCAGCTCGAAAGCGGCGGCATGCGCGATTTGTTGACCAAGATGAGGCCCGACAGCTTCAACGACATTATCGCCACCTCGGCCTTGTACCGTCCCGGCCCGCTCGAAGGGGGGATGGTGATGACGTACGTCAACGTCAAGCATGGGCAGGAGCCGGTGCCGAAGGTGCACCCCATCGTCGATGAAATCCTGGCGGAGACCTACGGCGTCATGGTCTACCAGGAACAGGTGATGCGGATTCTGAACCGCGTCGGGGGAATCGAGCTCTCCAGCGCGTATCGCTGCATCAAGGCGATCAGCAAGAAGAAAGAGAAGATCATCGCCGGCTACCGAGAGGAATACATCGCCGGCGCCCGTAAGAACGGCCTCGATGAGAAGGTCGCCGTCGAACTCTTCGAGCTGATCGAAAAGTTCGCCGGTTACGGCTTCAACAAGTCGCACTCGACCGCCTACGGCGCGGTGGCCTTTCAGACGGCGTATCTCAAGGCGCACTATCCGTGTGAATTCATGGCGGCGTTGCTCTCCTGCGGAATGGAGAGTTCGGACCGCATCTCCGAACATATCGACGACGCGCGGCGGATGAAGATCGAGGTGCTTCCGCCGGACGTGAACCGTTCGGACGTCGAGTTCAGCGTCGTGGGAGAGAAGCTGACATTCGGTCTGGGGGCCATCAAAGGCCTAGGGGAAGGGGTCGTCAAGGCCATCGTGGAAGAGCGGGCGGCGAATGGACCGTTTACCAGCATCTTCGAACTCGCCGAACGGGTCGATCCGAAGGTTTTGAGCCGTGCGAGCCTGGAATTGCTGATCAAAGCTGGCGCGCTCGACAGTCTCGGGCCGAATCGCGCGCAGCACATGCTCGTGGTCGAACGTGCGGTGCAGTCGGCCGCGGCGATGCACCGCGATCGTCAGCGTGGACAGAAAAATCTCTTCGGCGATGCGGAGGAATCTGCGGAGGGAGAAGCAGTTCCCGTGTCGGTTCCCGATGCCCCCGAGTGGACTCACGCCCAGCGGCTCGCTGGTGAAAAGGAAGTGTTCGGCTTTTATCTCACTTCTCATCCGCTGACCGAGCACGCCGACGAGATCACGCGGCACGCCACACATTCCGTCAAGGAACTCGGCGACGTCGATGAGAAGACAGAGGTGCTTCTGGGCGGAATGATCGCAGCGATCAAGAAAGCGTCGACCAAAAAGCCGAGCCGCAACGGGCACTCCAAATACGTCAACTTCGACTTCGAGACGCCGCAGGGAATTGTGCGGTGCATCATGTGGCCCGAGGAATACGCGAAGTATGGCGAACAGATTCGAGCGGAGCTGGTTTGCTACGTCCGTGGCCGGGCCGACCGCCGCGGACGCGAGCCGAACCTGATCGTCAACAAGCTGCTCACGCTCGAAGAGGCGGATCGCGAGTTCACCACGCAGGTGGCACTCAAGTTCCAGCGCGGTCTGCATTCCGAACAGGACATGCTTCGCGTCCGCGATATTCTCAAACGATATCCCGGATCGACGGAAGTGATCGTCGTCGTCGATTCCAGCGATCCAGACAATCCGGGCCGCTCTTTCCGTTATCTGCTCACCCCAACCGGGGGAATGAAGGTTTCGTGCAACAGCAATCTGCGGGCGGAACTGGAAGCGGTGCTGGGCGAAGAGCACATCCGCCTGCATTCGCCGCCGCGAAAGAAAAACGGGGCGATGCCGACACACTCCGGCAACCGCCCCGCGATGGCAACTTTATAACTGCAGTCTGAGAGAAACGGGCGCGATCCAAGAGTGAAACGTTCCGCTCAAGCTTGCATTCGCCCGCTCAATTCCGCAACGTGTTCGTGCAATCTATTCCAGAGCCGAGCATTGTTCGCTGACCGCGCGGCGCACCACAAGGTGATTCAGCACCTCGTTGACACCGCAGACCCGGCGGACAAGTTCACAGATATCCGGAGCTTCGTTCTCGACCTCGAGGACACCCTCCAGGCAGACGCCGTTCGGCATGCGGCGGATGACAAGCGATGAGAACTGCAACTCCGGCCGCGACAGCAACTGCCGCTGGACCTCGTGCTCGATGTGGTGCGGCTGACATTCCACTTCCGCGGGGGGGCGGATCGGTTCGCTCCCAATTCGCACCGTTTCGATCATCGACTGCAGAATTCTTCCACTGTCCGACAGAAAAACCGGCTGTCCTGAGTCCTTCCTTCTTCCCATAAGAGCGCTCCTCGTTTGGCGAACATCGATCTGAGGTCGATGAATCGGCTCAGTTGGGGCAGCGTTCAGTGTACCGGTCGATTTGCAATTGTGGAGAGCAGAATTCGTGGGATTCAAGAATTGAGTTGAAAGATATGCGGCGATCATTTGCAGATATGTCCAATCCTTGGGCGGTTGAAACTCTCACTCATGGGACGTCCACGGAGTGACGGAAGTCGATAACTGCTTAAATTGCATGCTTTTCGTGCCGATGTGAAAGCATCGGTCTCGATCGTTCAGCAACCTTGCAGGCGACTCCCGTTCGAAGTCTCCCTACCCATTGGCAAACGCCGTGCCATCGCTGAGCAGCCTTCGCGCAAATCACCCAATCCCCCCAGTTGCAGGGGCGTTATCTCAGACCAAAGCCAGATCCTAAAATCGCGGGTCACTTCGCACCCGAGAGATACTCCACGAGCCGCCCGTCGATGGCTTCCAGCCTGGCAAGTTCTGATGAGTCAGCGTTCTGCTTCCCTTTCGCAATCAACTCGGCGCGCACCCAGCGATGGCATTCGATGCAGCTCATTGTGGCCTCGATCCAGGTAAGAGCGACGCCGTCGGTCTTCTTTTCATCGGCCGCTTTTTTAAGTCGTTCCGCGACGCGAATGAATTCGGCACTGCGCTGGCTATACGTTGCATCGTTCGAGATCCGCCATTCCTCGGCCGACCCGATTTTTTTCAATGAGTCCGCTCCGGTGCCGATCAGCCCGAAATTCTCGGTGCAGAGTCCTTCCAGAATCTGCTGGGAGGCTTCGAGCTTGGTACGCATGAAGGCTCGCAGCGCCGGCTTGTCGTTTTTTGGCTTCTTCGGGGCGGTGTAAGCCTGGATGCAAAGAACCAGACTCAAGACCGCCCCGGCGATTCCCGCGAGCAGGATGTTTTTTCGGAAGAGCCGATTTCCCAGAACTCGTCGCATGATGGTTCTCCTCAGTCATTTCATGAGCCGGCCAAAACAAAACGCCCTCGACAGTCCCCGGTGGACTTTCGAGGGCGGTCATCGCCCGAATTTCGCGGCACACTCGCCGCCTTGCCAGTTGCAGGGTCGCCGCCGCTTCATGACGGTGACCCGCAGGCATACGCTAGCCGTGTCGCTGCGAACTGTCAATTTCAGTTGTGAAACTCGGCCTTTCCATCAATTCCATCGACGTCGGTCTGCACCGGAATCGTAGTTGCGGCACTTCCGAGATTCGGTTGCTCGATGGCTAAATCGAGACCATCCGACACGGAGTTCGGTCCTCTTGGAGACAAGCCGCGTTCGCGATGTTTAACGGATTTGGCGGGGCTTCCCCCTTCTCTCCCTTGACGGAATCGGCTCAGCGGCGAGAATTCGGCAGTAATGCCATCCGTCACGGCAGGTTTCGGCCATGTGCGCCTCTTCGGAAACCTCCCAACCGGATGTACGGGAGTAGGCAGGCAGGGAGCCCAGCCAGATCGAAATATGGACCGCCGTCTGAAGCTCGATATTCTACCCCAGCCCGATCTATTCACCTGCGGGCCGACCTGTCTCCACGCGGTGTATCAGTATTACGGTGACGACATCTCGCTGGAGGCGGTCGTCAACGAGGCTCCGCAACTGGAAGACGGCGGAACATTGGCGGTGCTTCTCGCCTGCCATGCCTTGCGGCGCGGCTACGAGGCGACGATTTACACGTATAATCTCAATGTGTTCGATCCATCCTGGTTCGAGTCCGGCGCGCCGCCGTTGGCCGATCGCCTCCGGGCGCAGATGGCTGCCAAGGATCTGCCGAAGCTCCACGCCGCCACCAGAGCGTACCTCGACTTTCTCAGCCTGGGGGGAGTGCTGCAAATGCAGGATCTCACCAGCGAGTTGATCCGCGAGCACTTGAAGAAGTCGATGCCGATCCTCACGGGTCTGAGCGCCACGTATTTGTATCGCGACAAGCGCGAGTTCGGGGTGAATTCCGTGCCGGACGACATCCGCGGCGTTCCGGCGGGGCATTTCGTCGTGTTGTGCGGGTACGACCGGGTCAAGCGAACCGTGCTTGTGGCGGACCCGCTCCTCTCGAATCCGCTAGCCCCCGAAAACAATTTTTACGCGGTCGAAATTGACCGACTGAAGTGCGCGATCCTGTTGGGCATCGTCACCTACGACGCCAATCTGCTCGTCATCAGACCGCGCAACAAACTCGAAGGAACATCCGGTGCGCATCCTCATCGTCGCGAATAGCCCCAAAGAATGGCCGTTCCAGATCCCCAATGTCGAAGTCGTCGACGCCTGGAGCTACCTGACGCGTCCCGAATATAGCGACCTTCGCGGCGTCAAGCTGTTCAACCTCTGCCGTTCGTACCGTTACCAGACGACGGGCTATTACGTCTCCCTGTTGGCGGAGGCGCGGGGGCACAAGCCGCTTCCCAGCGTTTCGACGCTGCAGGATCTCAAATCGCAGACCATGGTGCGGATGGTCTCGGAGGAGTTGGAAGAACTCATTCAGCACAGTCTGGCCCCCATTCAGTCAGACCGGTTCACGCTCAGTATTTATTTCGGCCGCAACCTGGCCCGCCGGTATGAAAAATTGAGCCTGCATCTGTTCAACATGTTTCAGTCGCCGCTGCTGCGGGTGCAATTCAAGAAGTACAAGAAGTGGCAGATGCGGAGCGTGGCTACGATTTCCGCCAGCGAAGTCCCCGAGGCGCATTGGCCGTTCGTCGTTGAAGCGGCATGTTCCCACTTTGCAGGCCGGAAGTTCAGCCAGAAGAAGCGGGTTCGCTTCCGATACGACTTGGCGATTCTGCACAATCCCAACGAGGCGGAGCCGCCGTCGAGCCCGGAATCGCTGAAGAAGTTCATCAAGGCCGCCGAGCGGCTGGGCATCAGCGCCGAGCTGATCACCCCCGACGACTACGCCACGATCGCCGAATACGACGCCCTCTTCATTCGTGAAACGACCGCCGTCAATCATCACACGTACCGGTTCGCGCAGCGGGCCGCGGGGGAGGGGATGATCGTCATCGACGATCCGCAGTCGATCGTCCGCTGCACCAATAAGGTGTATCTCGCGGAGCTTCTCAGCCGGCATTCGGTCCCCACTCCCAAGACGATTGTGGTGCACCGCGACAACGCCCGAGTCATCGGCGAGGAACTCGGCTTCCCCTGCGTCCTTAAACGGCCGGACAGCGCCTTCTCGCAGGGAGTCGTAAAGGTGGAGTCACAGGAAAACCTCGAACTCCAGCTTAAAACTTTCTTCGAGGATTCGGAGCTGATCGTCGCGCAAGAGTTTCTGCCGACAACCTTCGACTGGCGGATCGGCATTCTCAACCGCAAGCCGCTCTACGCCTGCAAATACTTCATGGCCCAGAACCACTGGCAGATCATCAAGCCCGACCGCCACGACGCCCGCCGCTACGGCAAGAGCGAAACCCTCCCGGTCGAACTCGCCCCTCGTCGGGCCGTGGCGACCGCGCTCCGGGCGGCGAACCTCGTCGGTGACGGGCTGTACGGCGTCGACGTGAAGGAGTCGAACGGAAAGTTCTACATCATCGAGGTGAACGATAATCCGAGCATCGAAGCCGGCACCGAAGATTCGGTTCTCCGCGACGAGCTCTACAACCGCATCATGGAAGTCTTTCTCGATCGGCTCGACAAGACCAAAGCGGCCGTGGTGGCTTCATGAGCGAGCCAGCCCAGCGGCATCTGTTCGAGGTCTACGGCGTCGAACTCGAATATATGATTGTCGACGCCGACACGCTTTCGGTCCGGCCGATCACCGATCAGGTGCTGCAATCGGTCGCGGGAGAAATCGTCTCCGACATCGAACGGGGAAGCGTCACCTGGTCCAACGAACTCACATTGCATGTCATCGAGCTGAAAACCACCGAGCCTGCCGCGTCGTTCGCGCCGCTGCCCGACTGGTTCCACGAGCAGGTCAATCACATCAACCAGACGCTGACGAAATTTACCGCCCGGTTGATGCCGACCGCCATGCACCCCTGGATGAACCCCGATAAGGAAATGCAACTCTGGCCGCACGACAATAGTCCGGTCTACGAGGCGTTCAACCGCATCTTCGACTGCCGGGGACATGGCTGGGCGAATCTGCAGAGCGTGCATTTGAACTTGCCCTTCGCGAACGATGATGAATTCGGCAAGCTGCACGCCGCCATCCGGTTGCTGCTCCCGTTGTTGCCCGCGCTGTCGGCGAGTTCTCCCGTGATGGACGGGCGCGTCTCCGGTCTGGCGGACAATCGGCTGGAGGTATACCGCACGAACTCGCGGCGAATTCCCTCGGTTGCCGGACGCGTCATTCCCGAGCCTGTGTACACTCAGACCGATTATGAACGACATATCCTCGGGCGGATTTACGCCGACGTTGCTCCGCTCGACCCGGAAGGGGTGTTGCAGCACGAGTGGCTCAATGCGCGCGGCGCGATTGCCCGCTTCGAACGGAACACCATCGAAATTCGCGTGCTCGACGTGCAGGAATGCCCGCGGGCCGACGTGGCGATCTGCGCGGCCGCCGTCGGCGTGCTGAAGGAACTGGTCGCCGAACGCTGGCAGACGCTCGCGCGGCAGCAGGAGGTTTCGGTCGACGCGCTGGAACAGGTGCTCCTCTCGACGATCCGTGAGGCCGAACAGGCCGTGATCAAAGACACCGCGTACCTCCGTCAGTTCGGATTCGATGCGGCACCGGAATGCACGGCAGCCGAACTCTGGCGGCATCTGGTGCAGGCCCCCGCTGTCCAACGCGAATTGAGCGCCGCCGGATTGGAGTCGGTGATGGAGACGATCCTCGAATACGGACCGCTTGCGCGGCGCATCTCCCACGCCCTCAGCTCCACTCCCTCGCACGAGACGCTGGCGAATGTATACCGGCAATTGTGCAATTCCCTCTCCTCGGGACGAATGTTTCTCCCTCCGATGTGAGCGAAGCCATGTCTCGCCGCACGTTGCATGTCGTGTTGAGTTGCGAGCACGGAGGGAACCGCATCCCGCCGGAGTATGCGTCCCTGTTTCGCCGCGCGCAAAAAGCCCTCAACAGCCACCGGGGCTACGATCCCGGCTCGCTGGAGATCGGCCGGTACTTCGCCCGCCGATTGAACGCCCCGTTGCACGCCGCGAACGTCTCTCGTCTGCTCGTGGAGTTAAATCGGTCGGTCGGCCATCCGAAATTGTTCTCGGAATTCACCACGAAACTCGACAACTCCGCGCGGCGGAATGTGCTCGACGAATATTACTTCCCACACCGCCAAACGGTCGAAGAGAATCTGGGCGTCAAAATCCGTTCGGGACAGCGCGCGGTCCATCTTTCGGTACACACCTTCACGCCGGTGATGAACGGCCAAAAGCGGAATGCCGACGTCGGACTGCTCTATGACCCGGCTCGTCCGGGAGAGCGGCAATTTTGTGACCTGTGGAGACGCCGGCTGCTTGCCGAAAACGGAAACATCCGGGTTCGCCGCAATTATCCCTACCTCGGCCGGGCCGACGGGTTCACGACTCACTTGCGGAAACAATTCACAGACCGGGACTACATCGGCATTGAGCTCGAAGTGAATCAGGTTTGGGTGTTCGATGAGCGTCGTCGTTCCCAGTGGCGCGGGTTGATTCAGACGTTGGCCGAGTCGTTCGCTGGGGTCTGTGACGAGTTTGGGACGATCTGAATGGATCCCGCTCTGGCCAGATGGCAGTCCCCGAAAAGTGTTCCAGCAACCGCAGTTGGACCATTCCAATCGGTCGTCAAACTGGGCACAATGGGTTGTGAATATTCACGCCCAAATGATTGGAGCCCTCATGATCGACCGACTGATGCTTTCCGCCCGCACCCCGCTGCTGGTCTTCACCTTCCTGCTTGTCGGAACAATCTTTCTGCATGCCGACGACAAAGCCGCTCAACCAGTTGTCGGGTCCAAGCCAGCCCAGACGATGAAGCCCCAAGCCCCGCCAACTGGGGATGAAATTCATATCCATTGGAAGTTGATCGAAAATAAGCCCGACGGTTCGGGGCAGCGCTGTCTCTGGACCTTCAAAAACAACGGCAAGTCTCCGCTGCCGGCGAACGGGTGGGCGATTTATTTCTGCCAGCTGAACCTTGTCGGTGAGCCGATCGTCGATTTTAACGGCCCCTTCGAACTGGAACGGCTTAACGGTGATTTCTTCCGCATCACGCCGAAGAAGCAGTTTCAACCTTTGGCCCCCGGGTCTGAAGCAACCTTCGGCTATCAAGGGGGAGAACCGGTCATTAAGGAATGCGTCGCACCCGAAGGGATTTACATCGTCTACCAGAAAGGAGACGGACCCGAAGGGAAACCCCAGGCAATCACCCATGTGGACATCGAGCCGTTCACTCGACCGGAGCAACTCAGCCGCAGCAGCAAGGATCAAACTCCGGTCCCGACTCCCGGCTGGCAATACGAGCAGAACTCGGCTCTCTCGCTGCTCCCCGCTGACAAAGTCTCGCGAATCACGCCGACGCCGATTCATTTCGAATCGGGGCAAGGAGAACTGACCCTCTCCGCCAAGACGAAGATTGTCCACGGAAAAGGGTTCAAGCGCGAGGCGGTTTATTTGGCGAAGAAGCTCCAGACCGTGTTCGGCACAGCCCCCGAGGTCACTGCCGGAATCGAAGGGGGAGCAGATGCGATTATGCTCTCGGTTGGACGGGTCAACATCGACGGGAAGGATCGCCCGAAAGGGAGCGAAGCGTACGAACTCAGCATCGACCCGAAAACCGGAATCAATATTCAAGGCTCAGATGATGCCGGCGCGTTCTACGGCATTCAAAGCCTGCTGGCGTTGTTGCCGCCGCAGGCGTTCGCCGGGAATCAGTCGAGCGTGAAGGTCGGTGCCGCGAAAATCATTGATGCGCCGCGATTCAAATATCGCGGACAGCACCTCGAAGTCTGCCATAACTTCCACACGAAGCAGAGCGTGCTCCGCCTGCTCGATCTGATGGCCTTTTACAAGCTGAACCGCTTCCATTGGCATCTCTCGGACGATGAAGGGTGGCGGTTTGAAATCCCCGGCCTGCCGGAATTGACGCAATATCACAGCCGGCGCGGGCACACCCTCACCAGCGGTGAGTGGCTGCATCCGTCGTACGGCTCCGGCCCCAACCCGGCACACAACCACGGCACCGGGTATTACTCGCGGGCCGACATGATCGAAGTGCTCCGCCGGGCGCACGATCTGCACATCCTCGTGATTCCCGAAATCGACATGCCCGCGCACTCCCGCGCGGCGATTTATGCGATGAAAGCTCGTGAGCGACGCCTCGAAACCGAGAGCAAGCTCGACGAAGCACGCGAATACCGTTTGCATGATCCCGACGACAAATCGAAGTACAACTCGGCCCAGGGATTTCAGGACAACGTCATCTGCGTCGCGCAGGAATCGTCCTATCACTTCGTCGAGAAGATCGTGCAGAGCCTGGTCGACATCTACCGCGAGGCGGATGTGCCGTTGATCATGTTCCATATCGGCGGCGACGAAGTACCGCACGGCGCGTGGGAAGGCTCGCCGGTCTGCGCGAAGTTCCTCAAGGAACATCCGGAGTTGAAGGGTGCGCGCGACCTGCATCACTACTTCATGACCCGCTGCAACGAAATCCTGAAGAAGCATGGCCTGAAGGCCGGCGTCTGGCAGGAGGCGGCGCTCGAGCCGACTGCGGGGGGACGCGGTGCGCGACTGAACCCGTACGCCGACTTCGCCGGCGGTCAGGTCACGCCCTACGTCTGGAACAACCTGTCCGGTAGCGAAGACCTCTGCAATCGGCTGGCGAATGCCGGGTTCCCGGTCGTGCTGTCGAGCGTGTCAAATCTTTACTTCGATCTCGCTTACAACAAAGATCCCAAAGAGCCGGGGCTCGTCTGGGGAGGCTTCGTGGATGCCCGCAGCCCGTTTGAGCTGGTGCCGGAAGATGTCTTCAAATCGACCCGCGTCGATTCCCTCGGCCGGGCATACACCGCGGCCGAATTGCAGCGGTCGCGCATCTCACTCACTGAAGAAGGCTTGAAGAACATCATCGGCATCCAGGGACAAATCTGGAACGAGACGATCAAAGGACCGAAGATGCTCGAATACTACACCTGTCCCAAGATCATCGGCCTTGCGGAACGGGCGTGGGCCAGCCAGCCCGAGTGGGCCAAGATCGACGAGGCCGATGCGCGGCACAAAGCACTCGACGTCGCATGGAATGAGTTCGCGAATCGGCTGGGGCAATACGAACTGCCGCGGCTCGACAACCTGCTTGGCGGCCGGGATTATCGTCTCCCTCCGCCGGGAGCGGTCGTGAAGGACGGGCAACTGCAGGCGAACATCGAGTATCCGGGGCTAGTGGTCCGTTACACGACCAACGGCTCGGAGCCAACCACCGAATCCCCACTCTATGAGAAACCGGTTTCGGTGACGGGGGCGGTGAAGATTCGCAGCTTCGACTCACGCGGACGCGGGGGGCGAGTGGTCACAATTTCGCCGTAAGTCGTGAAGTGCGGCAGCAATCAGCGAACCCTTGAGTTGCCTGCCGTGACCGATATGATGAAGTTTGTGCCGGTCGGCACGTAATCGCCGTGCAATCCTCGTTTTCCGGGGGGAGCGCGGCGTTCGATTCCGGCCACCCGACCTCTCCGCCACCACCACGAGCCGGTCCGCATCATGTCGCAAATACCCTCCTCTTTTTCCACCGGTCCCGGTCCGCGCGCGCAGTCGTTCCAGGCACCGCAAGGGGATTTGGCGGTCCTGGCAGGCTCCGCGAATCCGTTGTTGGCTCAAGCCGTCGCCAACGAGTTGGGAGTGAGGCTCACCCCTTGCCGGGCACACGTCTTCAGCGAGGGGAACGTCTTCGTACGGATCAAGGAGAACGTCCGCGGCAAGGATACGTTCATCATTCAAGGGGTGCACTACCCGGTCAACGACAACTTCATGGAACTCCTCTTCTGGATCGACGCGCTCAAGCGGGCCAGTGCTCAGCAGGTGACGGCGGTCATCCCGTACTTCAGCTACGCGAAGGGGGACAAGAAGGACGAGCCCCGCGTGTCGATCCGCGCCCGGGTTTGCGCCGACGCCGTCGAGGCGGCGGGAGCCGACCGCGTCCTCACCATGGATCTGCACAGCCCGCAGATTCAGGGATTCTTTCAGATCCCGGTCGATCATCTGTATGCCCGGCACGTGATTGCGGCGCACATCCAGGCGCTCAACCTGCCGGATCTGGTGGTGTGCAGCCCCGATATCGGCTTCGCGAAGGATGCTTCCGCCTACGCGCGGCTCTTGGGTGTGCCGGTCGTCATCGGCAACAAGCAGCGGAAGGACCACTCCGAACAGGCGGAAGTGCTGGAAGTCATCGGCGACGTCAAAGGGAAGAACGTGGTGATGGTCGACGACTTTACCATCACCGGCGGCTCCCTGATCGCAATGGCGGACGTGCTGAAGAAGCAGGGAGCCAAGGATATTTATGCGGCGGTCAGCCACGGGGTTCTTTCGAAAGGAGCCGCTCCGCGGATCGGGGCGAGCGTCATCAAGCGGCTGTTCATCACCGATACGATCGAGTATTCGTTCGACCCGCTGCCGGAGAACATTACGGTGGTTTCGGTGGCGAAACTGTTCGCGCAATCGATCCGCTCGATCCACGACCGCACCAGCGTGAGCATGCTCTTCCCCGATACGAAACCGCAGGATTGAAAATCATTAGCACCACGGAGACACAGAGCTCGCGGAGATAGAAAGACAGGAAGAGAAATCTGATCTAATAAGGAAACCAGGAAGCCAGGAAAGGGGAAAGAAAAAACAGCAAGCATCTATAGCGTTGAATCGTTGAGTTTCGCGGTCGTCGTCGCAGCATGGATGGAATAAAAACGATCACCAATCTTGATCTCCAACTTTTCTCGCTTTTTCCTGCCTTCGTGTATTCCTTATTGAAAGATTCTGCTTGTATTTGTTTGTTCCGTGCCCTCAGTGTCTCCGTGTTGAAACCTTCCATTCCCCCCAGGACGATTCTCGACAAGCATGATGCCCGCCGACGGAACGAAGCTCACTCCGATGATGGAGCGGTATCTGGAAGTGAAGCGCCAGAATCCCGGCGCGATTCTCTTCTTCCGCATGGGAGATTTCTACGAGCTGTTCTATGAAGACGCCCGCACCGCGGCGAAGCTGTTGAACCTGACCCTCACCAGCCGCGATAAGGGTTCCGCCAACCCGGTGCCGATGGCGGGTTTCCCGTATCACGCGCTCAACAACTATTTGCAGAAGCTGATACAGGCCGGCTGCCGCGTCGCGGTCTGCGAGCAGGTGGAAGATCCGAAGCTCGCGAAAGGGATGGTCAAGCGCGAAGTGACGCGAATCGTCACTCCCGGCACCCTCACCGACGACGCACTCCTCGACCCGCGCGCGAGCAACTTTCTGGCGGCGGTCGTGGTCGTCAAGGGGCGCATCGGGCTGGCGTGGCTGGAACTCTCGACCGGACGGTTTCTGACCTCCGACGTCGAGCCGCAGTTCCTCGCTGACGAACTGGGCCGCATTCAGCCTTCCGAATGTGTCATCTCCGAGGGGGCTGCGACCGATCCTGTCGCGGGGCGACACTTACTGCGCGACAATCTGGTGCTCACGGAACGTCCCGCGTGGTGCTTTTCCCGCGACGAATGCCGAAGGCGGCTGCTGGATCATTTCGGCACCAACACACTCGAAGGGTTCGACCTCGATGCCGACTCTCCCGGAGTGACGGCCGCTGGGGCGCTGCTGGAATACGTCTGCGAAACACAGAAGAGCGCGGTCGGTCACATCGTGCGGCTGGAACCGTATCGCCGCGGCACGACCCTCATCATTGACGAGGCGGCCCGCCGCAGTCTCGAACTGACGCAAACCCTCCGCGACGGCAGCCGCGCGGGGAGCCTGCTCGGCATCATCGATGAAACGGTGACGCCGATGGGAGCACGCCTCTTGGCCGAGTGGCTCTCGAACCCGCTCACCGACGTCGTGGCGATCAACGCGCGGCTTGATGCGGTTGAAGAACTGACCGCCGATCAGGTTCTCTGCCGCGAGATCCGCGAGCAGTTGGAAGAAACGTACGACATGCAGCGGCTGACGGCCCGCATCGCCACCGGTCGGGCGAGTCCGCGCGATCTCGGATTTCTCGCCCGCACGCTGGCGCTGTTGCCGAAACTCAAGGCCAAGCTTGCGGGGAGAAAATCGGCGCTGCTGTCGCAACTCGAAGCGAATCTCGATCTCTGCCCCGAAGTGCGCGCCGAAATCGAGCAGGCGCTTGTTGACGAGCCGCCGCTCGTTGTGACCGACGGCGGCATTCTGCGCGACGGCTATCACGCCGAACTCGACGAGCAGCGTTCCCTTTCGCGCGGCGGCAAAGAGTGGATCGCGCGCTATCAGGCGGAGGAAATCGAGCGGACCGGCATTGGGAACCTCAAGGTCGGCTTCAACCGGGTCTTCGGCTATTACCTCGAAGTCACCGCCGCACAAGCCGACAAAGTCCCCGCCGACTACATTCGCAAGCAGACCCTCAAGAACCAGGAACGGTACATCACGCCGCCATTGAAGGAGCACGAGGAGAAAGTGCTCCGCGCGGAAGAACGGGCGATCTCGCTGGAACAAGAACTCTTCAACGCACTGCGGGAGCGCGTCGCGCGCGAATCGCGCCGGTTACAGACGACGGCCGGCGTCCTTTCGGAAGTCGATGTATTGACGGCGCTCGCGGTGCTTGCGGCACGGCAGCGCTATTGCCGTCCCGAGTTGACCGGTGAGCCGCTGCTCGACATTCGTGAAGGGCGGCATCCGGTGCTCGACCGCTTGAAGCCCTCTGGCGAATTCGTGCCGAACGACGTGCGGCTTGGCATTGGTGCCGACGGCGAGGCGGGGCATGGCCGCGTGCAGATCATCACCGGTCCGAACATGGCGGGAAAAAGTACCTACATCCGGCAGGCGGCGCTCCTCACGCTGATGGCGCAGATCGGCTCCTTCGTGCCGGCGAGCGAAGCGCGGATCGGCATTGCCGACCGAATCTTCGCGCGGGTCGGGGCGAGCGACGAGCTGGGGAAGGGGCAGAGCACGTTCATGGTCGAAATGACCGAGACCGCGCGGATTTTGAACGCCGCCACCGCGCGGAGCGTCGTTATTCTCGATGAGATCGGCCGCGGCACGAGCACCTATGACGGCATCTCGCTGGCCTGGGCGGTGACGGAATATCTGCACGACGTGGTCGGCTGCCGCACTCTGTTTGCGACGCACTACCACGAGCTGACCGAACTGACGCAGACCCTGTCGCACGCCGCCAACTGGAACGTCGCCGTTCGTGAAACGGCAGGCGAAGTCATCTTTCTGCACAAAATTGTGGAAGGGGCGGCCGACAAAAGTTACGGCATTCACGTCGCGCGGCTGGCGGGAGTGCCGCGCGAAGTGGTCGACCGCGCGGGGGTGATTCTCGATTCGCTCGAAGCGGAACATCTCGACGAATCGGGCAAGCCGAAGGTTCCTGAGCGCCGTACGCAAAGCGGTCGACGGCAGCAGTTAACATTGTTCGAGCCCCCGCCGCATCCGCTGCTGGAAGAAATCCGCCGGCTTGATCTGGATCAGATGACCCCGCTGGCGGCGCTCGAAAAACTGCACCGCCTCCGCGAAGAACTCCGCACGCCGGAGTGATCCCGACACCGGGATCTGGTAGAATCATTCGTGGGGAGCGTCTCATTCTCTATGAGGAGCAAACCATGAACACGCAGCATGCTTCTATGGTGACGCGACGCCAGTTTCTGGTGTCGGCCGGCGCGGGAACGGCACTCGCGGGGGTTGTCCCCGTTTGGGGAGAAGAGTCCGAACAGCGGCAATCGATCCCGCAGCGCGATTTCGGCAAGACCGGTGTGAAAGTGCCGATCGTCGGCGTGGGAACGGCACCAGCCGGATTCCGCGGACGGCGCGAGGCGGCAAAGTTCTACGGCGAATGTCTCGATCGGGGACTGACCTATTTCGATACCGCGCCGGAGTTCGCCGGCTACGGAAAAGCACAGGTGGCCCTGGGAGACGTCTTGAAGACCAGGCGGGCCGAAGCCTTCGTGGTGACGAAGTGCTGGGAACCCGATGGCGAAAAAGCGCTGGCGCTGCTCAAGAAGAATCTGCAGGAGTTGCAGACCGACCGGGTGGACGTCGTCTATGCCCACTCCCTCGGGGCTGACAATATGACCCCGAAGGCGATCTTGGGACCAAAGGGGATCTTGCCCGCCCTGGCCAAAGCACAGCGCGACGGCTTGGTCCGGTTTATCGGCGTCAGCGGCCACAATCGGCCAGCGCGGTTTCTGCAGGTGCTCCGCGAGTTTGAGATTCAGGTAATGATGAACGCAGTCAGCTTTGTCGCTCGGCACATCTACGATTTTGAAACCACCGTCTGGCCCGAAGGACAAAAACGTGGCATGGCGCTAGCCGCCATGAAGGTCTACGGCGGAATCATCGGAGGGCAACAAGAGCCCAAAGGAGCCCGCATCCCGCGGGAAGATTTGCACAATGCGTTTCGTTATGCCCAAGGGCTTCCCGGCGTATCGACGGTCGTGCTCGGCCTGCACGACGACAGCGAGCTGAAGCAGACCATCGAGTGGGCGCGAACCTACGCGCCGCTCGCCGAGGCCGAGTCGAAGTCGTTGCTCGCCCGGGGAAAGGAATTGGCTGCCCATTGGGGTGAGGTTTATGGTCCGGTTGTTTGAACGATGTCTCGACCGGATACTTTTCTGGCAAACATCCCCGCGGAAAGAACATACCATGTGTGCCATCCGCTTTTCGATGTTGAGACTCCGTCTGGTGCTGTTCGTCTTTGCCTGGCTGCTCGCCGCGCGATCGTCCACGCTCCGCGCGGAGATCACGCTGTTTGAGAACGGCCAGAGTCCGTACAAAATCGTCGTTGCCGCGAATGCCATTCCTTCCGAACGCTACGCCGCTGAAGAGTTACAGCGCTACCTGGAACGAATGAGCGGCGCGCGGCTGCCGATTGTGACGAGCGACGGCGAGCGGACCGAGCATGAGATTGTGCTCGGAGCAAACGCCTTGCCGAAAAACGTCGAGAAGCCGGCCGCCTTGGATCGTCTGGGAGCCGACGGTTTCACGCTGAAAACGGCAGGCAACCGGCTGATCATCGCCGGCCAAGGTCCGAGAGGAACCCTGTACGGCGTCTACGCGCTGCTCGAAGAAAAGCTCGGCGTTCGCTGGTTTACTCCCGATTTTGAGTCGGTGCCCCGTCCCGCGCGGGGCGTGCTCCCCGATCTTGATGAATCGCAGACCCCGCCGCTCGAATACCGCGAGGTCTTCTGGTCGGAATTCATGCACAATGCCGACTTCGCCGCCCGGCATCGCATGAATGGCAACAGCTACCCGCTCACGGAAAAGCACGGCGGGAAGATCGTGTCGTATTTCCCCTTTGTGCATAGCTTCGACATGCTCATCCCCCCCGCGTTGTTCGACACTCATCCCGAATATTTTCCATTGATCGATGGAAAGCGGAAAAACGGCTACGTGCAGCGCTGCCTCACCAATCCCGACGTCCTGCGGATCGCCACCGATCGCGTGCGGCAGTGGATCAAGGAACATCCGGAAGCGACGGTCATCAGCGTCTCGCAGAACGACACCTTCAACAACTGCCAGTGCCCGCAATGCAAAGCGCTCGATGATGCCGAGGGGAGTCCGGCGGCGTCGCTGCTCAAGTTTGTCAACGCGATCGCCGCAGCAATCGAGAAAGAATACCCCAACATCCGCATCGACACGCTCGCTTATCAATACACCCGCAAACCACCACGGAGCATCCGTCCCCATAAGAACGTCATCGTGCGGCTCTGCTCCATAGAATGCTGCTTTGCACATCCGTTCGATCAGTGTCCGAACGAAAAGAACCGCCGCTTCGTGGAAGATATTCAGGCGTGGCAGCCGGTGGCTCCGCTCCTCTACGTGTGGGACTACACCACGAACTTCGGGCACTACCAGCAGCCGTTTCCGAATTTTAACGTGCTGCAAGCGAACGTGCGGTTCTTCGTGGCGCATGGGGTGAAGGGGTTGTTCGAGCAGGGGAACTACTCCGGCGGCGGACATGGCGAAATGGAACCGCTGCGGGCGTATCTCTTCGCCAAACTGTTGTGGAATCCCGAAGCGGATGTCGAGCTCCACACCAACGAGTTTCTCGCCGCCTATTATGGGAAAGCGGCCGGACCGATCCGCGAGTATATGGCACTCGTGCAGCGGCAAGTGCAGCCCGAAGGGGTGCATGCCTACATCTTCGATCGGCCGACTGCCAAGTACCTGACCGATGAACTGCTGGTGGAAGGGGGGAAACTGCTCGACGAAGCGGAGCGGCTCGCGGACAACGACGAAATCCGACTGCGTGTGCGCACGGCACGACTGCCGGTCTGGTACGTGAAGCTCGCGACAAATCGCGTGACCGGTGCGGACCGCACCCGCATGCTCGATCAATTTCTGGGCATCGCGCGGCAGGTCGGGATCTCGAACGTCAGTGAAGCGCGATCCCTCGACGAATGGGTAAAGCAGATGACGGCAGCGGATTAGTAATGCGAGTGTCTGTGCGATGATTCCCGCGGTATCGGAACAATCACTTTGCGTCCTCTGGTCTTTTCGCGTATCGTGAAGTTCCGCAAAGAGACGCCTTCCCCATTGGAGATTTGCCCCATGAGACCGGCCTTCACTCCCTCCACTTCCAAATGGATCACCCGGTGTGTGATCGCAGCATGTTCATTCGTCATCGCGGTCTCACCGCTTTTCGCCGATGAGAAAACCGCCGACAAATCGGCCGCGAAAACTTCCCCTCCGCCCGCGACCGGAACAACCGGACTGGTGCCGATTCCCAACAGGCCAAAGGTTCCGGGAACGTTGAGGCTTCGGCTGCGCAGCCGGGCAGAGTCGGCCCCCAAGAGCGGCGAGTTCAAACCGGTCGAGGAGGTGACCGAATGGAAGGCCTCCGAAACCGCGATCATCATCTGCGACATGTGGAATAACCATTACTGCCAGTCGGCGGCCCAGCGGGTCGATATGATGGCTCCGCGGATGAACGAGGTGATTACCGCCGCCCGCAACCATGGTGTGATGATCATTCACGCCCCCAGCGGCACGATGGACCAATACGCCGACACGCCTTACCGCCGGCGGATGCAGCAGGCGAAGCATTTCGATCCGCCGGCTCCCCTCAAACCGTGGTGCCATCTCGACCCGAAAAAAGAGCCGGAGATCCCCGTCGATGTCTCCAAAGAACCGTGCGACGATCCGGTGGTCGGCCCAGCGGTGAAGGTTTTCGACCGCCAGCACGCGGGGATCAAGATGATCGGCTATGACGGCGTCAGCGACAGCGGCGAGGAGATTTACAACTTTCTCCGCCAGGAAAACATCACCAACGTCGTGCTGATGGGAGTGCATACCAACATGTGCGTCCTCGGCCGGCCGTTCGGCATCCGTCAGTTGAAATACCTCGGCTTCAACGTGGCGCTCGCGCGGGATCTCACCGACGCAATGTACGATCCTCGCCAACCGCCGCACGTCAGCCACACGCGTGGCACCGAACTGGTCATCGAGCATATCGAAAGGCACTGGTGCCCATCGATTCTCGGTGAGGATCTGACGCGTGTTGTGCCGGGGTCGGATAACCCGCCTTCCATACCAACAAAAACTGCCCCGGCGGCGGCAGCCGGTAATTGAGGATGCGTGCGATATTTTGCGCCTGACAGGCTCTCTCGTAAGGGTTCTCGCACCATTGCCGAGACCTCGCGTGATCGACAACACGTTTTGCTGAACTTCTGAGGAGAATTCCGATGAGATGCCCGCGTTGGCTGATGATTTCCCTCATCGCAATCGCATTCGTTTTTTGCTGCGCTTCCGAAGTTTCATTCGCCGATGACGCAATCCGTGTCGGCGTCGCGGAGGTCGATACGACCCCGCCGCTCGGATTTCCCGTCGCGGGCTATTACCACGAGCGCCTGGCCAAGGGGATAATCGACCCCTTGAAAGCCAAGGCGATCGTTTTCCTGGGGGAAAAGGAACGGGCGGCGATCGTCGTCTGCGACCTCACGGGGGTCGCTACCGATCTCGCGCGGGAGGTTCGCCGCCGTGCTTCGGAGAAAACCGGGATCCCCGCCGCGAATATCGTCGTCTCCGCCACGCATTCGCACACTTCCCCTGATTACGGCCGCGATCTCTACGAGCATCTTGCGGAGAACAATGGCAGCGGCACGGAACGGTATTCCGCGAAGCTCATTGCCGGCGCTGTCGAAGCGATCGAGAACGCCCACGCGGCAGCCGTTCCAGTCGAAATCACCGCGGGCACCGCGCAGCAGATCGCACCGATCTCGTTCAACCGCCGCTTTGTGATGAAGGACGGCAGCGTCCGGACCTGGATGTCGCTGGAGAACAAGGACGTGGTGAAGGCGGCTGGGCCGATCGATCCGGACGTCGGGCTGCTGCTGTTTCGCGCGAAAGAAAAGCAGGAGCCGCTGGGTGTGTTGAGCAACTTCGCGCTGCATCTCGATACGGTCGGCGGCGAGAAGTGGAGCGCCGACTACCCTTACTTCGTCGAGCAGAAACTGCGTGCCCTGCTCGGCGAAAAAGTGATCTCGGTGTTCGGAACAGGTTGCTGCGGCGATATCAACCATTCCGACCCGACACGTCGGGAGCGGAATAAGACCGACGTGATCGGCGGCTCACTCGGCGAGACGATCTGCTCCGCGCTCCCCTCGTTGAAGGTTGTCGAGCATCCGGTATTGAGCGTCCGCTCCGCGACGGTTCTTCTTCCGATGCGTGAAGTCTCGCCTGCCGACGTGAAGCACGCGGAAGGATTATTGAAAGAAGCGTTATCCGGAAAGAGCATCGATTTTGATCAGCATGTCATCGCCTACAAACACGTGATGCTCGACCTGTACCGCAACAAAACGCCGGTGGCTGACGCCTCGAAGTTGATCCGGTCCGGCTTGTCGCACTCGCTGGCAGGCATTGGCGAGTCTTTGCCGGTCGATGTGCACGCGATTTGCCTGGGGGACGAAGTCGCGGTCGTCTGCTTGCCAGGGGAGGTCTTTGTCGATTTGGGGCTGGCGATCAAACAGGGCTCCCCGTTTCGAACGACGTTGGTGATCGAACTGTCGAACGCCGTCGAAACGAATTACATCCCGACACGTGCCGCATTCGCCGGCGGCAGCTATGAAGTGAACAACTCGACAATTGAAGCAGGATCGGGAGAAATGCTGGTGGAAACGGCGCTGCGGCTGCTGCGCGGCGGGGCAACCGCCAATCGCGCCGCCGTCGTCGGCAAGTAGTCCACGTTTCCAACACGCTATCTGGGCCGGCGAAACAACTACGAGAGCGTCTGAAGCGGGACATCTGAAACAGCGATTCCGTGCGATCCGCGCCGCCGTGTGGTAGGCTGTAGGGTAGAGCGGTTCGCCGACGAAAGGGATATCGCGCTGCAATGATTCCGTCGGACTTTGCCCGAATCGCCATGCGTGGAGGCAGTGGGACATGAGTCAGCCGACCGAAGTCATGCTTGCTCCGCGCAAGCCGCGTCGGGCAAAAGTCTGGGGCTGGTTTTGGGCACAGGTGCTGCGAACCCTGTCCGCCACCTGGAGCAAGCAGCACGAAGGTCTCGACCTGCTGGATGAACTGATGGCGGAAAACCAGCCACACATCGTGACCTTCTGGCATCGCAAATTCATCACCTTGTTCCCGCTGTTGCGTGGGCGAAAAGGTTGCGTCGTGACCGCGGATTCGCCGCCGGGAGATGTCATCGCCGCGATGTGCGACCGATTCGGCTACGACAAAATCCAGATTCCGGATCACGGCTGCGATCACTCCCTGCAATTGATGCAAGAGGCCTTCGCCCAGGCGAGCAGCGGCAGCATTGCCGTCGATGGCCCGCATGGTCCCTACCACGTAGTCAAGAGAGGGGCGATTCAGCTTGCCTCGCATCTCGGCTATGTGGTCGTTCCGGTTTCGGTCGCCACCCGGCGGAAGTTCGTGCTGTCGCACCGCTGGGATCAACTGGAAATTCCCGGAATGTTTACCCGTGTCTCCCTGGTGGTGGGAGAGCCGATCCACGTTCCTCCCAACCTGATTCCGGATGATCTACCCCAGTGGACCCAGCGGTTGCACGACATTCTGGAAGAACTCGATGAACGGGCGGAATTCAAAGTGCGAGGGAAGTGAGGAGACTTTACGTCCGGTTTGCAAACACTCTGCTGACGAAATCGAACAAGGAAAGGACAGAAAGCATGACACCGGACCATCCGAGCACGCAGCCCTTCCTCACCGCTACACGGCGCGAATTCCTGCAGCAATCGGCCGGTGCCGCCACATTCGCAGCGGCAGCGACACTCGGCGGCGTCCATCTGTTTGGCGCCGAGAAACCGGAGAAGATCCGTCTAGGAATCATCGGCTGCGGCGGAATCATGACGACCCACGTCAAAGGGCTCGTCGGGCGGCGCGAGGCGGTCTCCATCGCCTGGCTCTGCGACGTCGACCCGCGGCAGATCGACCGCATGGCGGGGTTCCTCGGCGACTTTCAATCCGCCCCGCCGAAACGGACCGCGCGTTATGAGGATGTCATCGACGATAAGGACGTCGACGCCTGCATCATCGCCACGCCGCATCACTGGCATGCTCCTATCGCGCTGCGGGCGATGCAGGCGGGGAAAGATGTCTACATCGAAAAGCCGATCTCGCACGTCTTCAGCGAAGGGCCGCTGATCATCGCCGCCGCCAAGAAGTACGGCCGCGTGGTGCAGCAGGGAAGCCAGATGCGCAGCAGTCCGGTGACCGCGAAGGCCGCTCAACTGCTCAAAGAAGGAGTCATTGGCGAGGTGAAGGTCGCGCGGGCCTGGACTGCGGAAACTCGCAACGAGGTCAAACCTCTTCCGGATGGCGAACCACCGGAGGGAGTCGACTACGACCGCTGGCTCGGCCCGGCGCCGAAACGTCCCTTCAATCCGCATCGGTTCCACGTTACCTGGCGGATGTTCCGCGACTACGGCAACGGCGAGATCGGCGACGACGGCATCCACGATCTCGACATGGCCACCTGGGGACTCGGTGTCGAGACGCTGCCGAAGCAGATCACTGCTCGCGGCGGGCGGATGATGCTCGCGGACCACGCCAGCGAATATCCCGATAACATGAACGTCACCTACGAATATCCCGACGGTCGG